>JBHIBA010000007.1:0-45331 GCA_046758845.1 Nitrospinota bacterium
CTGATATATAGCTTCCATGTCATTTGGCTCCTTTCGTTGATTTTTCACCAATATAGGCGGCGACGCCCTTTTTGTCAATATGTTGAGGCATCACATAGGACGCGACCCAATTCCTGGTATCTGCGGGGGTGTTTTCCTACAGTGAACAATAGCCCTGAGATGTGCCGTTTATTTGCGAATGGCTGTTACCGTCAAGCCAGGAGGAAGCGGGACGGAGCTATCGAAGTCTTCGTTTCGAACCATTCGTATTCTTGTTGTTGACTTCCAATGCGGCCAATCGAGGGATTGCCGAAACAGCCATCCTAAAATAGTCGGGCTTAATTTCAAGCCCGACGCCTTTAAGACCACAGGCGGCAGCAGCGGCGATTGTTGAGCCTGAACCCATGAATGGATCGAGAATTATGCCCTCGCCAAATGGCAAGGCTGCGCGGACGATTTGTCTGAGAAAATGCTGAGGTTTTAAAGATGGGTGCGGCGCAATTTCCCGCTCTCGCTTCCTGGCCGGCGATGACTGGATCAGGTCCTTGAACGGTTCATGACTTGATATTCGTCTTAAGCCTCCTGTCTTCCATTTCTTGAGATTATCCTGGACGCGCCCTTCGCAGGGCTTCCTGAATAGTCCCCACGGTTCCCAGCAGGATTTCGGCATGACCGATACGTCGGGGAATTCGTCATGGGCGTTCTTCGGCCGGCTCCCGCCCCGCAGCGTATAGACCGTTCGAATAATCTCTCCCCTTTTCTCGAATCCGGCCGAAATGAAGGGTTCATAGACCAAGTAAGAGACAAGCGGGTTCGTAGCAATAAAGATATGAGCACCTGGAACAAGAACGGGTAATAAGACATCAGCGAAGCGGGAGAAGAAATTTCTTAGATTGGCTTTGTCTTTTTCGCTAAGAACCGTGAAGCGTGGCAAAGGTCGGCGTTTGTGGCCGTCAAACGATGGCGGTATCCGCCACACTCCCCCGCGGCCATTCTTGAGTTTCGTTAATTCCTTGTCAGTGTACTCCACGAGTCCGTAAGGAGGGTCAGTCACAACCGCGTGAATCGAATTGTTGGGCGCTTTTTCCAACCACTCAAACGCATCTACATTGTAGAGCTGGTACAAATCGCGAAGTTCTCTGTGCCGATTAGGGGCGGAGAATAGGGCTACTTGGCCATCATTCCGGCGCAATCTTGGAGAGACCATTGTCACTCTCCTCATGCTCGTATTTCTTGCGTCAGGACACTTGCTACTCCCGAAGCGATGGTATTTAGCTCTTCTATGGTGGCGCCAAGATTCGGCTGATTCTCCAACTCATATAACAAATAATACTTCTTCGAGCGAAAGTCAAGCAAAAATCGTATCTACCACGTCGAGGCAGCTTCCAATAAATCTCCCATCCCTGCTCTCCCCTGCACTAACTCCTGCATTGACCGCTCTTTCAAGAATATGGCCTCGTCGGAAGAGGATGTCGAGTAGTCTTTCCCCATATATTGTACCCAATAGGTTGAAAGTCCACAATATATTGAGGCTTTGAATGATTCTTGTCAAGCCAGTCAATTTAGAATTGACTTTCGGCGTAGCTTCGCTAACATTTGCTTTATGCCAATGGAGTAAGAGGAGGCGTGTCCGCTGTGAGCATTGGGAGGCCAGGGTCGAGTGGTCGGAAGTTCGGGGGAGGGGGGTGTGCCGGACATTAAAAAGTACGAAACAAAGCCAAAGGAGGGAGGCAAGGAAATTCAATGGGTTTCGGGGAGGATGAAAGCCCGGCCCGCCAATGTCAAGGGTAAGGTATCCCCCAAGCAGGAATGGCAGAGCCCCGGAAGGGGCTCGCTTCCATTCCGTCAGAAGTTTTCCGGGGGGTCCAGGGGGGGGCCGGACGCGCGGCGTCAGGTTTCTGCACTGGCGTGCCTCCTCAACCACCCCTCGGAAGGTGAGCGCCAAAGACGCGCGGCTTAAGTGTTCATATCTCCAACCGCAGCTCGCCCGGCACGCTAGTGCCCAAGAAGGCCCCCCTGGCAAATCAGGGTGTCTTGCAAAAAGCGCCCCCTGGAATCTCGTGATAGACTCGCCTGAGAAATTTGTTCAGGAGGAGTCTTGAAATGCTTGCCGTGGTCAAGACCGCTTGCGGGGAGGGGAACGTGGAGGTCCGGGATGTCCCGGAGCCAAAACCCGGGCCCGGGCAAGTCAAGATCGCCGTCCGGCACGCCGGCATCTGCGGCACCGACCTCCACATCTACCACGACGAGTTCATGTCGAATCCCCCCGTCGTCATGGGCCACGAGTTCTGCGGCGAAGTGGCCGAAGTGGGAGAGGGCGTCGCCGCCTGCGCGCCGGGGGACCGCGTCACGTGCGAAACGGCGGCTGTGACGTGCGGGCGGTGCATCTACTGCCGAAGGGGGGAGTACAACCTCTGCAAAGAGCGCCTGGGGTTCGGCTACGGCGTGGACGGGGCCTTCACGAACTATGTCTGCGCGCGCCAGGAGCTTCTCCACCGCCTGCCCGAGAACGTGGATTTCGTCGCGGGGGCGCTCTCCGAGCCGCTGGCTTGCGCCGTCCACGGCGTCATCACCCTCACAAACGTGCAGGCGGGCGACGTCGTCGTCGTGACGGGCCCCGGGCCCATCGGGCTTATGGTGGCGCAGGTGGCCAAGGCCGAAGGCGGGCACGTCGCCCTGCTGGGGACGAACCGCGACGCCGCCCGCTTGAAGGTCGCCCGAAAGCTCGGCCTGGCCAACGTCATCAACATCGAGCAAGAGGACGCCTGGGCCTGCGTCGCGGAGTTGACCGGGGGGCTGGGGGCGGACGTCGTCTTTGAGTCGGCGGGCGCGCCCGCGGCGGCCCGGATGCTCCTGGGGATGGTGCGAAAGGCGGGAAAATTCACCCAGGTCGGACTCATGGGAAAGCCCTTTGAGATCGACTGGGAGCAGATCGCCTACAAAGAGATCCGGGTGACGGGCATGTTCTCCCATAACTGGCGCGATTGGGAGCGCGCCCTCGCGCTGCTCAGCCAGGGGAAGGTGGATGCCCGGGCCCTGGTTTCCAGCCAGGCGCCCATCACGGACTGGAAAAGTTCCTTTGAAAAGCTGGAAGCGGCGGAGGAGATAAAGGTCCTCCTCCACCCGGTAGATGCTTGAGGAGTTTTTCCGCCCTCCGACTGCCACGATGAATTGCAGGAGCTCCTTCGGGCCGGATTCCGGCGGCAAAGGTGTCAGCGTCGAATCCGGAAGACGTAAGCCCCGCCATCCTCGTAGACAAGGGAGAGGGAATCTCCTTCTTGTTGTAGCTTCTCAGCGTCATAGCTTCTCGGGCGTCCGCGCAGCATATTACGGGGGCCAACGTAGATATACTCTGGTTTTGCTTGCCCCCTCCACCGGGATAGTTGTTCCCAGAAGGGTGGAGTGACATGGACCGAGAGGGTTGGCCGGTATGCGATGGCGGGTATCCAGACGCCGCCATCTGAGCTGTTCACGATGAACACGGACCCTGGGTCCGTGTGGGATTCGATCCACCGGAAAGCCCGCACGTCCGCCGCTGTGACAGGGGCCTCCTCGTTCGATATGGCAAGATAGGTCCTATACGCCTTCGAGCCGACGCTGATGTAATAGACGAGGAGGATCAGAATTGCCAGGCGGACGATCAAGGCGATGCCCGACTTAAGACGGCCTGGAAGGGCGAGGAGCGCTCCCGTCCAAAGGGCCAGCGGGACCAGAGTGAAGAGGGCAATTCTGTTTGGATAGAGCGCATAAGACGCGGGCAAAATCCAGTAGTGGCTGTTGACGATAATCGCCAGGGTGGCTGCGAGGAAGGCGAGCCCGAAGCCTAGCGCCCGCCCTCCTACAAGACATGTCGCCAGCAGACTTGCGCCTCCTACGTAGACGGCGTGGCGGCCCAACATTTTCCCCAAGTAGACGCGCAGTAGCGACCAGGGGACTTCAAAGACAGAGCCCTCCCACTTCCAGGCATGGGGCGCATCGCGCTGCCACATTTTGGCCCATTGCAGCGCGGCGGGGGAGGGGTCTACATCGAGTTGGATAAAGTAGGGCGCGAGTAGGCCGAGAGCGACTCCGCCGATCCATAGCAGTTGTAGGATGGACTCTCGCCAGGGATGCCCCCGGCAGGCGGTGACCGTCAGCGTTAGCGCGGCCGCGCCGAGGTAAGCGTAGAAAAATCCCACCCCGGCAATGGCGTGTGTCATGGGAACTGCCGCGAGTATCAAGGGGACCACCAAGGTTCTCCAGGTGCGAGGAAGCCGGGAGCAGAAAGGCGGGAGAAAGGTCAAAGACCAGAAAGCGAAGGCGAGCGCCAGCACGAAGTGATTCCACCCGATGCCGATCACCTGTTGAGGCATCCTGGGCACAAAGCTCGCAAAAAGGGCCGCCCCCAGGGCCGGCCCCGCGCTGAAGGAACGCCGGAGGAAGGCATACAGGGCGAAGGTGACCATGGCGTGGCTGATTCCAGCCCAAAGAAGCGCGCTCCGATGGATGGGCACGCCTGCGAGGACCGTCCACAGAGCCACCAACGTATGGTAGCCGGGGGCATTATTGGCAAAAGGCCGGAATGGGAACAGGGGTTCATATGAAGATGGTGTTCCGTTATGTTCGGCAATGAGGCGGGCGATGTAACCGTGCATGCTCATGTCCCCCCCGGCGGGGGCGACCTGCTGAGCTAGGAGGGGGATGAACCTCAGGCCCAAGACCGAGAGGAGAATGAGGCAAACCAAAGTTTCCTTGAGGTCGCACTGCGGCGAATGGATTGGCCATCTTGCCCAACGGGCGACGAGGACCAGGGCGAGAGCGAGGCCCAAAATAGCGACGCTGAAGGAGGAAAGGGAGAGCCCGAGCCAGGGGTATAGCCAGAACGAGACCACCCAAAAAGCGAGAGAGCTCCCTATCATGTAGGAGAGAAACTCAGCCGCGCCCCACCGCTCCACAGGAGGCCGGAGGAAGAGCAGAAGAAAGCCCGGGGTTGCGACGAGAAAGACGGGGGCCTTAACCAGGGCCAAGATGAGAAGGACGACAACGAACGCAAGCAAGTATATGTATGTCCTATCCTTCATGCCCGCGCTTCCAACAAAGTCTGGCTACACATTCTTCGCGAGAATACCCCTATGTCATTTGTTGTTCTTCGCGCTTCATCTATTCGGTTTTTGGTTTCGGGCACAGCGGAACCTCTCCAACCCCGCCCCATTTTACATTTTCTTCCGCGATGCCACTGGTTTCTCCATCAATCAAGGATCAATCAAGTTTCGAACGAATCGCTGGGGCAGGGGACCGTCTCATACTTCCTTGACAGGGTTGATTCGGGATGCCGTGGCCGCAATCTCTTACCATCACTCGACGGGCTCGGGCATCTCCGGACTAATCTAACTCATAAATACCCAAAATTTCTGTCTCTGAAACGCGGACAGAAACCAGACGATCCTTCCTTTCGTAATAGTCCCACATATGTTCATCCATCATTCCAAACCGGGCCATCAGGATCAGATAGTCAGATTTCGCCTCCTCTCCAAGTCTCACGTTTTGCTTTAGTCTCCCTTCTCGCACATAAATGGAGAACGGGTCTCGACATATTGGAACCCAGAGCACCTTATCCCTGTGACGATTCAACCAGGGAATGATCGCAAGATACGAACTGCACCAGTAATGGAGTTCCAGTCCGCTCTTCCGGGCTCCATTCACTCCGCCGATAAGCTCATTGAAATAGGAGGATTGGTAGGGATGGTATTTCACAACGGACGCATTCACAGTCAGGGAGTAAATCACGAAAAAGCCGACGCCAAAGGGAAAACTCCATTTTGTCGCCTTCACCCAACTGAGTAAATAGTGCAGCCCGGCCCCCGCCACAATGGCCAGAAAGGGAAACGCCGGGAGAAACAATCTTACCCCATCGTGCTTGCTCGGACCCAGAACAACCAGGAGGATGGGAAAAAACAAATTCATGAGCACGATAGGCCGGCTGTCTTTATCCAATCCCCGCCCAATACCCCCAATGATAAAAAGTACCCAGATGAGTATGGGAACTGTTGCTACAGAAAGGACGAGCGGCAGATGCCACGGGGGAGAAAGGTACCGCGTCCCGAAGTAATACGTAGGAATAGGAAAATGTTCTAAATGAAAATAAAAATACTTGAAGGCCCTGTTAAAGGGATCCTTCCAAAGCCACGGCCAAAAGACGAAAAAGATGACCCCAGGTATAATCAGAAGGGGGAGGATCTTGGACAGTACTGGTTTGGTTTCCAGGGGACGCTCTTTCCATCCTCCCCTGCAGATGGATTTCGCGATGTGAACGATCTCTTTCTGATAGATCCAGGACCACCAGAACAGGATTGGCACGTAGAGAAACAGCGCGTTGATTTTCGTCAACAGCGCGAAGCCCAGTGCTACGACCGCCGCAAGAATCCATTTTTGCTCTTCAATGCCTCTCCAATAGCAGTAGAAAACGACAAACCACATCGCCGTCACAGGGTAGTCCAGCGCTCCAAGATGAGAATGGAAAAAGACCCGTGGCAGCAGGGAAAGGAACAAGACAACAAAGAAAGCGACGAGATTTCCGTAAAGCCTTGAGGCGAAGAGAAACAGGAAAAACGTCAGAAGAAAGACGAAGAATAAATTCGATATGCGATAGGCCACGATGCCATCGAACAATTGCAATTGTTCTTTGAAGATGTAAGTCGAAATGCCGCCCAAGACCTTTGCGAAAGGCGGATGTTCGTGATTGATCCTCCAATGGCGGTCAATCGTAAAAACCGACGGACTGCGGAGCCACTTGGCGTATTCCTCGCCTGCCAGAAAGTACGCGGGCTCATCCCAAGTCACCCCGTAGTCGTCAAGAGTTAAGAAAACTGTCGCACAAAGCGACAAAGAAACTATAGTGGCCGAGAGCACGGAAATGTCAAGTTTGCGATACATGGGGATTTCCCGAGCGAGACCGAACTTGCTGTGCGATCATCGCCCGGCAGGTTTATTAGCCGAAATTTGCTATTTCAAACTGAGAACAAGCCACAGCTGCCCACCGGTGGCCTTGAACGGCATTAGAACCCGCTCTGCCGCGGCTGTCAACGTCGTTCTGAGCGGAATGAACGGAGAGCTGAGTGGTGTCCCCCGATGGGAAAACCATGGCATCGCCCCCTTGAGCGACTCCTTCCGACAGGTCAACGCAGGGGGACACAAGATCCGCCCTTTCCCCCTCTGTTGGACTGGGTTTGACCCGGTCGACACGTACTGCCCGCAATCGGTTGATCCGGTCCAAAATGACGGCGAAGCATTCCCCGGAGGCAAGGGCCTCAGGCAACTTGAAGATGATCCGCCGGGCGTGCCTCACGATTCGGCCGCCCATTTTGATCAGCTTGACCTGAAGGCTGCGCAATGACCAGTGCCTCAGCCCCATGGGCAACGCCAGACTTCGAAGGAAGTTGCCCAGGCTGTAAGCCAGGACGAACAGGAGAAGGCGTACCTTCTTGCACACGAGATTGTGGCAGGAGAGCCGAGTCCAGGTGAGGGCGTACTTTTCATCCATGATGCACTTCCATGAGCGTGGGGAGGCTAATGGCTTGATGTTACGGCTGAAAACGGCCTTCATTGTTTCGAAAGTTATGGTCCATATGAGAAATGCAGATCTGAACAAAAATCTTTTGCATTCGGGATTAGCATACTGCCAAACAATAAGAAGACCGTACCGGCGGCTGAATGTCGAGAATTGAAAGGGATGGTTCGCCGTAGCATGGAACAAAACCAGACCGAAACGAGGAAGATAATGATCTTGTTGAATCTCCGGACGAACTTCCTGATGGTTCTTCTCCTCTTCCCTTCGTAACGCTCGCTTCCTGGAGGTAGATTCGTATTCAGTCGGAACCAATAGTCCCCAAGGGCATAAAGAGGGACCGCAAGAATTGGCTGGACGAGACTAAACCTCTCGCTGGTGAATCTTTTGTGTTCCATTGGGGAATACAGAGCGCGCCATCGAACCTCCCCGTCGCCGCCGGCCCACCGCCGGGAGATGTCTCGGGGCGGCGGAGGGCCTGATCTTATAGCAGGAATGGGAGTGAGTCCCACAAAAGGTCGGGCTTTCAGAGAATGGAGTTTTGCGGAAGACCCGGGCTGCCCCCGGCTGGACGCTCCCGCCTGGGATGCCTCACTGGTAACGAGGCATCTCCTGGTAAGGGTCCAGGACGTGAATCCGTTCTTCGAGCTCCGGCGGGCGGGACAGCGTGTTGTGCAAAGGACAGTGCTTCAGATCATCGAGAAGGATCGCCTTTTGCTCTTCCGTCACGTCCCCGCGGATGTAAACGTCGGAGACGAGCTTGGCGATCATGTTCTTCCGCCGCTCGGGGTCGCCGTGGTAATCCTTGTGGAACTTGGGGGTCAGGCTCCGCTGGAAGCTGAGGTGAATCTCCACCTCGTCCAGACGGATTTTCCGGGCTTTCGCTACTCCCAGTAGCGTCAGAAGGCTTCACCCGCCGTATCCAGCGGCGAAGAACTCGAAAGGCGTGGCGCCTAGATCGTCGCCGCCCCGTATTTCAGGCTCGTCCAGGATGTAGGAGTGCTTGCCCGTCGTGGTGACCATCTGGAGCTGCGTGCCTTTTCCGACGGACCGGACAACGACCTGGGGCTGATTGGGCTTCTCCGGCATAGGAACGTCCTTTCAATGGGAACGGGTTTCACCGCGTTTTCTCTGACCCGTCGAGGGTCGTCAGAAAATGTAGAATTTCGGCGCCGCCCAGTAAGCCTCGCCGCCTCACGAGTTCTCCCAAGAGCTGGCAACACCTAAGAACGGCCGATGGCGCCCGATCGTATCGGAAGTTATGTTCACCCGCCAGTCAGGAAGCACATCACGTCCGTCACCGTTCTCGGATTTGCTCCCGAGGATTATAACATCCCTTCTCTGACGATTTCGGACGTCCCGCCAGGGGGATGCTTTGCCGAATATGAACGCTAACCGGACAGTTCGGATTGAATGGTCCCCTTGCCCAGTTGCCCACCGATAAAGCGAAACTTGAAGGCCCCTTCCAGAAGCCAAAAAATGGCGACCGCATGGAAAATGATAACGAATGCCTCAATTGTAAACCGGTGCCAAGAGAGGAAATAGGTCCACGCAGCGAAGAGGCACCGGTAGGCGATAAACACGATCAGTAAGAGGGCGCTCCGTCTCCAACTTACGCCTAAGACCACCCCGACGACAAGGAGGGCATACTCCCATATGTAGAGAATTCGGCTGAATAAGCTACCTTTCAAAAGATGAACGAAATCGTCTGCCTCATACCTCCGGTAGTCCCAAAAAGCGCGGATGTTTGAAGGTGCTTCAGGGGAGTAGAAAAGGGCCGTGAGGGTTTTCAATGGTTTCCGTGCCAAGGTCCCCAACAGCTCCTTCGGATTGTTGAGCCCGACCCCTATCTTTGCCATCTTGGGGTGCTGTTGGAGAAATAAACTTTGGGCCGCCGGGAGATCAAAAGGAACCCATTTTCCGCGGACGGCGTGGTTCCGAACCGTCCAGGGGGTCAGGATGGCGGCGAAGGCGACAGCCAGGAATGCCGCCGCCTGGACCCTCGGATGCCACGTCGCGAGGACCCAAATCAGGGCGATCGGAAAAAAGAGGAGAAACTCCGGCCGGACGAGGGTCGTAGCGCCCAAGGCAAATCCAGCCAGCACCCCCCGGCCGCGTCCCGGCGTTGTCGTTCCCTCTGGACGGATAAGGGCGAGGGCAGATAGCTGGATCAGGACGAGGCCGAGAGCCTCCGTCCCAATGTAGCTCCCGAACGCGATGACATAACCATTTCCCGCTTGGAGAAAGGCCGCTAGCTTTCCCACGCTTCGACTGAAGAGCCGCTTTCCGAGAAGAAAGGTGAGGGCCACGGAGAGAGTTCCCAGGATGAGTTGCGCTCCCCAAGCCACGGCGAGAGAGGGGCCGCTCAAGCGAAAGAGGAGGGCCAGGAAAAGCGGATAGCCTGGCTTCTCCCAAAAGAGAGGGGCGTAAATCTGGCCGAAATCTTTGGACGTCGAGGCGGCTGTGCGGAAGTAGTCTCCGCTGTCGGGTCCATCCAGATGCACCGGGTCCAGGTCTGCCGCCGCATGCTGGATGGCTCTCAAGCGGACATAGGCAGCGAAAAGACAAACGATCAGAACGAACCAGCGATCGTCCGCGCGATTCGGGGCCTCTACAACCTTTCTGGCTTTCTCGGGAGCCAGAAGGAAAAGGCCAAGCAATATCCATCCAACGATAACAACGAGGAGACTGTAAAGTTGGAGGGCACTTGTGTTGGACGCCGAGGCATAAATAACGCGGAAGACATCAAGAGAGGCGAGGGCAAGGGATCCGAAGAAGACAGTAGAGGCGATCCCTTCCCAGGAATTTTTTCTTTCTTTCATCAACCGGAGGGGACGAGGAGGGTCAATCGTCGTAAGGGACGGGCGTCAGCAGGGCATCGTTGTCCAGCATGTCCCGTTCCAACTCTTCCCGCAGACGGCGAACGATCGGCCCCGGTTGGCCATTGCCGATAGAGTGCCCGTCGAACTCCACGATGGGAAGAACCTTCAGGGTTGTCCCCAGGAACATCATCTCGGCCGCTCGGTAGGCCTCCTTTCGGGGGATGTCCGATTGAATCACCCCGTTCAAGACCTCCTCCTCGACCAGTTTGCGGGCGAGCTCCATCACGCGCAGAAGCGTCGTCCCCCGAAGGGAGTGCCGAAAGGTGGGGACCTTGAGTTCCTTTTTGGTGGTGATGAGGGCGACGTTTTTGTTGGACCCCTCGGCCAGGAAGCCTTTGTCATCTGCAGCGACGGCGCTGTCCGCTCCTTTTTTGTAAGCCTCGAGTTCCATGAGAGCGTTTGGCATGTAATTGCAGGATTTCAATTGGGCGGAGCCCTCATTGCGGGCTGGAACAGAGGTTGAGATCACCTTCATGCCATGAAGCTCGCGAGCGGCCGGGGGACGTTCGGGGGCAGTCACAATCACGTAAAGATGACTTTGGCTGCACTCTTTAGGATTCACGGAGAACCCGCCCGTCCCGCGGGATATGAACACCCGAAGTGTCGCTTCCCTGGCCCGTCCGACAGCCGCGGTCTCCAGGAGGATGTCCCGGATTTCCCGTTTCGGGGCGGGAAACTCAATGCCCGCCATCTGCGCGGACCGGGCCAGGCGAACCAGATGAGCGTCCAACTGGTAGACCTTTCCGTGGTGGAGCGCCAGGGTTTCGAAGACGCCGTCTCCCCGGTGAACCATGTGATCCTCGAGGGGTATCGTCATGAGCCTTGGGTCCGTGACGATGCCCCCCAGGACACTGGAATACATGGCGAAATATCGGCCCGAGCGGGGGTCGTCCGGGGACAACTTGCCCTTGAAGAGGTCGTGGGCGGTCAGGCGGGGAAGATGGCTGCGGGTTTTCATTCCCTTGACCCCTCCTTCGCCCGGGGATTTCTGCTGGGCAGGCTTACACGGGCGGCCGATTATATCACGAGGAGGGGGGGCGGGCAGATGTGCGTGGACGCAAGATTGAGCGCGTCCGGGGAGGGGTCGGCCGGGTTCAATCCTTCACGCCGGCATCCTTGGAGCGCCAAAGGAACAGCAGGACAGAGCCAAAAACGACGAGAAAGAGAATGGTCTCTAACCAGCGCTCCTGCACGGCCAGGAAGAATTTCTCGCGGATGTAGGCCAGAGTCCCCGTGTGGCTTTTCTCCAATCGGGCCCGCTTCCTCTCTGCGTGACGAATGCGCGCCTTGATTTCCTCGGGGTCAAGGTCGGCGGGGGGACTCTCCTTGTAGTAGCGAATGGCCAGGCCGTAGTGGCGGATAGCGTCTTTCCAGCCATTCTCGACGTGTCGCAGGGTATCGGCCAGAAGGTCGTGGATGCGGGGATCGTTGGGCGTCCACTGTAAGGCCCGTTGGTATGCTTCGAGGGCCTCTTTCAAGCTCTTCTGTGTGGTGGCTTGTTGGGCTCGGGCGACCTCTTCTCGGGCGGCTCGCTTTCGGTAGACGGGGTTCCGACGATCGACGTAGGCGAATCCTTCCTCGATGGCGAGGGAATGTTCCTCGCGCTCCTGCTCCGAGAATTGATCCGATTGAGACTTCAACAACTCACGGGCCCGGAGGTAGGCGGTGAGAGATTCCTCTTGCTTTCCCGGCATGGCCTGAAGCGTCTGTGCGATCCGGATTTGCGCCGGGACGCTATCCGCCAGCCACCGAATGGCTTCTCGGTACCGCTTGAGGGCCTCGGCGTACTGCTCTCCCCGGAAGTGATAGTCCCCGCCCTCAAGGAACCGCTCGACCATGGCCTCGCGCGCCGCGCGGTTTTCCGGGTCCAGTTGTATCGCCCGGCGGATCAGCCGTTCCGCATCCTCGGCCCTTCCCGACTCAACGCGGGCGCGGGCCTGAGTCAACAGATAGGTGACGAAGGTCCTCTTGGCCGAAACGTCGTCTGGATTCTTTTGCAGCCGTTCTTTTGCTTTCCGGCCTTCGAAGAACACTTTCAGGATGGACTCCTCTTGCTTGTCCCATAGGCTGAAGAGAGGCCGGAATTGGTTCAGATCTTTGAATGTTGCCCGGATGAGGGGGTGCTCCGGGTGGATGGCACGGACGACGCTGAGAATTCCCAGGGCTTGCTGGTAATTCTTCAGGGTCACTTCCGCCTCGGCTGCGCTGAGCAGGGAATCAATAAGGCCTGGACTTCGGAGAAGGCCGGAGCGTAGGGCGTTGGCCGCTGCTTCGGGGCGGTTCTGTTTCAAGAGCGACTGCCCGAGAGAACCGACGATGAGAAGGTTGCCGGGGCACTCCACCACCGCTTTTTGAAGGTAAGAGACGAGACGTTCGGGAGATTCGATCCGGCGGGCGATTTCCTTCCACTTTGTGGCGGGCCCGCAATCCACCGGTTCATCGGCGGCTGAGAGGACGATGGGGGATCCCGTCCCGAGCATGAAGACAACGGACAGTGCAATGACCGTTCGCATCCTCTGCTTCCTTAGTGGAGGCCGCTGCTTCGCCATGGGGATCTTCTGCGAGAAGGCGCTTCGCGGCAATTGCCGCACTTTCTGAAGGCGGAATGGGCGCGCGGTGCGGCTTGGTCCGGCCCGATGGGATACCCCGGCATCTTATTTGCCTTTCATCGGACGTATCGCCCGGACAGGGATTTCCAGAGAATGCAGAGCAGGCCGAGGAACGAACGGACGGCGTCCCTGATGATGTGGACCTTGGAATTCTCGGCGTTGGTCCAGCGCACGGGCACTTCCTTGACGGCGATTCCCCGGCGTTGGGCGATGTGCAGGACTTCGGCATCGAAGCTCCAGTCATCCAACGTCTGGCGGGAAAACAGGCTCTGGGCGGCTTCTCGGCGGAAGCACTTGAACCCGCAGGTAAAATCGCTCCCCGGTGTCTTCAGCAACACCCGGGAGAGGAGGGTAAAGATAGTTCCCATTGTTTCCCGAAGGAAGGACTGGTGCCGGGCGATTATCGCCCCCTCGGCCCTCCGGGTGCCGATAACGACCGGAAACCCCCGATCGAACCACTCTCTCATGCGGTCCAGCTCTTCCGGGCGGGTGGAAAGATCGGCGTCCATGAACAGGACCAGGTTGCCTCGGGCTGCGAGCATACCCTGTCTGACGGCGTATCCCTTCCCCCGGTTTTGATCGTTGGCCAGCAGTCGGATGTGATTCCTGCCGGCCATATATTGCCGCGCAATTCCGCGTGTTCGGTCAGCGCTTCCGTCGTCGACGATGAGGATCTCATAGGTATACCCCCTCGACTGGGCGTATCGCTCCACCGTCTCCAGGCACAGGCGCAGCGTGCGCTGCTCGTTGAAGGCGGGGATGACGATGGATAGTTCGATGGCCGTTTCTCCCGCAACAGCGCGAGCGTCTTCGGGCGGTCGTTGTCGTAGTAGATACGCTTCCTGGGGGGTAACGGAATCAGACACGCGGAATTCCTGCTCCTCAATCCCGGCGGCAGAAGGCCCGACTCGCCGGTCCGGCTCCTTGCGGCCGACGAACACCCGATCGGGGCGCCATCATGACACACCGTTTCGGAAAAATTCAACGAAGAGAGGGAGTCATCAACTGTGCGACGATTCCTCAGGTCCCCACCGTTGAACGTTTCACTTCGCCCTTCCAGGCAGAATCCTTTCGGAACCAACCAAACGAATTTGCAGGAACCCATGTTCCGATCATCGCCCCCACCTCAGCCCGCGTCTGGGAAAGGGTGCGCGGAAGCCGCCTCCGGACCTGGGTCAAATCACGCCTCCTCCCCTCCATTTTAGGAGCAGGAACCCCCTTTCCTCTCGGAGCAGTTCGAACGCGGGATCGGAGCGCAGATCGGCGAGCTTCTTCTTGTCGGGCTGGGGCGGGTTGCCCCGCGTGTCGAGAAGGATGTACTCCGCGTCCCGGATGTCGGGAAAGACGTAGATCCAATCGCGCCGCTGGACATGGGGGAAGACGTGGTTCATGGCCGAGACGGAGGCATCCGGGGGGATGGAGGCGGCGATGGCCCAGCCGGCCCGGTGGACCTGGGTGATGGAGAGTCGTCGCGGACGGACCAGATCCCAGAAGGAGGAATTGGCCACCCCGACCAGGAAGACCAGTGCAGCCAGCGCCAGGACGCCCCGACCCGGCCCCCTCCGCAGCTCGAGTTTTCTCAGCACCCGCACGGTCCCCAGGAAGAGGTAAGGAAGGACCGGCGTCGCGTAGTACATCCCAATCCTCGATTGAACGTCGATCGTGCTCAGCAGGTTGACGCCAATGGGAAGGACGACCAGAAGAAGCGTCGAGGGCGCCAGGAGGGGAAGAAAAAGGAACGGGCCGAATAGGTTAAAAAGGGACCTGGCCTTCCGGTAGGTCCACACCTTCTCGAAGACACCTCCGGGGTCGGTGAGGACGCCGACGAGGGCCTCCACCGGCGTCTCTCCCCACTGTCCCCAGCGGCCCATGTAGTGGATACCCGAGAGTTCCTTCGCGTGGCTGAAGGCCGGCATGACCACCTGCAGGGCGAGAACCGCCCACAGGAACGAAAGTCCCGCCGTAGCCAACCCGACCCGCTTCTCTTTCAAAACGACCGCCATCCACAGACCGAAGACGAAGAGATAGATCGGCACGTCCTCCTTCGTCATGAACGCCAGGACGATTCCCGTCCAGTACAGGCTCCATCTCCTGCGCGACAGCCCCGCGAAGGCCGTGAAGAGGAACAAGGGCTCCATCATCTCCATGTGGAAGTCGAACATGAGCCCCCGCGACAGTGGCCGGCAGAGGAGGTATGCGAAGGCGATCGCCACGGGCGCCCAGCGTGTCCTGAGCTCTGAGCGGGCGTAAGCAAAGAGGGGGATTGCTGCCGCCCCCACTACCAGGACCTGGAGGACGACGAGCGTCAGGGGGCCGTCATGGAGGAAATAGAAGGGAAGGATGAAGAGGAGGATGGGCGCGAAGTGCTCGCCGAAGTAGCTGTGGGGCAACCAGGGGATGTAAAAGAACCGCCCTCTCAGGGTGTTGGCCAGGCCGTAGTCGAAGATGCTGAGGTCCCACGCGTGGGTCCCGAACGTCAGATGCTGGATGACACGAAATGTCAGATAAGCCAAAAGCCAGGCGCACAGGCCGACGAGCAGGGTCCTTCTTTCCGTTAGCCAAAGACGCTGACTCATCTACCGACAACATCCCCCAGCATCTCGGGCGACGCCGTCGTCTGGTGCGCGCCCGACCCGGAATACGGCCCGCTCAGTTCCCCGGATGTTTCCCAGAATACCCCGTCGCTCCATGTCGCTGAGCTTTCTGACGGTCAGGATAGTCAAAGAGACCTTTCGCTGAAACCCCTTTTGCGAGATTCCTGACTCGCCGCCCCAATCTACCGCCGGAGGCCCGGCCCGCGCCCGTCCGTCCCGCTGACCTGAAGGCAGTCCTCGTGATAGCCCAGCCCCGCGAAAACTGCTACCCTATCCGTGGCCCATTGTCCCATCGAAGGGAGTCTCCGGTGGCTGTATACGGTCTGGAGCCACGGGCTTTCAGTTTCATCCTAAACTCTTAGTTCGTCCAGCGCACGGCTGGGTGCCCGTCCGGCGGGGGTCGTTTGGCTCGGCGCCCGCGCCCCTGCGCGGTGCGCGACTGGCCGGCGGGGAGAACGAGGAGCGACCTCTCGTGATGGCTGACAGCGTCTCCTCGCGCCGCGCCTGGAGCATGGTGACGATAGTCTTCGTCACCATCGCCTTCGCCGGGGCGATCTGGCACATCTTCGGCATCTTCGTAAAGCCTCTCGAGAAGGATTTGCAAGCCTCTCGTACGGCTCTCTCTCTCGTGGTCTCCCTCTCCCAGTCCGTTTACGTCCTCATGATGCTCATCATGGGAAGGATGCTCGATCGGTTCGGCCCGCGGCAGCTCATCGTCACGGGAATCGCGACATTGGGAGTGGGCGCCTTACTGAGTTCCTTGGTGCAATCGGTCTGGCAAATGAACTTGACCTTCGGGGTGTTTCTCGCCCTGGGGTACTCGATGTCTACGGTGAACGTCTCAAGCGTCGCCGTCACCCAGTGGTTCACAAAGCGGCGGGGCGTGGCCATGGGGGTAGCCCTTGCGGGGTTCAACGCCGGCCAGCTGGTCCTTCTCCCGCTCACCCAGTACTGGAGCCTGGCCTACGGCTGGCGGACGGCGTTCGTTGCGCTGGGAGGGATAACCCTGCTGTTGCCGTTGCCCTTGGCATTGGCGTTCTTGCGGGACGGGCCCTATCGAAACAAAAGCCGCAAGTCCCTGGACGGGACGGAGATAGATCGAAGCCTCAGGGGCGGAGCCTTCAAGAGCCGTTCTTTCTGGTTTCTGGCGTTCAGCTTTTTCGGTTGCGGATTCAGCGATTTCGTTCTCGTGGCCCACCTGCCTCCCTTCGGGGTAGATGTCGGGATCTCTCCCTGGCTGAGCGGGTCGGCGCACGGATTTATCAGCGGCCTGAGCATCGCCGGAGTTATCCTCTTGGGCGCGCTCTCGGACCGGATTGGCCGGCGGACCCCTCTCATCTTCATTTATCTCGTCCGGGCCGCCTGCTTCCTATGGCTGCCGTGGATCCGCGACGTACCCGGACTGATCGCCTTCATCGTCTTTTACGGATTTTTCTATTTCGCCTCCACACCGATGACCTCTGCGGCGGCGGCGGACATCTTCGGCGCAAAACGCTTCGGGACGTTGTACGGATACATTGTGGCCGGCCACGGTCTTGGGGCCCTGACGGGTCCGTACGTGGCTGGCGCGCTTTTCGACGCAATGGGGACGTACACGGCTGCGTTCCTGGCGACTGGCGGGTTACTCTTGGCCGTATCTTTGTGCTGTGCCCTGATTGATGACCCCGTCGGAGACGAATACAGAAGCAAGCTTTCAGGCAAATGAGGCTTATCGGAGTCCGTCCTCTCCTTTGACCTCTTCCAATTTCAGGCCGCCCACTCTGGGTAGGGGACGCCCGCCGTCGGTCAGGACGATGGCGCAGAGGATTTCATCGGGGAATGGCGCGTCGGGCACGGAAACGGTCATGGCGTCATAGTGGGACCGGACGAAGACGGCGTCCTTGTAGTGCAAGGGGACATCGATGGAGGTCCCCGCGGCGGCCCGCTTCTTAGAGGAGGCGATGACGGCCTTCCCCCCGCCTACAAGCTCCCGCAAGGGCTTTCCCAGTTTGGGGTGGAGGATGGCCGCGGCGTGTTCGAGTTCCCCGGCCGTCCCGACGATGGCGCCCTTGCCATAACTGTGAACGGACTTCTCGCCCAGCATCTGCACAGCCATCCGTCCCAGGGCCCCGCCCGCCTCTTCGCCGATGGAGATCAGCCCCTCGAGGTCTTCCTCATAACGGCCTGCGAAGGGGTTTTCGAACACCGCGATTGCGGCCGCCTTGCGGATCGGCGGGCGGATGTCGCGCCCCCCTTCACGCCGGGTCTCTTCCAGCAGGGTCACGAATTTTCGGACTTTCATCCCCATGATTTCCTCCGGTTTCTGGCAGAGTTGGCTGGCGTCCGGCCCGTTTCGACCGAAAGAATTCTGCGCTTTCGTAGTCTTACTCTTTAGGCTTGCTGACGATGGGTGCTCCCTATCCTACCATTGCGGCTATCGGTAAGAAACGAAAATCCTTAAAGGGCCCGAGACGAGAGGCGCTGCCTGAGAATTCCTTTGAAGAGCAGGGGTTTCCCGCAACGGACCGGGGAGAGGAGCTCGGCCTCGCGGATGGCCGCAAAATTTTCGTTGACTCAAGCAGTTGACTTACGTGGGGAAGGGTCATACCATCTAGGGGGTCCGAAGCGGTGGGAGGACAGATAATCGAACGCGAATCTTTGAGTATCCCGAGAGGGCTGAATTTTTGGCGTTCTGCCTTTCGGGGGGTTCTTTTCCTTTCTTTCCTCGTTTCTCTAGCCGCCTGCACCGGTGTCCCCTTAAAGGGGGGGAGCGTCACTGGGCCGCTTCCTTTGCCCGAAGAGGCAAAGGAGGTTTTTCCCGAAGGTGAAGGGGAAGGCCTGGGCGCCGTATTCCCCGAGGTACCTCCGCTGCCGGGCTCCGCCGGGGCCCTGGGGGAAGAACCGCGGGACGAAACCCCTTTATCTCGTTCGGCGGTGGGTTCCCCGGAAAAGCAGGTCGAACCCTCAGCCCCCATGCCCATTGGGCGGCTTTATCTGCCGCCGGATGGGGAGAAGCCCCCCCCTCGTGAAATTCCTGAACCTTCGAGTGAGCCCGCCGAGGAGGCCGAGGGAGAACAACCGGAAGGGGATACCCGGATCGAGAAGGACAGTGGGCCGCAAATCCCCATTGTCCTGAATGCGCAAGTTCGGTGGTTCATCCGGTATTTCTCCGGCCCCCACAGGAGCACGTTCGCCCGGTGGCTGGCGCGCTCCACGCGCTACAATGACATGATGCGGCGGATTCTGCGGGAAGAAGGGGTTCCCGAAGACCTTATCTACGTCGCGCTCATCGAGAGCGGGTACAACCCGAAGGCGTACTCCTGGGCGGGGGCCAGCGGCATCTGGCAGTTCATGCGGTCCACGGCCCGGAGGTACGGTCTGCTGGTCAACTGGTGGATCGATGAGCGGCGCAACCCGGTGAAGTCCACCCGGGCGGCGGCACGGTATTTCAAGGAGTTGCACGCCACCTTCCAGTCTTGGCATCTGGCCCAGGCGGGCTACAACGCAGGCCAGGGCAGGATCCAGCGTGGACTCCGCCGCTTACGAAGAAAAGATTTCTGGACGCTGGCCAAAACCAGATATATCAGCCGCGAAACCCGGAACTTTGTGCCGAAGTTTGTCGCCGCTTCCATCATCGCAAAAAACCCTGAGGCCTACGGGTTCCATGCCTTGGTCTATGAGGAACCTCTTCGGTTTGAAGAGGTCCCCGTTCCCCGGCCCACCGACCTGAGGCGGATCGCAGCCGCCGCAGGGGTCTCGATGCGGGCGATCCAGCGACTCAACCCCGATCTGCGCCGCTGGAAGACGCCCCCCAACTACCCCGACTACAAAATCAAGGTTCCCCCGGGAACTTCGGAGAAAGTGGTCGAGGCCTTCCGCCGAAGGAAGTCCAAACGGTTCGCCCGCCGAGGGTATCGTGTCCGAAGAGGGGATACCTTGGCAAAGATCGCCTATAGTCTGGGGACGACGGTCGAGGCCCTGGCCGAGCTCAATGACCTGAGGGATCCTGGACGGATCTATGAAGGGCAGAAGCTCCTCACTCCGGCTGGGACGCGCGACGGCGCGAGGGCCGTCCGTTCCGCCTCTTCGAAGAAATCCGCGCGTAAAGCCCGCGCCAAGGCGAAGCCCCGGTTCCACGTCGTTCGGCCCGGAGAGACCCTGTGGGACATATCCGATCTATACGGGGTGCCTCTGAAAGACATCCTCGCCTGGAATCGACTGCCGAAGGATGCCTGGATCCGTCCTGGAGACAAGATCCGCCTGTCATCCCAGGAGCGCCCGAACCGGACCCGCCTGAAACGACTCTCTCCCCTGCGGGAAGGATAACGAATAACCTGGGCCCGGCAGCTTGGTCCCACCAAGCGGGGAGTCCGAGGCCCTAGTCTTTTGCGTCCAACGAGCCCCACTGGCCGCAGGACGGGCAGCGGCCACTCCACTCGTCAATCGTTTCGCCACAGGCCGAGCACCAAAATTTCCGGTTTTCGACGGGTCCAGTCGAGAGTTCTGAGTGGGCTGCGGAGAAGTCTTTCACGTCCAAGAGAGCGCGTGCGCGAAGAAGTTGGGTCTGCTGTGGGTATCTCTCCGGCGCAGAGAGGTTCTTGAGCTCCGCCAAGGCCTCTTCCGGCCGGCCTTCCTCAAGATGCGCCTCCGCCAGGCAGAGACGCACACGGTCATCGGAGGGGCACTTGCGCAGCGTCTTGCGCAGGGTCTGAATCACCTCTTCGCCCGCGCCTTCGGTTTTTAACAAGGACATCACTCGGTGGAGGAAGACATAGACGAAGATTCTCTCGTATCCCTCCCGCCATACGCGGAGCGCCTTCCGGTTCTGTCCGGCGTTCCGATAGGCGTCTCCTAAGGCGACGCGTGCCGGAACACAATCGCCGTCGTTCCGGATGGCCCGCTGGAGGAGTTCCCTCCCTTCCTCCGACCGCCCGCTGTCCAGGCAACTGGACCCGGCCTCATAGAGAAGATTGGCGAAAAGTTTTCTGGCGTCGCCGTCCCAGGTTTCGCCGGGAAGCCGGAGAAGCGATTCCTGGACGTTGACGGCGGCCTCCCACTCTCCTTGTGAGACGTGATAGTCCCGCAGGCGCGCCAGCGGTACGGACTCTCCCTGGCCGGCCTGCCGGGCGCGTTCCCAAAGGGCCCTCAGGGCATCCGGTCGCCCCGTGCTGGCAAAGTCCTCCGCCAGGCTTTCCAACAGACGGAGGTCGTCGCTGCCGGCCTGAAGGGCCTTGCGGTGGAAGTCGAATGCGGAGGCCAGATTTCCGAGACGGCGCTGCAGGTCGCCGAATGCCAGCAGGGCGTTGGGATGGTTGGGATTCTTTCGCAGGGCGCGTTGGAAGGCTCGGCGGGCGAGAGGGAGATCTTCTGTGGAGAGGGCCGCAAGTCCGGACTGATACAGGTCCTCCGCCTCCTGGAGGCGGAGGTTCGTGCGGCGCTCGCGCCGTCTACGCCAGCCTTTCATGGCGCGGGAGGGCAGGTCGCTCAGGCTCGCGCCCAGGGCGCCGAGCAAGGCAGAGGCCAGCACGGCGACGACCAGGTGGACCTCGCGGCCGGGAAAGATGATCAGGCGGATGTCACCGGGGTTGCGCACCAGCAGGTAGAGACCGCCCAGCAGGAAGAGACCGCCAAGGAGGAGGGGAAGAAGGGTCAGAAGGAATCGAGCCAGCATGGACGCCCCGCGTCTTCAGGACAGGGAGGGAGTCTGCCCGTCACGATTCGCGCGATGCCTGCTCGGCCTCGTTCTGGCAGGAAACGCAATATCTCGCATAGGGCATGACTTCCAGGCGCTTGGCCGGGATTTTTCCCTCGCACCGCTCGCAGATCCCGTAGGAATTGCTCTCGATCTTCTCCAAAGCCATCTCGACCAGCCTGAACTGCTTCCTTTCCTTTTCGCCCAGGTCGATCAATATCTGGCGGGCATAGATCCCCGTCGCCTGGTCCGCAATGTCCTGTGTGCCGTCATCCCCCAGATCTTGGCTATCCCGCATGTACGCTCCGACGTCTCCAATCAACGAGCGCCGGATCCCGAGTAATTTCTGGCGGTATTTTTCGAGACTCTTCTTGTTCATTGAGCGCTTCCCGTTCGAGACGTGGCCGGGTTCAGGCGGGTCTTCTCCGTTCGGTCCACGATAGTTTCTCCTGCGAGGTTCGTGAGCCTGCGCGCTCGGGCCCAAAGACGTTCGAGGTTGTAGAACTTGCGCGCTTCTTCGCTGAACACGTGGACGACGAGGTCGTCGTAATCCAGCAAGATCCAAGTCCCCTCGCCGGTCCCCTCTCGGGAGAGTGGCTCGACGCCGCATTCGGAAAGACGCTCGTCGATGGCTTCGGCGATGGCTTGCATCTGCCGGGCGTTCTGTCCGGTACACAGGAGGAAAAGGTCGGTGATCGTGGAGATCTTCCGAAGATCCAGTATGACGATATCGTTCGCCTTCCTGTCCAACGCGGCCTGGTAGGCTAGCAGGCCCCTCCCCTCAGCGTCTAACCGGCTCTCTTTACGGGCTCGCAACTTGCCGTCCCGGCGCGTCCGCATAAAGCAGGCGCTCCAAAATGTATGCCTCGACGGGCTCGGGAACAAGATATTTTATGCTCCGGCCCGCAGCCAGGCGTTTTCGGATCAGGGAGGAAGAAACATCGAAGTAGGGGATATCTTTCAGCCAAATCTGCCGGCCGTGCGGGTCCACCCGCAGGCCCTCCGCCGCGACGCGGTTATCGAACCCCGAGCGTACGAAGACGGGCTCTCCGTAGCGCACCGTGACGGTTTCTTCCAGCAGCCCGATCATTCCATCGACCGAAAGCGTCGGGCGGCGCACGACCACGAAGTGGGTCAATTGAAAGAGCTCTTCCACGTCCCGCCACGAGCCGATGCTCCGGAAGGCGTCCTGGCCGACGATGAAAAAGAACTCCGCCGCCGGTCCCTCCTCCTCGATCAGGGCCCGAAGCGTATCGATGGTGTAACTGACGCCCCCCCGGCGAATCTCCAGATCCCGCGCCTGCAACCTTGGATTGCTTCGCGCCGCCAGGGAAACCATGGAAAGCCGGTGTTCCGGCGAGAGGATGCCGTCGTCGTCCTTGAGCGGGGGCAAATTGGTGGGAATCAGCAGGACCTTCTCCAGATTGAAGTCCTTTCCCACCTCTTCTGCGGCCACCAGATGGCCCATATGGATGGGGTTGAACGTCCCCCCCAGGATGCCGACGCGGGGGCCGGGCCCGTCCAGGGTCTGGGGGTGGTTCACAGCCTGGGCGCCTCAGGGAGGAGAACGAGGTTATCCCGGTGGATGACCTCGTCGTATTCCTTGAAGCCGAGAATGGACCGGATGGCCGTCGTTCTTTGACCCTTGATCCGATCCAGGTCGGCGGAACCGTAGTTGACCAGCCCCTGGCGAACTCCTTCCCCTTGAGGGTGAAGCAGGCGGCCGAATCGCCGAAGGAGAAGTTTCCCTCCACCGCCACCACGCCGGAGGGGAGGAGGCTTCTCCCTTTCTCAATGAGGGCCACCCGGGCGCCCTCGTCCACGAGGATGCGCCCTTGGGGCCTGCGCGCGAAGGCAATCCAGCTCTTGCGCCCCCTCAAAGGGGCGTCCTCCGCCCGGAAAAGCGTGCCGACTGGTTCTCCATCGAGGATCGACCGAAGCACACCTTCCCGACGGCCTTCCGCCACCACGGACGGGATGCCGACTTCCGCCGCCGTCTTCACCGCCCGGAGCTTGCTTACCATTCCCCCCAATCCGAACTCCCCTTTCCCCTTGTCCGCCATGGACTCGATGCGCTCGTTGATCCGGTCGACCTCCAGAATGAGTTGGGCCTTGAGGTCTTTCCGGGGGTTGGCCGTGTAGAGGCCTTCCACGTCCGTCAGGATGATGAGCAGGTCCGCCTCGACCATCGCCGTCATCAGGGAGGAGAGGATGTCGTTGTCCCCGAAGCGGATCTCCTCCACCGAAACCGTGTCGTTTTCATTGACAATCGGCAGGACGTCTTGGTCCAGCATGGCGAACACGGTGTTCCTGGCGTTGAGGAATCGGCCCCGGTGGTGCACGTCGTCATGGGTCAACAGGATCTGGCCCACCGTGATTCCCTCATCCTGGAACCCCCGCTGGTACGTCTGTATGAGCCGGCTCTGGCCGACCGCCGCAGCCGCCTGCTTGAGCGGCATGCTCGTGGGCTTCTCCTTCAGACCCAGGGCTTGAAGCCCTGCGCTCACCGCTCCCGAGGAGACCAAGAGCACTTGGCGGCCATCGCGGCGAAGGTCCGTGAGCTGTCCGACGAGCGCGTGGACCGATGCCTCGTCCAACCCCGATCCCAGAGGCCCGGCCAGGACGCTGCTGCCCACCTTGACGACGATTCGGCGGCACGACTTCAGGATGGCCCTGCCGCCGTGGTTTGCATCGCCGCCCTTTGTTTTCATGAAATCAGCGCTTCTTTGCGGGTGAGCACTCGACGAACGGCCTTCAGCAACTGGGCGATCCCTTCCCCCGTAGCAGCGGAAATGGGATAGACATCCTTCCGGCCGGTCGCCGCAATGAAATCGGCGAGGGATTCAGAGGCTGCGGGCAGGTCAATCTTGTTTGGGACGATGAGAACGGGCTTTTCCCCAAGAGATGCATCGAAGCGGACCAGTTCTTCCGACACGCTCCGGAAGTTGTCGGCGGGCGTGCCTTCGGGCGGGCACAGGTCCATCACATGCACCAGGACCTTCGTCCTCAGGATGTGTTGAAGGAAGCGGAACCCGAGACCTTTTCCCTCGTGCGCCCCCTCGATGAGGCCGGGAATGTCCGCGGCGACACAAGAGCGGAAGTCCCCCAGGTCAACCACGCCCAGAACCGGCTCCAAGGTCGAGAACGGATAGCCGGCGATGCGGGGCCGGGAAGCGGAGATCCGGGCCAGGAGGGATGACTTGCCTGCGTTGGGCGCGCCGACAATTCCAACGTCGGCCAGGAGCCGGAGTTCGAAGAGTAGATTTCTGCTCTCGCCCGCCCGGCCGTCCTCTGCGATTCGCGGGGCGCGACGGGTTGGGGACTTAAATTTCGAATTCCCCCTTCCGCCGCGGCCTCCTCGCGCGACGACGACTTCATCGCCTTCGTGGGCGAGGTCGGCCAAGACTTGGCCCGTATCCTCGTCGGTCACCACCGTCCCGACGGGAACTCCCACCAGGGCGTCTTTCCCCCTTCGGCCGTGCTGTTCCTTGCCTTGGCCGTGGGCGCCCCTTTCCGCTGACACTTGGCGCCGGTATCGAAAGGCCAAAAGGGTGTTCAATGAGGAGGATGCCCTCAGGGTGACGTTTCCGCCGTCGCCGCCGTCGCCGCCGTCCGGACCGCCCCGGGGGACATACTTCTCGCGACGGAAGCTGATGCAGCCCCGGCCGCCGTCTCCCCCCTGCACGGTGATCCGGGCCGAGTCAATGAACATTTCCCGCAGGGCTATTCGGATTCAGACGGGACCTCGGCGACATGAACGAATTTCCGCTTGCCACGCCGACTCTGGAATTGCACCAGGCCCCTTCTTTTGGCGAATAGGGTGTAGTCGCCGCCCGTCCCGACGCCCTCGCCCGCGTAATAGGAGGTGCCGCGCTGCCGGACCAGGATGGTTCCGGCTTCGACGAATTGACCGCTGTGCCGCTTGATCCCGAGCCGTTTTCCCCGACTGTCGCGTCCGTTTTGTGAACTGCCGGCAGCTTTCTTATGAGCCATCCTCTTATCCTCTCAGGAAGAGGTAATATCTGTGATCCGCACTGCCGTGAAAGGTTGTCTGTGTCCCTTCTTGCGGCGGTAGTTCTTGCGTCTCTTTTTCTTGAAGACGATGATCTTGCGGTCGCGCCCCTGATCGACAATCACGCCTTTCACACGGGCGTCCTTGAGGTCCCGGAGAGAAACCGCCAGGCCCTCGCCTTCGCCGACCGCCACCACTTTGGGAAAGGTCACTTCATGGCCGACGTCGCCCTCTATCTTCTGCAGGCGGACGACATCGCCCTGAGAAACGCGATACTGATGTCCGCCGCAGTCTATGACTGCATACACTCTGTCACTCTCCCCGCGGGGCTAAGCCTCCGTCAAAATACGCTGCCGCGACGCATTGTGGTACAGGAGTCACGGTCCAATTACCAAAACATCCAAATTTAGCCTCTCTCGGCGGCCGTGTCAAGGAGGAATTCGTCTCTGTGCGGACGAATCCCCTGATTTTCCAAGGGGTTACGACGGTGCGGAAAAGTCACCCCCTGAGGCGTTGCAACAACCCGACGGTCGCCACCAGGAGCGCCCCGGCAAGAGCTTGTTCCCATCCGCGCCACGCCAGGAGGACCCCACCCGCCAGCAACCCGGCCCCCTCGTACCAACGGTTGGGCTTGAGGAAGTGACCGGTCAAGCCCGCCCCCAGAGACGTTACGGCCAAAACCGAGGCGATGATCGCCGCCGCCAGAGGATAAGTACTTTCCGCTTCGGCCAACCCCAGCCACGGGAGGAGTAAGAGGCTGGGGTTGTAGACGAAGATGAAAGGAACCAGGATGCCCCCCGCCGCTAGGCGCACGGCCGTGAATCCCGTGCGGAACGGGTCTTCTCTCGCCAGCGCAGCCCCCGCATAGGCTGAGAGCGCGACGGGAGGGATGACGTCCGACAAGACTCCGTAATACAAGATGAACATGTGCGCCGCCAGAAGGGGGATTCCCAGATCCCGGAAGGCAGGGGCGGCGAACGTGATGAGAATGATGTACGTGGCCGTCGTCGGCAGTCCCGACCCCAGGAGCGAGCAGGCGACCATTGTAAATACGAGGGTGAGAAAGACTTGGATGCTCACCAGTTCGCCGAAGGGGAGCCACAGGAGGAGGTTCTCGGCCGCCAGGGCCGCCAGGTGCGTCGTTGCTTGGGCGAACTTCAGTCCGAGGCCCGTCAGGGAGGCCGCGCCGATCACGAGGCCGACGCACGCGCACGCGGTCCCGATCGAGAGGGCGTTGCGCGCGCCCTGTTCCAACGCGACGATGGCGTCCGGAAACCGCAGGCGGTTGGAACCCCTGGCTGACTCTCCTGTTTCCAGAGCATCGGCGGCCCATGAGAGGAAGACGACAAGTAAGTTTCCCCAGACTGCGGCCAGAAACGCGCCGAGGAAGACAACCATCGCGGCCTCCGCCGCCGCGATTGCGGCGGCCGCCCACCGCGTCCACTTCCGGTCCGATTTCAGAAGAAACCAGGCCGCAACGCCGGCCAGGAGCCACTCCGGGCGGGGCGCCGAAAACGCCTCGGGCCAGAGGAGAAGGGGGATTGACATCAGCGACGGTAGCAAGAGGGGACGCCTGGAGAGTCTGCCTTGGGACAAAGAGGCCGAGAGGAGGATCCCCCAAAAGGCCGAGAGGAAAGGACTCATCCCCTGGATGAGAAGCGCCACGATGGCGGCCATGGGGAGAAGCATCCATCCGTTTCGCCGAAACGACTCTTTCAGGTCAGGGAGTTGCCCTGGCTCCAGCCCCTTGATGTCCCGCTTCACCGCCTCCAGGTGGACCATGGTCCCAACCCCCAGATAGTAGAGCGCCGCCGGCACGATGGCGCTGGTGGCGATGGTGAGGTAAGGGATGTTGAGGAACTCCGCCATGATGAAAGCGGCCGCGCCCATGATGGGCGGGGTGATCTGGCCGCCGGTCGAAGCGGTGGCCTCGACCGCGGCGGCATAGCGGCCGGAGTAGCCGAGGCGTCTCATCAGGGGGATGGTGAAGGTTCCCGTCGTCACGGTGTTGGCGATGGAGCTTCCGCTGATCGACCCGAAAAACCCGCTGGCCAGAACGGCCACTTTGGCAGGCCCGCCTCGGGTGCGGCCGGCGAGGACCAAAGCAGTGTCCATGAACAACTGTCCCAATCCCGTCCGGTTCACCAAGATCCCGAACAAGACAAAGTGGAAGACGTAGGTTGCCACCACGCCCAAGGGGATGCCGAACACCCCCTCGGTCCCCAGGATCATGTGCTCGACGATGCGGTCGACGCGATAGCCCCGATGGGCGAAAAACCCAAGAATGGGGAGCCCCTCCAGCACGGGGCCCGCGTAAGAGAAGGCCAGAGCGGCGACTCCGAGAAGGGCGAGATCGGGTCCGGTCGAACGCCTCGTCGCCTCGAGGACCAGCAGGAGCGTCAGAGCGCCCCAGAGCAGATCCCGTTCGATGGGGAGGCCGGCCCGGCTCACGATCCCGTGAAAATCCGCCGTCACATAAAAGGCGCCCGCTGCGGAGAGGACGGCCAAGAGGAGGTCGGCGGTCGGAACGGCGCGGGTGCGGCTCAGGGGGCGCAAAGATTCCCAGAGAACCTTTCCCAAACAGGCGGCCGTCCCCAGGGCGGCGCAAGTCCCCCAGATGCGAAGGCTCACGGGCCATTCGCTCCATCCCGGCCGCGCTGCCGCCACCCCCTGGACCCACAGGATCAATCCGCCCCCGCCGATGACGAGGTCCGCCAACCGTCCCCACACGCCCTTCCACGACTCTCTGCGACGCCAGTAAAGAGAGGCGTACAAACCGGCGGCAAAGAAGGCCCACCGGGTGAACCCCTCCACCTGGAAAAGGTCTCCCGGCAGCGCCATCGCAATCCACCCCGTCAGAAGGGCTCCCACGAGATCCATGAAGAGCTCCCATCCGGGGCCGCGGGCCTTCCTGGACACCCGGCGGGCCGGGAAGAGTAGGAATACCAGGGCCAGGACGAACGTCAGGTGGGTGGAGCGATGCTTCATCTCGATGAGCACCCCGAAGCCCGCCGTGTACACGTGGAAGAGGGAGAGGGCGACGGCCAGGGATCCCGCGGCCATTCGGATCCAGCCGGTCACGTCCCGAAAAGCCAGGCCGGCATCCAGCCGGCCGAGGTCGGCGCTGATCGGAGTTATCTCTTTCGCCATATGAGGGAAGCTGCGGGGGCGTGGAGGCGGATTTTAGGGAAGGGCCCAGCTCAGGAGGGAGCGGCGGTAAATCCCGATTTCATAAAGACCGGGGCCGAGGACCGGGGAGGATTCACCTTGCCGATTATCCGTAGGCTTTCCGACGCGAAGGGGGTTCTCATTTTTCTCGCTCACGCGGAGGAGGATGCTGCGGATGACCCGGCGTCTTCCTCCGAGGGAAAATGCGTCCGGGCCGTTTCTCCAGTTTTCTCCCGGCTGATACGATGCGGGCAGACCCGCGCCGTGGGCCGTGAACCGGGAAGCGGTCAGCACGAGGGCCTCTTCCGTCGTCTCGAAGTCGTCGGTGATGAACCCCCCCCCGACCGAATGGTAGGTCCTGACTTCGACGGTCGTTCCCGTCGGGGCGTAGCGCCGGAAGAGTCTTTCTCTCGTTTCCACGCGGGCCACTTCCAGGGTGGGGAGGCACGGAACGCACAAACCTACCCCCAGTGCGAGGGCGCCCGCCCTGAACAACCATCTCCCGGACACCCGTCGGATGAGAAGCCGCGGGCTGAGGAGCCCTCGGCTGGAAAACCGCCGGCTCGACCGTATCATTTCTGAATCAGGCCCTTTTCCCGGTAAAAGCGCTCGGCGCCTGGATGAAGGGGGATGCCGTTGCCTTCGAGGGCTGTCTTGAGCGTCACCTCACGGCCTTTTGCGTGGGCATTGGCCAGGACCTCGGCCATCGAGGGTTTCCCCCCCGTCGGTTCCCAGAGCGCCCGCGTCATTTGGTAGACGAGGTTCGCGGGCAAGTTCGCGTCCACCACCCATTGAGCCACAGTGGTGACGGTTTCCACGTCCTTTTCCATTCCGCGATAAGTCCCCGCGGGGATCACGGCCGGCACATAGTAGGGGGCCATGCGGAGAAGGGTCTCGCGGCCTTCTCCCGTAATGGAAAGAATCACCACGCCGGTCCGAGCGGAAAGCTCGAGGACGCTGGCGGTGGGGAATCCCGCAGAGACGAAAGCGGCGTCGGTCTGCCCGTCCTTGAGCCGCTGAACCGCCTCGGCAAATCCCAGGTAATCGACCTTCAAATCGGAGTATGTCAGGCCGTGGGCCTTGAGGACCTGCCGGGCGTCCACTTCGGTCCCGCTCCCCGGCGCCCCCACGATGACCCGTTTACCCCGAAGGTCGGTGATCTTCCGAACGCCGGAAGCCCGGGTCGCCACGACCTGGATCGCCTCGGGATACAGAGAGGCGATGGCGCGAAGGTTCCGGACGGTTCGCTTGCCCTTGAAGAGTCCGGTTCCCGTGTAAGCCCAGGTGGCCACATTGTTCTGGACAAAGGCCGATTCGATGGACCGCCGTGCGATGAGGTTGCAGTTGGCGACGGAGGCGTTTCCCGTCTGGGCCGTCGCGACGAGACCGGGGATCCTCTCGGACAGAGCGGCGGCCAGCGCTCCCCCGAGCGGATAGTACGTCCCGCCGATTCCTCCGGTGGCGATGGCGAAGTACTGCTTTGCGGCGCGGGCGGGGAACACCAGAAATGCCAGGATCACTGCGAGCATCGCCCAGCGGGCTCTAGCCCTCATGTCTGCCTTCCCTATTCAAGATGAGGATTCGTTGTCTTTTGAGCCGGACAGCTCCCTTCTCCGGCGGTTCACGAGAAGATGCGCCTGCCGGACGGGCTCCGGAATTCGATACCCCCGACACGCCCGCAAGGCCCAATCGGCCGCAGCCTCCATGCCAATTCGGTGACCGGGGGAGATGAAGAGGGGCAGTACGCCGGTTCGGGTGCGCAGGGTGATTCCGATTTGAAGACCCGAGGGATCGAATATGGCCGTGCGGCTCCCGGCTTCCGTTCCAGGCTCGGTCGATCTCCCGAACAAACGGGATTTCGCGCAACCCAGGGAAGGTCGCTCCAGGAGGAGTCCCATGTGACTGGCCAGTCCGAATCCTCTGGGATGGGCCACGCCCTGTCCGTCGAAGAAGATCAGGTCCGGCTCCGTTCTCAGGAGCTCGAAGGCCCGGAGCAGCAGGGGGCCCTCGCGGAATGAGAGGAGTCCCGGCACGTAGGGGAACGCCATCGCACCGGCCACCGTACGGGTTTCCACCACTTGCATCCCCGGCCAGGACAGGACGACCACCCCCGCCACGGCTCGGGGCGAGAATCGGGGATAGGAGATGTCGGCCCCGGCGATGAGCTTTACGCCTCGGAGAACGCCCCGCAGGGTCAGCATCCCCCGCATCCGTTCCTGGATGGCTTTGGCCTCTACGGCAGGTACGCGCCAGGGATGGAGTCTTTGAACCTTCAAATCCGTCTGAATCGGTGGGGAGGTCAGCGTTCTAGGCCGTTGCCGAGACCTTCTTCGGCTTCCTGCCAAAACTCTTCGTCTTCGGGGTGGTCCTCCTCCTCTTCTTCCAAGGCCCGGAGAATTTCCCCCCTCGCAGAGCGGCGGGCATTTCTAGGGTCCTGGTTCCGGAGAGGGATTTCCTGCTCTCTCCGTCCCGGAACGTATTTCCGGCTCAGCCGTTTGACCCTCTTCACGTCATCTCCCCGGCTCACGACAACTCCTCCAGCATGAAAAGACAACAGGGAAACCCCGAGTCAGAATTATCAGACATTTTAACCGAATCCAGCGGGAAATCGCGGAAAAAGGCGATGTTGTCCAGCGGGTCGGTTTCCTCTATACTCAGCCGGTTTTCGTAAAGGGAAGACTCGCATTCACACGGAATCTCGTGGACCCCTATTGGAGGAAGGGAGGTGTGCCGTGCCCAAGCAGGTGATTCAGCCAAAGTCGTTACCCGTCCCCAAGGCCCCCTACTCGCCGGGGATCAAGAAGGGCGATTTCATTTTCACGGCCGGTCAGGTTGGCCAGGACTCCGGGGGCAACTTGGTGGGGATCGGCGACGCGGCGGCCCAGACTACGCAATGCCTGAAGAACATCCAAGCCGTCCTGGCGGAGGCGGGAGCCGGGATGGAAGATGTGGTCAAGTGCCTGGTATTTCTCTCCGACATTCGGTACTTCCAGCAGATGAACGAAGCCTACGCCAAATTTTTCCCGGGCGACAAGCCCGGCCGTTCTACCGTCGAGGCCCGACTGGCCCGGCCGGAAATGCTGGTTGAGATCGAAGCCGTCGCATACGTGGGTGATTAGGCATGCTGCACAATTATGTCATGGACCACGTTGACGCCAAGTCCTTTCGAAAAGACCCGCCCGCTTGGCCGTTATCGCCTTGCCCGTCAGGCCGGGGTGTGGGCCGGGATCGATGAGATCGCCGTTCTTCGGAGAGCGAAGGAGAGAGCCGTGGGAAAATCCACCATTCAGATGGAGAGCGTTTCCAAGGCGGTCGGGCCTTACTCGCCCGGCGCGAAGGCCGGCCCGCTGGTGTATTCCTCGGGACAGGCGTCGATGGACCCACAGGGAAATATCATTGGGATTGGAGACGTTGGCACCCAGACGGTCGAGACACTGAAGAACCTGACGGCCGTTTTGGCGGCGGCGGGGGCCACGCTGAATGACGTGGTCAAGACAACGGTTTTTCTGGCAGACCTGCGCCACTACGATGCCATGAACGAGGCTTATTGCAAGTTCTTTCCGAAAGACCCGCCCGCCCGCTCCACCGTCCTCGCCCCCCTGGTGGTTCCCAACCTTCTGGTGGAAATCGAAGTTATCGCCGTGGTCGGAGATTGAGGCGCGACGGACTGAAATTGGGAAAGGGGGGATGAAGGAGGACGAGAGAGGATCGACAGAGGGTAGGGAGAGCCCTTCCGCAGCCGATCCGATCGCGCCCGCCGTTTGGGAAGGAAGCGGGCGAAGCCTGCTCAGGAGAGGTCGCGCTCTCGCCCGTAGATTTTGTGAGAGGGGCGGTTTTCCAGAATCCCGTCCAGTCCCCAGGTGGTGACCTGGCGGAACAGGTCGCTCCTGATGAAGCTCAGGAAGTCCTCCTGCTTCTCCCACTCTGAGAGGATGGCGTAAGAGTTGGACCGGTGGACCTGGTGGTAAAGATGGCTGGCCCTGTGTCCCGATTGAGACTTGAGCACACCCAAGACTTCTTCGAACTTTTCTTCGAAGGCCTTCTCTTTGCCGGGTTTTACGTCGTAGTAAAGACCCACCGTAATCATTGCCTATTGAAATTCCCCCCGGCAGCTACGCGGGCAGTCGGCTTCTGCGGCGTTATTATACTTTGGCGTCAGGACGCTCTCCCGGCCCCTCCAAAACGTCCGAATCCTTCAGCCCGTCTGGTTGCCGATGATCTCAATCCCCGTTCGAACGGCTCCACCTTCGTGATCTCTATGATTTCAGCGGAGAGGGGTTCGGTGTCCACGATCGCGGCAGTCGCCTTTCCGTGAACCCAACCGCCGGCCTCGCCCGGGTTGATGACCAGGGTCGAACCGATTCTCTCGACGCGCTCTCCGCCGTTTTTCGTGTTGGGCAGGGCGTGGACGTGCCCGTGAAGGATGACGTCATGCCGGCCGCTCCTGGCTTTCTGCTCGACGTCGCGGGGTTCGTGGAGAAGGAGAAACCGTCTTCCGCCGATCTCGGTCTCCAGGGGAGGCTCGCCGAACTCCCAGCCGAAACTTTCAGCCAACTTCTTCATTCCCACGCGCTCCCCGTCGCAGTTTCCCAGGACGGCGACCACTCGCGTGCCTATACGGTTCAAGGCCTTCATCATGAAGGGCGCGTCCCAGTCGCCGCAATGGATCGCCGTGTCCACGCCTCTCGCCTTGAAAAGTTCAACGGCCTTCAGCAGCGCGGGAAAATTTCCATGGCTGTCGGACAGGATGCCGACCTTCACTCTCCTTCCTCCTCTTTCGGTTCAGGGCCCCCTCAGGAGCCGCGCATCTCCGCCCCGGCGACCTGTTGTCCGGATGACCTTTGCCACCAACGTAGAAGATCGCCGGAGGCAAGTCAACGGTCCGCTTCGGGCGATTTCGGAAAATTTGAGCGGAAGGAGGTCTCGCCATCGGCCGACCCGACCTTCCAGCCCAAGAGATAGCCCTGTTTGGGAAAAGCTCCACCATTCCGGAAGATTCCGTCAAAGGCGTTCTTCCGCCCTATTCCTGTTGCAAGAATGCGAGTTGGGATGTAATTCTACGTAGATCAAGGTTTTCCGTGGCAAACTGCGCGCATGGGGCGTTGGGGTAAGTCCCTGTGCCAAAGTGGCTTCAAGGCGCCCTTTGGGGCTCTATCATCAGGGGTTGGTTGAAGGAACTCAGTGAGCAATGAGACCCGGGGGGGTGTCAATGTATTCGCTCTTGACATCGGCGGATGACTCGGGGTCCACGGTAGGGGGCGACATTCAGATGTGCGACGGCTAACCTGCCGGGAACTGGACGAGGCCCTCGGCTTGAGCGACGGGGTCCGGTTCGCCCTGAACTGGATACGGCTCACCTGCCATGGGCGTAGGGGCAGACGGGTTCGGCTTCTGCGGCTCATCTTGTCGTACCACCCGACAAATATCTCCTACGGCTGGCCTTGCCAGCAGCCGTCGAGGAGTGTTCCAGGTGGGCCCCCCGGTCAAGCCGATGAAGAGCGGACGTAGAGAGCAGGCTCCAGGGCGCAAGAATTTGCTTCCGTCCGAGCCTATAGATCTGGGGGGGATCTGATGTGGCCTTGTGGGCGCCGGGTGTGCCGGCTCGCAGAGGCCACCGTTTGCCGGGAGCTGTTCGCGTTGTCCGGGAGAAGGGAAGCGGCTTCCACCTGGCGGCCGGCTGTCCCCCCGGAATGGACGAGACAAGGGGGCAGAGGGGTCCATCCTCGGCCCAAACGTCGATGGTGGCCGGAAACGCCTCCAGGAAGAGTTGAGATGGAAAGCTCTGGGAAGGTTGCAAGTTGGAGGGAACGTCTCTCACGCGGGACATTGTCAGGGAAGAATTGATCCACATGAACATTCAGAAAAACATCCTCAGCAACGGCATCCGTCTGGTCACGCAAGAGCGAACCAACACCGAAGCGGTGGCTTTTCACATCTACTTCGGTTGTGGTGGAAGACACGAGCCCGACGGAGTCGTCGGCGTCTCCCATGCCCTGGAACACATGATGTTCAAGGGCACGCCGACGCGAAATCACCTCCAGATCGCCCAGGAGATGGAAGGGGTCGGGGCGACCATCAACGCCAACACCGGCGCCGAGCGTACGTGCTACTTGTTCGTCGCGCCGGCGGAGGTTGTCCCGAAGGTGTTGCCCGTTTACGCCGATGCCGTGAACAGCAGCCTCCTGGACCCCCAGGAGTGGGAGAAGGAGCGCCAGGTCATCCTGGAAGAGCTCAAGATGTACGAGGACATGCCCCGGTTCGTCGTCAGCGACCGTTTGGAGACGACCATGTTCAACCTTCAGGTCGGGGTCATCGGAAACCGGGAAACCATCAATGCCATCCAGACCGAGGACATGCGCCGGCTCATGGAGGAGTGGTATCGCCCTTCAAACGCGGTCATCTCCGTAGCCGGCCGTCTGGATCACGACGCAATCCGTAGCCTGGCCGACGAACACTTCGGCTCGCGCCCGGGGGACGGCCGATCCCGCCAATGGCCCGTTCTGCCCACGAAAAGCAAGAAAAGACTCTGCGGCGTTGTCCGGCAGACGGATCAGGTCAATCTGGCCGTCGGCTTTCGGGCTTACGGAATGAACCATCCGGATCTGCCCGCCCTGCGCCTGCTGAACGACATCCTGGGGGGGAAGATGTCGAGCCGCCTGTTCGAGGAAGTCCGCGAGAAACGCGGCCTGGCGTATAGCATCCACTCCCGGGCCTTTCGGTTCACCGATACAGGATACCTGGAGCTCAAGGCAGGCGTCGCCCTGGACAAGGCGTTGGAGGCGGCTCGGGTCATCCTGGGTGAGACTGTTCGCTTCCGCGACGAGTTGGTGACCGACGAGGAGCTTGAATCCGCTAAGAAGCACCTGAGGGGAGTTCTGCTCGTACATGAGGAGTCGGGCGAGTTCGCCGAGCGAAACGGAGAGAGCTGGCTCCTGGAGGGCGAGCTGAGGACGATCGAACAAGAGCTTGAGGCCCTCGACAAGATTGGCCGGGAAGAGATCCAGCAGACGGCGAAAGACATCTTCCGGGTCGAGAACCTGACGGCCGCCTTCGTGGCCGAAAGAGACCTGAGCGACGAGCTGGACCCCGTTCTCTCCATTTGACGGCAATTGAAATGGCCGGCTATTGAGGGCTGTACAAAGAATGTCCTAAACGCAACGCATCAGGTGAGGGAGTGCAACGGATCTTTCGGGCGGGTACGGAGCCCCGCCCCTACACGCGATCCAGCAATTGTCATGTAGGGGCCGGGCGAGAGTCGGTGACTCCTGTACCGGCCCGTGGCACCCGGTTAGGCCATTACTAATGCAGCAATCAATAATTGAATTTTCCGAGTGGGGGGAATCAGTAATACCGGCGTTTATTTCGCTTGGCCGGACGTTCCGTGGAACGCTTAGAGAAGGTCGCAAGTGTCGGAAGGCCGGGGGCAAGAGTCTCCGACACACGTCGAAAATGGATGAAGATTCGGGGGTTGAAGGTCTACGTAAGTAGGGGGACGTCAGAGTATTGTAAGAACCCGAACCGGAGTTTGCGGACAACTCTTGGAATCAGTCAAGATTTTCGATGAGCGTTGGGACGATTAATTGAGCGATCCTCTCGTTGCCTTGAGGGGTAAGATGCATCCCGTCTAAGGAAAGCGTGCGGTCCCGGCGATCCAGGCTTCGCCCTAGATCGAGGTACCGAAACCTCGGATTGCCTCCAAATCGCTCACTCAGCATCCTCACGACGTTTTGCTGCTGCTTGATGTGACCTTCAGAGAGGTAGGGCTGTGTAACGAACACGACCTTTTTTCCTTGGGCCAGCGCATAGTTAATCGCCGCCTGAGTCGATTCACAGTATAGTTTCCAGCGTTCCTCACATCCGGAACCTTGTGACTCTGTTTGAATTCTTCTTATTTTTTCTTCAACAGTCTCCGGATCGATCAACGCGCCCAACTGCCGCTCTAACTTACTGCTGATTTCTAAACCAGTCTCCAGCGCGATGGCCATTGACTTCTCTAACAGGTTCGGAGCGAAGGTGGTCTTTCTCTCTTTATAACCCGCCTCCAGACTTCCATAGCGGAGGATCAAGGCCTTCTCGCGCAATATCAACGGAAGAATTGGAAGATAACCCGTCAGCCTAAAGGCGAGAGACTTGTGTCTCCACACTTCTATATTGTGAATTCCGAGGTCGTTGTATCCCGAATATAGTATCACTACGTCGTAATCAAGATACTCGTAGTCATGTAGCGTAAAAGTGAACGAGTACGCCCCCTCGTTGTTGTATGCGAGATTCACGACCGTAATCGGGCCGCGTTCTGCTTTGTGCGGGAGATCGTTCAGCTTTCGTTCTAAATAGGCGGGAAACGATTCTTCCCACCTGACGCCGTACCCGAGAGCGGTGCTCCCCCCCAGCACCGCAACCCGCCGCTCGCCGACCTGTTTGGCCTTCAGGATTGGTCCCCGGTATCCCCAGATGTTAAGCCCCAGCGACCTTTCGTATCTCTTGTGAAGGTAAATGTCTATACCGACAATTACGCCCCCGAAGAGTGTGGTCGAAAGAATTATTGCAATCAATGCGAAGGCAAGGAACTTTCTCTTACCCGTGGCGAAACTCATCTACCCATCTCTTAGCAAGTATGGACTCGGGCAGGTGCTGGGCAATGTTTGTCGGCTTTCATAAGACCTAAAACCGGAGAGAAAGTTCTGAGGAGCCCTTTTTGAACCTTACCGCGCGTGCATAAGTCTGTCAAGGAGACCTATGTCCTCGGAAAAGGCTGCCGACGCATGCTGACTCGAGCTTTTGTGATCAGTTGCGGTCGGACTGGACCCCTCTGGGGAGACGGGAAGCCAAGCAGGACATGTCCAATGGGAAGCGGTTCCATTTTGGGATCTCCCGCCCGAGAGATGCGCGCCTTGGGACCCGATTTGTCTCCTTCGCGCGATGGTGGCTTGGGCGCGGGGCAGCTCTCACTCCAGGATGGGAGGGACGGTTCCACGGCCGCCCCCCGCTCGCCCCGGACGGGGCCCATCTTGCTTTGTTGTTGCAGGTTGGCTAGATTGCGCTTGGTGACCTCGTCTGGATGAGGAGACGGGATGACGAGCCGTTGCGTCGGGGCGAGGCTGCGTGAGCGGGCATCGGTTGATGGAGAGCGCAACGGCCTTCCGGTCGACGGGCAGGTTACACCGACAAGCGGGACGGCTGCACGTCATACGGGTTTCCCTATGGTTCGCGTTGAAGGGCGGAACAGTGTATTTTGTTCCTCAGCCAACAGTGAGTTTTCGGGCCGGGTGTATAATGGGCCGCAGAAACTGACGTCAAACCAAAGCGGGAGGAAGAACGGACTGTGGCTTGGTTTCCGGGTAAGGTTTTGATGAGGAACAAGAAGGGATTCCGGGCCGGACCCTGGAAGTTCATGGGGTTCGGGGCGCTGGGGTTGAGCCTCTTTGGATGGTTCGCCCTCGGGTTGGTCACCCCCGTGACGGCTGAGCAAGGGCCGGGGTGCCCGAAGGGGGCGGAGAAATTTCTGTACGCGGCGGAGGCTGCCGTGGAGCCTGTGGTCCGGGAAAACCTCATTCGAAAGGCGATCCAGGTCTGCCCGAATGAGACCAAAGCCTACTATCTGCTCGGCCGCCACTATCAGGCGCTCCACATGAGGAGCCGGGCTCTCGGCGCCTACCGCAACGCCCTCACGCGACTCCCCTTCGCGGCTGACATCCTCCGGGAGATCGGGAAGTTGAACCCGCGAAATCCCAAGGACGCCGTGTGGAACGTCGTCGGCCTCCTGATTCCGCCGGGCGACAGAGGAGCGAGCCAACCACCCGAAGAGATGTCCCTGGAAGGGCTCATGAGGAAGGTGCCGATTGACCCGGAGGCGCGTCTCGCTTTGGCCAAGGAATTGACGAGCATCGGCACGGAGAGGATGCGAAGCAACCAGCCCGGGGGGCCGCGCATGTTCATGCGGGCCCTCGAGCTGGTTCCTTCCTATGAGCGAGCGCGCACGATCCTGGTTCAACATTTCTTGGAGCTGGGAGAGTATCACTTTCGGGGAGAGTGGTTCGACAAGGCGGTGACGCAGTACCAGAAGGCCTTGGTCTACGCTCCCGACGATCCGCGCCTGCACCTTCGTGTCGCCGAGGCGTACAGCCGGCTGAAGGGTCACGAAAAGGACGCGCTCAGACAATTCCGCAAGGCTGATACGCTTTTCGCCCAACGGGCGATACCTATGGCGGAGGAGGAGCGGGCGTCGTTGCGCGAGCGGATTCAGTGGGGGCTGGATAAGTTCGACGAAAATCGGCCCGCTTACCGGAACGCCCGCAGCGCCGAGGCCCAGGAAAGGGGAAAAGCGTTCTTGGACAAGGCGGATTACCTGAAGGCGGCGGTGGCGTTTAAGGAAGCCGTCGGGTGGACGCCCGGCGACGCGCTGCTGCATTTCGATTTGGCGATCGCCTTGAAGCAACTGGCGGACCCTCGCTACCGGCCGGAGGCGATCCAGCATTTCGAACGCGCCCTGGCCCTGTTCCAAACGAACCCGCCCCCTCAGATGGCCAAACTGTCAATGCGGTTTCAGCAGCGCATCCGGATGGAGCTCGACCACCTCACGGGCCGGAGCAACTCCCTGTACTACGTGATGCAGCAGGTGGCCATCGGGGTCCAGGAGAGGGCCATGGAGCTCTCCCTGTTCATCCTGGTGTTTGCGGGGATCGTGGCCTATCTATTGCGAGCGGGACTTGGCCTCAGCAGCGCCGAGCCCGGGGGAAGCTATCCCATCTGAGAGCCCAACATTCCACATTCCGGACCCCCCCCATGGACCGAATTGATCTCCCTTCGCATTTTCCCCCCGGTCGGAATTGAGGCCCGCTCCAGCCAGTCCAGTACGATAGAAGGCTTGTCCTCGTGAGTTCCGGGGGACTTGTGACCCAAAACGAGATTGCGCGAGCGGGCGTCGGGCCGATCCCTTGCGCTATTGCGAGGCCAAGTCGCGTTCGTGGGCAGAGCCCCGAATTGGGGCTTCAAGGGTAGTCGGTCGCAAGCGCTTGAAGGGAAGGGAGGGGCACCGCAGGATGAAGTGGAATGACGGGCGGGGTCGAATTGGCGGCGTCCTCCATGTCTTTGACTGCGCTGCTCTCTTGGCCGCCGCCTTCCTTGGACTTTATTTCTGGTTGTTGGATCCGCGTCTGATTCCTCCGCCGCGCGGGATGGCGGCTACTCCTGTCCGGACCACCAAGCGCCCGGTCGGTGTCATGCACCGTCCGCGACCAGTCATCATCCGCGACCTTCCGGTTGTCTTTCGCAATTTGGAGCCCGGTGAGGTGCGCCTCATTCAAGGCGGAGATCGGGACACCACTCACCCGCAAACAGTGGCTCACATTGTGGGAGTCGTTTCCGTTGACCCAGAGGTCCGCATTGTGAACCTTGCCCCTACCCGGCTACGGGCTGAAATCCCGGAGGGGAAGAAGCGGGTCCGTGTTCGGATGAGGCTGGAAGGGCAATTGATTATTGACGGCTTTCTCTACAAGGGCCGCCTGCTGACCCCAGGCAGGCTCTATCGCTTCACGACGCCCGAGTATACCCAGTGGTGGGAACTTCTGGACGCAAACAAACCTTGGTCTTCGTCAAACGAGCCGTCCCCCAGAGACGCGCATGCGATGTCATGGCATATCCGGTCGCCGGGAATCCGAACATTTGTGTCCGGCGTTCTTTTCCAGAAGGCTTTTGGCCCTGAGGACCGCCGGCGCTGGGATTGTGGGCTGAATGTGCGGCTTAACGGCCCTGAATCTGAGGCGCCCTGTTCCACCCGATAGTCCCGCAGCCGACCTGCCGGACGTCTTCGGGGTGAAGCCGGACCTCCCAGCACAGGTTTTCCCACCGGTCGAATCGCCAGATCCGGTCCAAGACCATGTTTTGCTTGACGTGGTAGAGGCTGGGGGCCATCCTTCGGGCGATCCAGTCATAAGAGCGGGCGTCGGTGTTCAAAGCGTTCTCGGTCAGGTTAGTGGCTTGCCGCTCCTGAACCAGCGCGATGGCCTCTTGGGCTTCCTTGCGGCGTTTAAGATCGGCCGCCCACTGATAACCCGTCGCCAGAAATAAGAGCAGGGCAACGGCACCAATGGCGAGGAGCAGAGGGGGGGGCGTGCGCTTTCCTTCGGCGGGAGGATCTGAAGCGACGGGTGGACGGCTCACGGGTTCAGAACCTGTGGTTTCGCAGCAGGATGGCCCAAAGGTACCAGCGGAAGTAGCTCCGGGCCACCTTGAGCATTTTGAAGCTCGATTTCCCCGCCGTCCGCCCCTTCCACAAAGTGGGAACTTCCGCGATTCGATATCCCTTGAGAAAGGCCTTCACGCAAATTTCCAGAGAAGATGCGAACCCCGCCTCCTCCAGGGGCGTGCTTTGGAGGATTTCGACCCGATACATCTTGAAGGCGTTGCTCACGTCGTGGGTCGGGATGCCGGTGAGCTTTTTCAGGCTCGCACAAACATTCCGCGAGAAGAATCCCTGTAGGAACGGGCCGCCGAGCCTCTGGCCCCCTGACATGTAGCGGGAAGCGCAAACCAGGTCGTACCCCTCCTCGAGCTTTGCGTACATCTGCGGGATGGTGTTCGGGTCATCACAAAGGTCGGCCATCATCACCACGGCCACGGGCGTTTCGACCTTCTCGAAACCGGATTTCAGGGCGTTGGTGATCCCCCGGGGGCGCGGGCTGTTCACCAATCGGATGTTGGGGCGCTGGCGGGAGACTTTCTCCACGATCTCGGGCGTCCGATCGTCGGAGCTGTCGTTGACGACAATCACCCGGTGGGGAAGGGTCACCATCTGCTCAAGCGATTCCAGGGTCCTTTCAATGTTCAGCTCTTCGTTCAGGGCTGGGATGACGATTGTGATTTCCGGTCCTTCGCTCAAATCCGGCGCTCCGTGCGAACAGACCCCGAAACCGGCCGAGCCCATAGGCCGAGAACCGACTGCAATTCAATACGGATGAAGCGGGTAAGGGCGAAAGAACACCCTCTGCGGAGCGGTTCCCGCCTGCTGCGGACCCTGTGGAGCGGCGTGCGTCGGTGACCCTGGGGGCTCAGAACCTGTGGCGCCTCCTTCTCAGAAGGTCCCTCTCATTGAAGTCAAGGGGAAAGATCTCCAGAAAGATGGTTCCGATAAGTGGCGAGTAATCTCTCTCTTTTGGCAGAGTGACAGGAGGGGCGTTGTAGGCTCGTTCGTCGAACTGGAACTGGTGAACCTTGGCAGGGCTGAGCGTTCCGGATTCGTCTCGGAGCCAGAGGCGGAACTCCAGCGGAAGAAGCTCGAAATCGCGCGACTGGATAAAGCCCACGGAGGCGAGGGTGTTGACCTTAATGCGGCCGCTCATCTGCTTCCGGGAACCCTCCGGAAGCGTGAAGAAGCCCGTTTCGATACTCCCACGTCCGGCGGCCCAGACCTGGAAGACGACCTCTTTTAAGTTGGAGGTGCCGGCTTCACCGCTGACGTACAGGAGAACTGGATTCCCGACGGCTGCCCTGGCCAGGCCGCGCATCTCATGGAGGACAGGGGGCTTATAGCTTGTTTCTCGAACACCGCGGCTTTGGACCGGTTCAATTCTTGGCGAGCTCCCTTGGCAACCGAACATCGACAGCAAAGCGGCGCCCATTCCAAGGGCGAGAATGAACCTCTTCACGGACATGACTCCTCTCACAACGCTGTTCTTTTTTAGGACATGGCGACCGGGAATGCAAAACCAAAACGTTTTTCTTTGCCGGCCGGGCGGCTTCGCCGGCTTGGTGACGGAGTTCGCCGGAGTCGGTATAATTTTTTGTACGTCTGAGGAGTCCGCGGACCGATACGAGAAGGCAGGTGCGATATGATGGGCGAGCGTCCAAGCAGAGAATTTTGGGGGAGAGGGGTTCCGGGGCGAGCGCTTCTCCTGGTTGCGGCTTCGGTCTTCTCACTGTGCACTGGACTCTTGTTCCCAGCTTTCGCCCAGCTCCCCGAATTTCTCAAGCCAAAGAATTTGCCCTTGGAGGAGAGGCCCCCGCCTGCTACATGGGATGAAGATTTGAAATCCCGGCAGTTGCAGGCTCAAGGCCCTTCACCCAGGATCACGTTCGCCCGGGCGGTGAAATTCCTGGAGCCGGGAGAGGTGTGGGACATTTACCTGGTTCTGGAGGACGCGGACGAAGACTTGAAAAGCCTGGAATGGGAGCTTCGTCAGAAGGGGCCCGGAGGAATTTCGCAGGGAACCATCACCCTTGAGGCGCCCCGGAAAAAGCCAAAGGAAGACCAAGAAAAGTTCAAGGAAGACCGGATTGGCAAGCTGGCGGGCTATCTTGAGCTGGACACGGGGGGACCGGACGTTCTTCGTCACCCGGGGCGATTCGACGGCCTCCAGATGAGGCTGACTGTGTACGCGGTCGATAAGAAGGGCCTGCGAAGCCGGGAGCGGGTTTTGTCCCTCACCCTTCGTCTCGGGGCTCCGAGGTTCCCTCGCCCCGTCCTGCAGGGCGCTTCCTTTCGTCATCGCTTCGGCGCCCTCCAGGCCGTCTTCCCGGACCCTTTGAACGCGAAGGGGAGGTGAAGGGGCCGGGGGGTTCTCCGGACTGGAATTCGTCATTCGGGGGCCATCCGTCAACCGATCGGCGACTTCGACGGTCTCAGATCGTCTCGGAAAGGGCACAGCGCCGCAGCGTGGGGGAACGCTGAGTTCGTTCTTTGAGATTTCTCAGTCCATCCGTCAGGGGGATCAAAACCGAGGGGAGAACCCCTATTTCCCTTGACATCAAACGGGGGGGGATTAACTTGTTTGTCAGCCAAAGACAGTCAAATTTCACCACATCGTCGGAGGAATACACCTATGCCCATTACCAGCCTGAAACCTCTGCCCAAGAAGCTTCTTTCCGAGAACGTAGTTAGCGCGATTCGCACGGCGATCTTTGAAGGCGAGTTGGAATTAGGCCAGCGACTGGTGGAAACCGAGTTGGCCGAGCAGTTGGGCGTCAGCCGCGGTCCCATCCGAGAAGCCCTTCGCCTTCTCGCTGCCGAGGGCCTGGTGGTCATCAACGTTCACCGGGGGACCTTTGTGGTCAAGCCCATAGCGGCCGACGTAGAGGAGATCTACACCCTGCGCGAGGCCTTGGAGGCCCTGGCCATCCGCCAGGTTGTGGCACAGGCCGCCGATGAAGAGTTCGAGTCGCTCCAGGAAGAGGTGGAACGAAATCCGTCGGCTTCCCGCAAAGATCGGACCGGTCACCCGGTTGGGATGAACATGGAGTTCCACGACCGCTTGTTCCGTCTGGCCCGCCACAAGCGGCTTTCTCAGGTCTGGTCCACCCTGGAGGCCCAGCTCCGCCTTTGCAACTCCAAGGAGATTGAGCGCACTCGCCAGGACGTGAGCCGCGCCAAAGAGGAACACGCCAAGATCGTCAAGGCCATCAGGAACCGGGACGCCGAAACCGCCTGCCGGATCATGTCTCAACACATTCGCAACGCGGCCCAGATTGTCCAAAAGGCCATTGAGCCCAGCCCGGCGAGGGCGTGAGGGTCCTGGCGCCGTCTGCAGCGGTCAGCCCTGCGGCGCGGAGCGCTTGAGGATCATGTAGTAATCGCTGATTCTGCTTTCTGGGTCGGTGCGGCTGATGACGCTCACCAGATCCCAGCCTTCTCGGCCCAGGCGGTTCAGGTGGTCTCGCGTGGCCCGGATGGCCTCTTCTTCCTCAACGGACTCTGTCGTCCACGGGCCAAAGAGCTCCTTTACGTTGTATTCCCATCGTGGCATGAGGATTCCTCCAGGTCTCGATATCGTATCCCCGCCGTAAGGGCGCCCGCCCCCGTCGCGCATCGTCCCTAAAGACAGCAAGGGTCGCGGTGTCCCGACAGCCCCTCTTCACCCCTGTGCCCGCGGGCAATCGCCGGCGACACCGGAAGGCGCGTTCGTCAAACCAATTTTTTCGACCGGGCCTTCGCAGGGCCAAAGCCGTATGCCTGGTTCCTTCGGGAGGCGTGCTGAGGGCGGGGGAGTGTGGGGTGCCCTTTCATCGCAGCCCGGGGCCCTGAGCTCTTGGACCGCCTCACAGGGTATAGCCTTCGGCCATGTACTCGGCGTGCTCAGGGAGGTCCTCATACTTTTTGATTTCGATGTCGTTCCCGTCGGGGTCATAGAAGTACGTGGCCAACCCGGTCCCCTTGGCGCCCTGATTGAGCTCTTGCATCATGATTTCGACGCCGTTCGCCTTGCACCGTTCGATGATTCCTTCGTATTCCTTAGGCTCAAACCAGAAGGCCAGGTGGTGCACGCCCGATCGGGGTTTGCGAACCTTCTCCACGTATCCTGCGTGAGGCCGATGGAAGAGGACGAGGAGACCTTCGCCGACGCGGAACACGGCCCGCGCGCCGTCATTCATGGGCCGGCGACTGATCAACTCAAAACCCATCACATCCCGGTAAAAGGCAACAGAGCGGTCGAGATCCGGGGTCGCTAGCCCGATGTGGTCGAAAGACGGGGCCATTTTCACCTCCCAGAGTGCGGCCGTGGGCGCCAATGAACAACGTCCGCGAGAAATCTAATATCTTCGAGTCAGCCCGTATGGGATTCTTTGAGCCCCTTCGGATGCGCAGCAATGATCTTAGTCACGGCCTCTCTGGCGTTGCAAGCCAAGCCGGGCAGGTTGCCAGAGGAGTTCCGGGGAGGAGGGCGCCTTGTGTCACGTCAAAAAATTCCAGGGTGATCTGACCGCTGAGAGACGGAAGACTCACCAACGCATCCTGAGAGCAGACCCTCAGTCTTGGTGGGGGTACCCTGAAGCGCCTGCTAGGCGACCACCCCTGTGGATTTCTGCGCGATAAGGAGTTCAGAAAGAAAATTGAGAAAAAAACGAGATGCGCGATGAACATTTCGGTATGATCAATGAATAG
>JBHIBA010000008.1:0-42256 GCA_046758845.1 Nitrospinota bacterium
CCGGGATGGTGACGAGAGAGATGAAAGAGAGTGTCATGAAGGGGGAGGGCAGGCGACACCCCAGCCGTCTTGCGGCCCGGTCCAGGCGACCCAGACCCTCCACGACCTCTCTGAGCGGGAGATCGCTGAGAAGACCGGCTAAGGGCAATGGGAGCAGAGCGAGGGATTTCCCCTTTCGCACCGCGCAGAGTCCCCCCCCGCCTTCCCCCAGGATGCGAAAACCCTCGATGATGTCTTCATCCAACACGCCCACACCGATCAGGTTGTGATGGTCGTGCGCTATCGAGGAGACCAGGGCCCCTTCCCGCAACCCGAAGCCGCGGACAAACGCCGAGGCGGTTTTTCCCTTGCCGGTGTACCGGTCCATCACGGCAATTTTCAGGACGTCGTTGGCCGGGTCGCTCGCGAGGGCGCCGTTTTGGACACGAACTTTAAGGTGGAGCTCTTTCTTGAGAATGGAGTCAGGGGCCACTCCGATGATCCTCGAGCGGATTTCACGATGAGCCGACCGAGGAGCGGAGATTTTCAGGGCGTCCCTTGGCAGGTTCCGCGGGATGCGAACGGTCCTCGTGCACCAGGCGGGCGGAGAGATCTCTCTCGGAGGTTTGTAAGACGCGTTCGGTCCGCATACGACCCGCCCTCCGACGAGGACGTAGCGGGGCTGAATCGTTCTCAGAGAGGGCATGAGGAGGAGGTCGGCCTTCTCGCCGGGCAACAAAGATCCCACCCGGCCTTCGAGGCCATAATGGCGGGCGCAATTTCTCGAGGCCATCGCCAGGGCAGAGACCGGCGGCAGCCCCAGCTTGATCGCCTTTCGGACACAGTGACCGATTCCCCCTTCTTTGAGCAGGTCGTCGGCGTGCTTATCATCGGTGCAAAAACACAGGCGGTTCGTGCTCATCCCCGAGCGCACAAGGGCCGGAATGATCGCTTCGAGGCTCCTGGCGGCCGAGCCCTCTCTGAGAAACGAGGTGATACCGACGCGGCTTCTCTCCCGAACCTCTTCGAAAGTCTCGGATTCGTGGTCGTCCAGGACCCCCATCCTCCTGAGTCGGACGAGGTCGGCCCCAAGCGTCCCGGGAGCGTGTCCCGCCGCCATTTTCCCCAGCTTGCGGGTCCAGCGGAGGAGGCGAATGTGCCGGGGTTCTCCCGCCACCAGGCGGTCGGCGTTGAATTCCCCCATCGCGACAACGTCGGGCCACGTCGCCATCTCATCGATTTCCTTCCGGCCGAACTTCGCGCCGGAGGTTTCCAAGCCGGCGCCCGTGGGAACCTTGCAGGGGGCGATGAGATAGATCCGCAGGGGGAGCTCGGCGGCCTCCCGCAACATCCACCGGACGCCCCGAAGGCCCAGGACGTTCGCGATTTCGTGGGGATTGACGAACACGGTCGTCGTTCCGGCGGGGAGGACGGCCGCGGCGAATTGTGAAAGAGTCAGGAGACAGGATTCCGTGTGCAGGTGGGCGTCCATGAAGCCGGGCGTCGCGTACAGTCCCCTCGCATCCAGTGCGCGTCGGCCCCGTCCCTGGCCCGCAGGACAAACCTGAGTGATGCGGCCGCCGGAGATTTCAATGTCGGCCGGGTAGATCTCGTCGGTTGCGACGTTGACGAATCGACAGCGACGAATGACAAGCTCGGCAGGTTGAGCCATCGGCCAGCAGCCGTTTCCGCGCGTGGGGGCAGAGCGAGTCACGAAGGAAAGGCGATGGGGGGCGGATCTCCGATCGGTTTCACTTCGCCCGGAACGAGGCAGCGGTATTCAAATCCCCGGGTGCGTTCGTTGAATTCTTCCTGGGCTTTCTTGACCGTCTCCGGCTGCGTATACAGATGCCAGCCGCAAGATCAAATGGTTGGGAATGAAATTTATTCTGCCCCCAAGCTCGCCCGGGTGTCAAGGATTGGTGGTCCTGAGTGATCCCCAGTTTTTGAGCGAGTTCGTTGAGGCGGTTGGGGTTTGTTTACAGGGGAAATGCCCCGATCTCCGCTCGGGAAGGAGTCCCTTCGCTCAGATCGGGGCTACACGATGCGGGAACAGCCGGGTCACAAATGCAGGCGTAGCCGCGATTTGAGCGAAGCGGAAATCGCGGCACCGAGCCGGGTTTCCTCTGCCCTTTCCCTTAGTGCAAGAAAACTGGGGATCACTCAGTTGGTTGTCCGTGATCCGGTTTTCCGGGGTGCGCTCGATGGGGATGGAAGCTTGGCTTGCCAGGGGGGCCTTTTTGAAAACCGGCCCCCCTGGACCCCCCGGAAAACTTTTGACGGCCCGGCACTGCGTGGCCGGGCCTGCTTTTGGGTTGGGGGCAGGGGTGCCACGGGCGGCTCGTCCGCCCGTGCCTCCACCTCGGCTTTCATCCATGTAAAAGGCGGCATTGGCAGCCAAGCTGCCAGTGGCACGCGCCCGTTTGGAAGCCGGGGATTTATGCTCCGAATTTACGGCACAGCACACGAGGAGCAATTGGAGGCAAGGCAATGGAAGAGGCTCCGGCTCTTCGCGTAGCAGTTACTTGGAAGGGAAGTGACGGTCCTGCCGGGGCGAAGGAAACCCGAGTCCGTTGGGCGGAGATCCCGCCGGAAGGGTCAGATGGCTCCGGCGGGCCCCGTCCCTGATCCCGTCTGCACCCCTTTTGGCGGCGCCCTATTCAAACAAATGGAAGATTCAGAGCACCGACGCCGACCTTTAACTGGTGATCCCCCAGTTGCCGTCCTTTTGCCTGCAAGCCGTGCCGCTGACAGTCTCTGTCTTTCCTTCGACGTTGAACGTTTGTGTGAATTTCCGGCAGTCCTGCCCCTTGGAGTTCTTGAACCCAGGTTTCGCGACAACTGTCCCGCTGTGACCCGAATCCGGATTTTTCCAATTATTGACCTTCTCAGAAGGGCTCTTCTCCAGGGTGTCTTGAGTTGCGGTCGCCATCGCAATCCTGTCCCGCTCGTCCAGTTTCCTGCCATACTTGCTTCCGAGATAAGCGCCGAGCAAGGTTCCAGCTATCGTCAGGATCAGTTTGCCGCCGGTCGCAGTTCCAATGGCATAGCCGACGAGACCGCCCGCCGCTCCTCCCCCAAGCATTCCACCGGTCTCTTTGCTCATTCCCATCTCTGCACAACCGGAAAGGCCGGCACTGGCCACACCAACGACCAAGATCGCAGCGACCGTCTTAAGAAACGAATTCTTCATGGGGACCTCCGTCTGTAGATCCGATCCGAACCGGTCTGAAACCGATCTCCCGAGGGCTCTCCCTCGCCTGGCACCACTCGTTATTCTATCGGTTCCTCTGGGAGAAGGGAATTCCCCTCCCCCTGGCCGGAACCGAGGCACACTGCGTACGGAGTTGGCGGAAGCACTCGCAGGGATCAAAATGCAGAGACCTGCCGCCACCCGAGTTTACCTGTTTCCTCCGAAAGGATTCCGTCAAGGGACTTTTCAGTGAATATGGCTCCTTCGTCCTTTATATGACCCGATCCCCATTACCAGCAATTTCTATACCAGAGCGCAGAAGCAGCTGGCCCCTTCTCCGCTTGCGCCAAGGGTGATTCCTTTCCCTCCGGCTGTCAAGCCCTGTTAGGGGCCTGAAAACCAGACGGGGGGCTTGCATTTGTTGCGCTGGATTCCGCGAATCCGTCCAGCCTGGGGGACGACGGGTGACAGGGAGGTCGGAGAGTCGCCTGGAGAACCGTCCCCGGCCTCGAAACGTCCAGAGGGTCAGTCCTTGGTGGGGCGCGATTTAACTTAGCCCTTCCACCGCCCCCTTTTGATGCGGCCCTTGATTCTTGCCTTCAGCTTCTTAGGGGATTTCCCTCGCAGCTCCCGCGGGAGGTGTCTGGCGGCAATCACTCTCCAGGGACCTTTATGGGTCTTGGCCCTGTACCAACCCCCGTCCCGGAAATAGTAGTGTGCGCCGCCCACACGGAACACGTCGGCCTCCACGCCGAGCATCACGAAGATGGTGGTCCCGGGCACCACCGCATAGTGGGGGACACCCACCACAACAATGGGCGGTGGCCAGATTTTCTTGGCTTGCCCGGGCGGAATGCCGCCGTGTCCGGGCGGAATGCCGCCGTGTCCAGGTGGAACCCCCTGGTGGCCGCGTGGAGGTTCGTAAACCACACAGCCGCCCAGAAGTCCCATCAGGAGTATCCACACAAAAGGTTTTTGCATCGCTTGCTCCTTCAGACCCGGTTGTCGGGCGCCTTTTGACAACTGTAAACCAAAGCCGTGCGCATCGTCCCAGCCGCGTTTCAAGAAGAGACTCGAACGTGGCGGATTTCTTGCACCCGCTGCCCTTTCGCAGCCAAGCCCCTGTTGGAAGGCCGGGCAACGACGCCCCCCACTAGGCCGTATCGTCCAATTTCCCTTTCAACCCCTTTCCCGGCACGGCGTCCTCGCGCGAGACAATTTCATTCCCCCCGCCGAGGCTGAGAGAGAGCGCTTTCGAATCCAGCCCCCGGCCTCCGGCTCGGGAAGCCCTGGTGAGAGTTTCATTAACAGCGCCAAGCTTTGCTGTTAACTTGATTAACAGACGAAGTGAAGGGCAGGGTCATCTGGGGCTCCTTCGGAAGAGGGGGGGTATTCCACTCAGAGGGGGAAGCCCACAAGGAGAGTGGGAGGACTCCCCTCTGCCGTCTGCCTGTCCACAGAGGTGACTGGGATATTCACCTGTTGCACCGAGGCCCCAGCACCTGAAACCAGGGAACTTCGGTCTCCAGGTATCTCCTCGCTCAAACGACCGGCAATGTCCCGTGGGCTAACACGATAAGGGCTAAAACTTCAGGGAGCAGGTCGATCCCGCGGTGGATGGCGTCCCTTACATCAAAGAGGAGGGCTTATGGGCCGTTCACGCGCGCTCTTGGCCGGGTTCTCCCAGAGGCGGGGGAGACTGGTGTCATCTGTTAAGCTCGGGGTGACATCGCTGTCAGGTATTACCCGCCCCAGGAGCAATATCCCCCATCCAGCCAGCTCTCCTGGAGAGGTCAGCCGATCACGCCCCCGGGATGACGCTCCAGAACCTTCCAGTCGTGTCCCGGAAGGACGATCCCGTCCCGCTGTCTGATCCAGTCGAGGGCCTGGAGGGATTCCACCAGGTTATACCCCGCGCTCGGACACCCCATCTCCAGGCTGTCGTAAAACATGGCGCCGTCGCTGGCGATGATGACTTCGCCGGCTGAGGTCTCCACAGTCACCGCCGTCAAGTCGGGGCTGTGACCCCCCAGACGATAGCACCGGATACCGGGTGCGACCTCTTCCCCGTCTTCCACGAGCCGAAATCTCTTGTGAAGCTCCCTTTGGAGGAGGTTCAGGACTTCCGTTGGAAAGACACCGGGCGAGATCAGAGCGGGATGGGCGGGGACGGTGACGGCCTCCCAGGCCCTGCGCGCCATGACCAGCCGGGCCTTCGGGAAGGCGGAAACGTTCAGGGAGTGATCGGCGTGGAGATGGGTGAGGATGATCGTCTGCACGTCTTCCGGGGAGATCCCCAGCGCCGCCAACTGGGCAGCAGGCTCTTTCTCCGGCGGAATCCGCCAAGCGCATTGCCCGCCGAAGCGTTCCACCGTTTCCCTGTTTTGTTCGTTTGCCTGCTCCGCGCTCGCGCCTACGTCCACGAGGAGGGTGATGCCTTCCCCCTGGACCAGCCAGAAGAAGAAAGGGATGCTCACGATCTCACCGAAGCGGCGCATGAAATAGACGGCCGGTCCCGGAAAGCCCTGCTGCCCAAAATGGATGATCCGAACCTGGTACGCCATCGTCGCTCCTCAGTCATCCCCTCGGGTCAAGGGGCCAAAGAATCGTTTGAAGCCGTTGCATCCAGACGTCGGGACGAAGCGCCCTCCTTCATAAAATCAGCCAGGCGTTCCCCGATCATGATGGACGAGATGTTCGTGTGCGCATGGGGGATCGTCGGCAATACGGAGGCGTCCGCGATCCATAAGTTGGACAGCCCGTGTACGCGCAAGCGTTGATCCACGACCGCTTTGTGATTCGAAGACGGACCCATCGTACAAGTCCCAACCCCATGATGAAAGCTGTCGTAGGTAGAGCGGGCGAACCTTATCCAGTCCTCGTCGGGCGTCGGCTGGATCAAGGGCCCGTAATATTCCCGCATCGGTTCCGTCTCCGCCAGCTCCTTCACAAATCTCATCGCCCCCACCATTCTGTCGACGTCGTCGGGATGTTCCAGCATGCGGGGGTCGATCCCGGGCAATTCACGCGGGTCCACACTCTTCAGGCGAACGCGGCCCCGGGTGCTCATCTCGATGAGATAAACCGAGATGGGCATCAAGGGTTTCATGCCTTCGAGCGCAGTTGGCTGGCGGACAATGACCTGAATGTCAGAACACCTCCTCTCTGGACTGCTCTTGTAATTCAACATGACGCCGGGAACGACCCAATCCTCCTGGGGGTCCTTCACACTCTCAAAGGTCAGGAAGACCACCGCGTGGTCTTGGTAGTTTTCTCCCACCCCTTCCAACGGATGAACCACCGGGATGCCGAGACGCTCCAGTTCCGCCGCCGGTCCGACGCCCGAGAGCATCAGGATTTGCGGCGTGTGATACACACCGGCGCTCAAGACCACCTGATCGCCCGCCACCGTATGGAGCTTTCCGTCTTTCTCATACCGGATCGCTTCCACCTTGTCGCCTGAAAGCTTGATCGAGACGACCAGGGCTTCCCCCAGAACCGTCAAATTCGGCCGAGACCGGGCAGGCTCCAGATACGCCACCGCCGAGGATTGGCGCTTTCCGTCCTTGACGCAGTAGGCAGTGGTCGAAACGCCGAAGGGTGCAGGAACGTTCTGGTCCGGGCAAGTCGGGAGTCCCTTGCTGACGCACGCGTCGATGAAGGCCTGCTGAAGTCCCCCGACAGGCTTGTCAAACGAGTAACGTCGTTTCACGTAGAGCGGGCCATCCTTGCCATGGAACTCGCTGTCGCCGTAATCCTCGTCTGACTCGATGCGTTTGAGGACGGGCAGGATGTTCTCCCAGGACCACTCCGGATTGCCGCATTGCGACCAGGCTTGCGCATCCACCGGAAGCGGACGGATGACGGACATCATATTGACCGAAGAGCCCCCGCCCAGGATTCTTCCCGCAAGAGAATAAAACACGCTTCCATCCAGGTTCCTCTCCGTGGGATACATCATGACGTACGGGGTTTCCATCAGGAGGTTGAGCACCTTCATGGGATCGCTGACAACCTCCGGAATGGGACGCGGGTCCGGACCCCCTTCCAGCAGCAGGACTTTCCGCCGGGGGTCTTCAGAGAGCCGGGCGGCAGCCGCGCAGCCGGCCGATCCGCCCCCGATGATGATCACGTCATGGCGATCCGCCATAGCGACCCCCCCCGCCCCTCAATTCATGAGAAGGATGCACGTTCGGTCTCCGGTAAGCCGGCCTTCCGCCATCCGGGCGAAGCTTCCCGGGGCGAAACGTCCTGCCGGGCCGATGGCGATGACCTTGTTCTCCCCCTTCTCGGGCGGACTTTGCACTGTGAGAGCGCCCGAAAAGAATTCGTTATTGTACTCCTGGCCGGCCGTCTTTTAACCCTCAACGCGCGAGCGAAACCGCTTCGCGAATTCGGCCAGGACCACGTTCGCGGCGGCGCGCAAGATCATGTCTCCGACGATGGCGAGTCTCCCCCGGATGTCCACGTCGGCGCGGTACCTCAATTCTGTCCGGTTATCGCCGGTTTCCGCCAGAGTGAGTTTCACGTTGGTGCTGACGGTGCTTTTCGTGACGGAATCGGTCCCTTCGGTGCGAACGAGTAACTCCGTCGGCGGTGTGCTTTCCAGGATGGTTGCGCGAAAACTGAATTTGCCCGACATGGGGCCGACGCTCGCCCCGATCATCCCATCGAAGGTGCGATCATCACTTTGCGTCACCTCTTCCAACCCCGGCAGGCAGGGGGCGAGCCGATCGAGATCCATCAAGAAATCCCATGCCTTTGAGGCCGGGGTTCCGACGTCGAATCTCCCTTCGAGGATCATAGCAACATTTCTCGGCTAACCGCCGGGGGACATTCCAGAACGTGGGCGAATGAGGCCAGGCCACACGCTCCCTGGGCTCGATTCAAGGCCCTTCTCCGTTTACGATGTGGGTCGTAGGCAGAGACCTAGGGAAGGGTTTCACCGTGTCGACTTTACGCCCTTCCAGAGAGAGAACACCAGGGAAAATCTTACATGTCGGTTGTCCGGGGTTTCAGCATCTGTAGGCCAGGAGTCTGGGGGTTTCCATCCACTGACGATGTGCGCTTGTAGGGTATAAAGGAAGGGTCCTAGGGCATCGTTGGGTGAGCCCTGAATCCCTCGTGGCATCTTTCAAGCAGGTTGACAATCGTTACTTTGGGAGGGAGGAGAAAAATGCCGGGTCAATTCATGGTGGACTTCGAGGAGCGAGTGGATTTCGGCCGTCTGCGGCGGCAGCGGTTGGAAAAGGCCCGAGCGGCGCTCAAGGCTCATGGGATCGACGTCCTGGTTGCCTTTGATCCTAACAGCATCCGTTACATCACGGGGACCTTCGGTAACCCCTCTCCCACGCTCGCCGCCGCCCGGTATTGCCTTTTGGCGAAAGACCACGAGCCCGTCCTTTTCGAGCTGGGCGGGGATCTCGAACGCCAGAAGGCGTGCGCTCCGTGGCTTGAGGGCCGAATCCGGCCCTCCGTTCCCCTGTCTTTCCTTCCGCCGGCTATGGTCGGTGAGTGGGGGAAGAGCCTGAAAGGGACCCTGAGAGAACTGGGTGTCACTGCGGACACCCTCGCGCTGGACCGGCTGGATTTTCGTGTGCTGGGGGAAGCCCAGTCGGCGGGGTTGGAGGTCATAAACGGCGGCGCCGCGCTTTGGGAGGCCAGGCGGGTTAAGCTGCCGGATGAGATCGAGTGCATTCGTCTCTCGGTGGCCCTGGCCGACGCGGCCCTGGAGGCGGTCCGTCGGAACCTCCGTCCCGGGGTGCGCGAGTGCGACGTACAGGGGGAGGTGTTGCGGGAGCTCACCCGGCAGTGCTGCTGGATTTACGGGGGCGGAGGGAACTTCGCCTCGGGAGAGCACACCCATCCGTATTGGCGGTTGCTGTTCACGGACCGGATCCTCCACGCCGGGGACCTGGTCATTATAGACCGGGTGCACAACCACAACGGATACGGTTGCGACTATGTGAGAACTTTTGTGGTGGGCGACCGGGCGACCGATGTGCAGAAGGAGCTCTACCGGCGCTGCTACGAATCCATGTGGGCCGGGATCCAGGCCGTGAAACCGGGGGCCACCACCGCGGACATCGCCCGCCAGTGGAATGAGCCGCAGGATTACTCGCAAACCACGTTGGATTTCGGCCACAGCGTGGGACTCAGCACCCACGAGCCGCCCTTCATCACCGTGGCTTCGAAGAACCATCCCGAGAAACTGGAGCCCAATATGGTGTTGGCCATCGAGACCTATGTGGGGGAGGGGAAGCAAGGGGTCCGCCTGGAGGAAAACCTCATCGTCACGGAAACGGGCTACGAAATTATCAGCAGGTATCCTCACGAGCCAAAGCTGATGGCCTAGCCCCCCCGGCCGGAATCCTGCAAGACACAAAGCAGCATCCGGTGAGGGAATACCGTGAAGGCGAGACCCTCGGAGGACTTGTCCCTTTAGGAGGGGCCCGGCGGCTCGATGTCCCCGTGGATGTCTGTGTTTTCACCCAGGAGTCCCAACATCTCGCGAATGGCCTCGACCCTTTCGACGAATTCCGGCAGGGCGCGCACCCGGAGGCTCCTCGGTCGGGGGAAGGGGATATCGATAATCTTCAGAATGCGGCCGGGGCGAGCGGACATGACGGCCACCCGGTCTGCCAAGAAGACCGATTCGGCGATGCTGTGGGTAATGTAGAGGACGGTTTTGCGGCGCTCGAGCCAGATGCGCTGAAGTTCCACGTTCATCGCGTCGCGGGTGAGCTCATCCAAGGCGCTGAACGGTTCGTCCATAATGAGCCCCGGGGGATCGTGGATGAGGGCCCGGCAAATGGAGACGCGCTGCTGCATTCCCCCCGAGAGCTCGAAGGGATACTTGTTCTCGAAACCTTTGAGTCCCACCAGGTTCACCAGCTCCTGAGCCCGCTTCCGGTAGTCCAGGTCGTTGCGCTCCAGGACCTCAATGGGGAGCAGGATGTTAGGGAGGACTCGCCGCCATTCCATCAACACGGGGAACTGGAAGACGATTCCGAGGTCCGGCTGGGGTTCCCGGACTTCGACCCCGTTGACCCTGACGGCGCCCTCCGTGGGGGGCATCAGCCCGGCGACCAATTTCAAAATCGTGCTCTTCCCGCATCCGCTGGGGCCCACAAGGGCCAGGAACTCCGATTCCTTCACCCGGAATGAAACATCTTCCAGGGCCAGGACGGCCTCCCGGCGGGCAATCTTGGACTGATAGACTTTCTTGACGTTGTGAAGCTCGATGACGGTGCGCTCGGCCACGGATAAACCGTCTCCGCGTAGAAGGGCCCCGAAACTCAGGCGTCCTTTACAGGAATCCTTTGGCTTCGAATTCTTTTTCTTTCTTCAGGGCGCGCCACGGCGTCACCAGCCGTTCGAGAAACATCATCAAGTAGAAGAGGATCAACCCGGTGACCGCCAGCAATCCGAGGGCAGAAAATAGCATCGGCGTATTGGCCGAATACTGAGAATAGACGATTTTGAATCCCAGGCCCAGCTCTGCTCCGACGAACTCGGCCACAATGGCGCCGATCAGGGACAGGGTGATGGCGATCTGAAACCCGCTGAATATGTAGGGAAGGGCATGGGGAATCCGCGCCTTCCAGAAGACCTTCCATTTGCTGGCCCGCAGGGAGTGGAGCAGGTCCAGCATCTCGGGCTCCACCGAGGTCAGCCCGTGAATCGTCGTCACCACGATGGGGAAGAAGGAGATGAAAAAGCCGATGACTACTTTGGGCATCAGCCCGTACCCGAACCAGAGGAGTAGCAGCGGGGCGATGGCGATTTTGGGCGTGACCTGAAGGACCACCAGGGGGGGGTAGAAAATGTCATAAATCAGGGCGGAATAGACCAGAAGGATGGCGAACAGAACCCCCAGGACCGCCGCGACCACAAACCCCAGGAGGGTCTCCATCAGGGTGGCCGCGGTGTCCCCCATCAGCGTATAGCCGAACTGGAAGTAAAACTGCACAACCCGGCTGGGCGCCGGGAAAAGGAATTCGGGCACCCCGACCAGCCGGACCACCCCCTCCCACAATCCAATGATCACCACGAAAAGAATGATGGGTAAGATGATCTTTCGGCGAGACACCCGAGTGCGAGCCTCCCTTCCTGCGCAGGTCCCGACTCCCGGGTAGGGGAATTCCCGGGAGCCGGGACCCTCAGAATATCGAGACCGTTTGGGCTCGTCTCTCTGTCCTTACAGCTGTCCCCACTTCTTCGGGAACAGGTCCGCCTTGGACATGCCCTTGAAGAACTCATCCGTGTAGATGTTGTCCACGGGCTCTTTCGGCAGGTTCTTCGCCGAGGTAAACGCATCCTGGGTCGAAATCACCTTATCCCGGACGGGGAAGCCCTGGCCGTATTTGCCGACAAGGTCGTCCTTGAACATGGCGATGGTCACCTCCAGCTCATCCCGGTTCGCCTCCGCGGAAGTGGCCTTAAGCTCCGGTTTCACTTTCCAGAATGTCTCCAGAGCCTCCTTCGGGTTCTCGATGGTCCAGACCTTGGCCCGGTTGATCGCCCGCACCATCCGCCGCACCAGGTCAGGTTTCTTCGCGATCATGTCTTCCCGGACCACGATGTCCTGAGAATAAATGCTCACCCCTCCCTGGGCGTACATGAAGATCCCCAGGTCATCCGCGGTCTTGCCCTTCTGCTTCAGATTCCTGAGCACGCCGGAGCGAGTCGTGATCCACCCGTGGATGGAATCCACCACGTTCCCCGCAAGGGCGCCGTACACGTCCGATGGACGCATATTGATGTGCTTGATCTTAGACAGGTTGATCCCCTGGGCCTTGGCAAACAGCGGGAACAGCACCCAGGAGTCCGTGGCTAAGGGGCCGCCCACGGTCCTGCCCTCCAGGTCTTTGGGTTTGTTGATCCCCTTCCCCTTGACGTACATCACGCACGCCGCCGTGTTGTGAAAAAAGATGGACACGGTCTTGATCTTGTTTCCCCGGGTCCGGCTCTCGATGGTGTCTGTGAGGGTGCTCATGCCGAACTCCACCTGACCAGCCCCTACTCGCTTGGCCGTGTCCATCGAGCCGAAGCCCCGGACCATCTTCACTTTCAAGTTCTCGGCCTTGTAGATACCTTTCGCCTCCGCCACATAGAAAGGCGCCATCTTGGCGTAGGTCAGCCAGTCGAAGGCGAGAGTGACCTTATCCGCCGCCCCCGCAACCCCCGCACTCAAGACCCAAAGGAACACCAAAGCTGCGGGCACGACAACCCCCCAAAGTTTTCTGTCTCTGTTCATCTCTCCACCTCCTCACCGTGCTGCAAAGCTCAAGTGGGCGAGCCCTGACTCCGCACGAAAAGAACCGGGTTCATCCCGGAACTTCGAATCTGATGGTTCTGCCGTCCCCTGCCATCGTTGCGGGCCATCCCCCCTCAGACCTCAACGCCCAGCTCCCTCATGAACCTCCTATATGCGAGGGCGACCGCGTCCGGGCCCTTGAGATGGAGCTCCTCGGTCAGGTCGAGCGGAAGCTCCTCCGGCCGTTGGTTTTCCACGATCACCCGGTCCTGCTCCGCGATGAGGGTCAAGAATTTTTCCGTCCCATCTTCCTTTGCCGGATCGAGGTCGTAGTTTCGCGTGATCAAAAGGAACCGGGTGCATTCGTTGAATGAGATCGGCGTACACAAAAAAGTCAGCGTCTCCCGCCTGCCGTCCGGCTCGTCTTTCCACTGATAGATGGTGAAGGGACGGGTGAGGCGGTAATTGCGCGTGTGGGGAACCGGATGGATCCGGTCGGGGATGTTCGTAAACCCGAAACGAAGTTCTTCCCCCTGTCTTTCCACGTTCACGTCCGGCATGCGGGGATGATCGCGGTCTCCCAGAATCCCCTCGTGCACCCAAGCGAAATGGGCGAAATCCACAAAGTTTTCGATGGCCCGGGCCGCGCTGCAATTCCAATTCCGCTGGTCGCCGATGGCCAGTTGGTGGCTCGGGTCCTCAAGGGCCGGGAGCTCGGGGATGGGCGCGCGGGGTTCGTCGGCCAGGCAGACCCATACGAGACCGTAGCGCTCCTGGGCCGGGTATGCGGTGAGGCGGGCCTTCTTGGGGATGGGATGCTCCGGCGGGAGCGAGGGGATCCGGACACATTGGCCATCGGCGTGGTAACCCCAGCCATGGTAGGAGCAGACGACGGTCTCCCCTTCGATCCACCCCAGGGAGATGGGCGTGCCCCGGTGGATGCAGAGGTCATGAAAGGCCCTGACCTGACCCCCAAGCCGGAAGATGGCCACGCGCTCGTCCAGAAGACGGACGGACACGGGTTTTTCGCCCACCTCCTCGGCAAAGGCCACCGGGTGCCAATACTGCGCCAAGGCAGGCCAAAGGGCGCCTTCGCGCATGGTTCCGCTCCTCCCTTGAGGGCCGTGACGCGGGACGATTCCGGGTCGCCAAAGCAGCGGCTGCTCTGGGGCCGGGGTGCGTTCAGGAATTAGGGGGCCAATAGCGAGAGAAGCGCAATAAGAACCCCCCCGGCGTGAGCGCGACTTTCCGGTTCCTGCCGGCCCGACGTCTTTTCGATTAACAAGATATCAGCTCATGCCAAATCAATGTATTCTAAAAAGCCAAACCTCCTTCGTCAAGGCGAGCCATGAAGCGGTGGTGTCCTAATCTGGGCTCCGTTCCTCACGCGAGGTAGGCCGGGCGTCCCGCCCGGCGTCGAGGTCGGGCGGGACGCCCGACTTACCCAGAAAGAGCGCCGGCAATCCCCAGATGTCGGCCTTGTCAGAATGGGACACTACCCGTGAACGGCCTCGCCCGGATGGGCCGAAGCCCGAGGAATGGCCGCCTGATGTCGGGTAAGCGCAGAAAACTCACCCGTATACACTGGTTCATGCCGTTGGGTCTTTCAGGAAGTGCTGTGGCCTACTTTCAGGAAGAAGCGCACACTGATCTCCCTTGGCTGGTCGCTCGAGGGAACCCAAACTGATCCCCCTCCCCCTTTGGGGGGGGCGCTCCATTGCCGGTTCTGCTCGCCGCTTCTACTTGTTGATCACGATCTTAGGGAGAAGGCTCAGATCCACCACTTCTTTGCTGGAAACCCTTTTTGGGAGTTTCATCAGCCTGCTCAGAGTATCAATGGCGTACGCGACCCGCTCCGGAAGCATGTAGCCGATCCCGTGGGTCTTGGCTTCGGGAACGAGGAGGTGCTTCACGGCGATGTCCCAATGCGCCCGGGCCAGCTTGGGATCGATGGCGGGTGCGTACTTGGTGAAGGTTCTCAGGGCCTCGTCCGAGTTTTGGACCGCCCACTCGAACGACCGCATGGTTGATTCCACCCAACGCCGGGTCCGATCGCGCTGGCCCGAGATGGTGTCGTCGTGGGCGATGAGGCCGTTGGAAAGGAGGTCAACCCCGAAATCACTGAACAGGAGGGAGCGGGGCTCCTTCTTGACCCCTTTTGCCTTCGCTGCAAACGTGGGGAATTCTGTTTGAAACGAGTCAGCGCTGGCGGCCACTTTCCCGCTCACCAGGCTTGGGATCAGGGCCGTGGGGGTCATATTGATCATCTGAATGCGGGATGCGTCGACCTGATTCGCTGCGAGCAGGGCGGGCAAAACCGTCGAAACCGCTCCCCCGGCCCGATAACCGACCTTTCTCCCTTCGAGGTCTTTGGGCTTGCGGATTCCGCTGCCTTTCGTAGTGAAAATCGCCATCAGCGACTTGGCGTGGATCACCGACAGCATCTTCGCCTTGACGCCTTTCGACCGGCCGATAATGAGAGAGCCGAAGTCGGCGAAGCCATACACGGCGCTTTTCGCCCCTACGCGCTTGATGGTGTCCGCCGACCCGTATCCCCTTTCAATCGTTACGTCGAGCCCGCTCTTTCGGTAGATGCCCTTATCGATCCCGGCAAAAAAACCGGCGTGCTTCCCGTAGATGACCCAGTCGAGGGTGACCTTGATCTTGTCGGCCGCCCACGCAGGCCTCACAAAAAATCCGGCGATGGCCCAAACCGCCAGGGCGGCCAACAGTCCCATTGCGACGCGCCGATTCCACCTTCTCATCTTTCTTCCTCCTGGGTTCGCGAGCCAAACAAACTCTTCTACCGCGAAATCGTCCGTGGTCGGTCATCCCTCGAGCGGTGTCTGCGTGAAGGCAACTGAGTCCTCGCGTTTCCGGTGGACCGCTGCGGCGGAGATTCGCGCCTCCCTGCTCAGGCCATGGAGTTCGTCCGATCATGCGCCTTTTTTCTGAATTTCTGAGAAGAATAGCAATCAGGCCAAATGCAGTCAACGATGGATCGGTACATTAAAAAGACAATAAGGGGGCAAGACGAAAACAACTCTCCGTTTCTTTCCTGCATGAGAGGGGCTGAAAAAAGGGGGGTCAGCCGGCGGTTCTCACCAACCCGCGCAGCGGCGAACACTCGCACCAGAAAATTCTGGACTCATCTTTGTCTGAAAAAACGGCCCCCTGAACCGGCCTGTGGAAGGCTAAGAGGACGAAAGGATTTTCTCGGCTGTCAGGGGAAGCTCCTGAATCCGGATGCCGGTGGCATGATGAATGGCGTTGGCGATGGCCGCTGCCGTAGGATTGATGGGCGCCTCGGAGCAACCCTTGGCCCCGTAGGGACCTAGCGGGTCGTGGGATTCCACCAATATGGAGTGCACCCTGGCCGAGCCTTCGGCCTTCGGGAGAGGGCAGTCGGCAAGATTCCCGTTGATTTCCTGGCCCTGCGCAAGCAGGAGTCCCTCGGTCAGGGCGTAGCCGAGTCCCTGGATCACGGCCCCGTGAACTTGTCCCTCCGCCGTCAGAGGATTGATGACAAAGCCCGCGTCATCGGCGACCCAGATATCCAAAACCTCCACCCGGCCGGTCCCTGTATCCACCTCAACCTCGGTCACCTGGGCCGTAAACTCGTACGCTGGGGCGAAGTTGCCGTAGAGATTCTTGTCGAGGACGAAGTCGTTCGGGGCGTCGTAAACCCCTTGGCCGACAACGGGGCGTCCGTTCTTCCGGTAGAGGTTGAACGCGGCGGCCTCGGCCATGGAGACCTTTCGGTCCGGCGAGGTCTGGACATGGATCGAACCGTCCTTCAGGACCAGGTCTTCGGGTCGGGCTTCGAGCCGCTCGGCGGCCGCTTCCAGGATCTGCCGGCGCGCGTCTTGCGCGGCCAGGCGCGCCGCGTTCCCGCCGATTAGAGTCAGCCGGCTCGCATACGCGCCGAAGCCGTAAGGGCTCGTGTCCGTGTCGGCGGACGACAGGGCGACCTCTTGGGGGGAAAGACCCAGCTCCTCGGCGACGATCTGGGCGAGGACCGTCTTTGCCCCTTGACCGACGTCTCCCTCGCTGCACAGGAGCTGAACTCCCCCGTCCTCGTTGACCTTCACCTGCATGGAGGCGCCGTCCCAGTCTGCATAAACCCGGGCGCCGCTCGTGTGGATGGCGCAGGCGATGCCGATTCCGCGGCGCTTGGAACCCGTCCCTTTTGAGGACCGTTTGGCCTTCCATCCGCTTCGCTCCACCACGGCGCGGATGCACCGCTCCATTTCGCAGGACTCGATCTTCCACCCGTGGACGGTCGTATCCCCAACCTGGGTGCAGTTCTTGAGTCGGAGCTCGGCCGGGTCCATCTCAATCGCCTGGGCCAGGGCATCGAGATGCTGCTCCATGGCGAAGCCCATCTGCGGGTTTCCGTAGCCGCGGAAGGCCCCCTTGGGAAGGGTGTGGGTGTAGACGAGGGAACCCTCCGTGCGGACGTTCTTTTGCCGGTAGTGATTGTCCATCCGCATGGCCCCCGCCCCGAGGATTCCCAGGCATTTCCCGACGTAGGCGCCGGTGTCGGCCACGATTTTGCACTCCTTGGCCGTAATCACGCCGTCCCGTTTGATTCCCATCTTGAGGGCGATGGTCATGGGGACGCGGGGTCGTCCCGCCTCGAACTCGTCCAGGCGCGTGTTCAGCAGCTTCACGGGGGCCCCCGCTTTTTGGGCGAGAAGGGCGGCGATCATGGCCAGGGGCTCGTCCACGTACTTTCCGCCGAATGCGCCCCCCACGGCGGACTGGATCACGCGGACCTTCGTGAGGGAAAGGCCGAGGGCCTTGGCGATTTTCTTTCGAGCATAAAAGATGGCCTGGCAGGGCATCCAGACGATCAGGCGGCCCTCCCGGTCCCACTGGGCCAGAGTTCCCATGGGTTCCATGTAGGCCTGAGAGACGGCGGAGGTCCGGTAGGTTTCTTCCAGCACTACGTCGGCCTCGCGCAATCCGGCCTCAGGGTCACCCCGGGTGAAGTCCAGGCGGCCGGCCAGGTTTCCCGATTCATGGACTTTCGGCGCATCGGGCCCAAGGGCCTCCTCCGGGAGAAAGACAGCGGGGAGCGGTAGGTATTCCACATGGATCAGTTCCAGGGCGTCCAGCGTGGTCGCTTCATCCACCGCGGCGACCGCTGCCACCTCGTGGCCCACGTAAAGGGCGCGATCGATCGCCAGCGTGGTTTGGTCATCCACGACGGACCCCCATTGGATGGGGGGCACTTCTATGCCGGTCAAGACGGCCCTGACCCCTGGGAGTTTCCTCGCCCGCGCCGTGTCGATGTGGGCGATCTTTGCGTGCGGATGGGGGCTTCTGAGAACTTTGGCATAGAGCATGCGGGGGAGCTTCATGTCGGCCACGTACTCCAGCGCGCCGCTGACCTTCAAGGGGGCATCCACCATCGGCGTTGGCTTTCCGATCACAGAGTATTCCGCCACGGTCATTTCTCTCCAAAGGGCGAAAGGAGGCGCTTCTGCCTGACCGGCGGGTGGCCGCCCACAGGCATGTTAAACCGATTCACCGCGTTACAACGGCCGAATTATTACTTTCCTTCCCGAAAGGTCAATCAAACTTCGTTTAACGAGGTCCGTAGAAGGCTCATCTCAGCAGACTGAGCGCAGCGAACGAAACCGCGGCCTCGCCATTACATCGCCGCGTAGCAAGCCAGCCGAGAAACACGGCGAGGCGGAGATCCGAAAACTCGCGAGGTCTTATTTATCACTATCCTAACCTTGGTAGGAACATGCCTGTTTTCTTCTTGTAATCGAGATATTTATCCCCCCATATTTCCGTCATTTGTTTTTCCTCTAGTCGGCAGTTTAGGCACCAAATCGGGATAAATACCAGCAATATCGCAAACCAAAGCCACGAAAAGAACAGCACCCCGATCCCTATCATAGTAAAATAGGCGCCAAGATACATGGGATGTCTGGAATATTTAAACGGTCCGTCTGTTATTAATTCTTTCGTATGGAAAGCGTGTCTCATGTAGTAGGTCGATGACATCCAGAAAGAAAAAGCCGCCAGGGCAAGAACAATTCCAATTACAATGATGAATATATTATCATTCAATATTGGCGGTCGCTTGGTAAGATACTGTCCCAGGAACAGGGCGGCTAAATTAATGACGCCTAACGCCCTCGGTAAAATTTCAATGGCTGTTGATTTTTTAATCATCTTGTCAAGAGGTCCTCTCGTCTGGGGTTCTGTGGAAGAAGTAAAGGTCCTTGAGGTCGAAGGAGAGCGAAGCCTCGTCAGCCGGCCTCCTGGGGGACCGGTTGTGGGGTACTGCGCGTGCCCGTAGATCCTTTTTCAGAAATTGGGCCTGACGCGGGGGCCTAAAGGCGCGAAGGCTAAACGGTCCTGGGGTAGGCGCCTTTCCTTGTCATCTTCGCGTTTGTTACTTGCCGGGTCTCTTGGGAAAGAGACGCGGAAGGAACTCGTTTGTGTAGAGATCCTTTACGGGAACCGTTTTGGTGAGATGCATGAACTTGGTGATGAGGTCCCGGGTATAGGTCATCTTCTTTTGATCGATGTATCCGATGCCCTTGTCCATGGCGGTCTTGGTCATCAGGTGATCGATCGTGATGTCCAGCATCTGGCGGGCAATTTTCGGGTCAGCTGTTTTGTGAAACTTGAGAAAACTTTTGACCGCGCCGTCCGGGTTCTCGACCATCCAGGCGGCGCCTTTGTAGCTCGCCTCGATGAACCGCCGGGAGAGGTCGCCCCTGTCCCGGACCGTTATATCGGTCGCGATGACGCCAGAGCTATACAGGTCCACGCCGTAGTCGGCGTAGAGGATGGACTCCACCTCCTTGCCCTGCTTCTTGGCCGTCCTCCAAAGGGCCGGACCGGACACGTAAAAGAGGGAGGTCGCTTCGATGGTGCCCGCCAAGAGGCTTGAAATGGTCACGTCCGGGGCGATGGTCAGCCACTTGATCTTTTTCACGTCGAGGTGATTGATGGCTGCGAACGCCGGGAAGATGGCCCTGCCGGAATCGCCGGCCGCCGTGCCGATGGTCTTCCCTTCCAGGTCTTTGGGCTTTTGGATCCCCGTCCGCTTCAGGCTGAAGATGACGTACATGGACTTGTCATGATAGGCGGCGAGGACTTTCACCGGCGTATCCTTCGAGCGCGCGATGATGGAGGAGGGGATATCGCCGAAGCCGAAATCCACCGCCTCTCCGGCCACCTTCTTGACTACGTCGGCCCCGCCAAATCCCCGCTGAATCGTGACGTTTAAGTTTACCGCCTTGTACAGGCCCCGATCCTGGGCAACATAAAAAGCTGCGTCCCGGCTGATGGGAACCCATCCGAGCGAAAACTTTACGTTGTCGGCGCCCCACGCCGCCAGGGGGTTGAAGAGCCCGAAGGCCAGAAGGAACCCAGCAGTTTTTACGGCGAATGCGAGTCTCTTCATGGTTCTCTCTCCGTAGTGAAATAGGTTCAAGGTATTATCTCGCGTCTTCGGCTTCTCGGGAAGGGACCGGGCAAAACTCAATTGGCGAAGAGGGCCTTTCAGAATCTCAGGCGGACGGAACCTCCACGGCCTTGGTTCGGCCTTGGGCCAGGAGCTGGCGGAGCCTCTCCGGCTTGAGGGGAAGATCCACCGCGCGAACGCCCGTGGCGTCGTAAATGGCGTTGATGATGGCGGGCGCGCCCGGGAGCAGTGAGGCTTCAGCGATGCCCTTCGCTCCGTAGGGACCCTCCAGCTCCGGGTCCTCTACGATGATGGGAACGATCTCCGGCGCCTTCTTGATCCCCGGGATCCCGAGTTGCGTCAGCGTCCAGGTCTTGGGGATCCCCTTCTCGACCACGTATTCTTCCGACAGGGCGTAGCCGAGGCCCTGGAGCACGGCCCCCTCCACCTGTCCCTCGATCCCCAGTGGATAGATGGCGCGGCCGCAATCGGTTGCCGCGAACACCTTGAGGACGTCCACCTCGCCGCTGTCCTCGTGCACCTGCACGACGGCGGCGTGTGCGACGAACGTGAAGCTGTGATAGTTGCGGTAATCCTTCTTTTTGATGCCGAGCTCCGCCTCGGGGTCCATGACCGGGGGAAACGTTTCCGGGCAGAGATACTGGTATTGGGTGGTCAGGTCTTCCCCTTCGGAACGCGCAAGGGCCGCGATCTCCCGGTTCGTGGCGATCTCTTTGCCGCCGCTCGCCCGGAAGGCGCGGCCGTCTTTCCAGACGATATCCTCCGGGGCGATCTCGAAGTTCCGGCTCACGAGGTCGAAGAGCCTCGCCCGGAACTCCCGGGACGCACCCAGGACGGCGTTTCCCGTCGTGAACGTCTGGCGGGAGCCGGCCGTGCGGCCGCAGTCCAGTGTGCGCTCGGTATCGGGTGTCATCAGCTCCACCGCCTCATAGGGGATGCCGAGGGTCTCGGAGGCGATCTGGCAGATGATGGTGCTCTGGCCCCCACCGATGTCCGCCGCGCCGGTGCGGACGCGTACCGCGCCGTCCTCCAGCATCTCCATAATCGCCGTGGCCCTGTCGGGCCTGCCCTGGCCGACCCCGATGTTCTTGTAGGCCGCGCCGACGCCAAGGCCGATCTTTCCGCCGTTTCGGGGAGTAAACGGCATCTCCGCCCGGACGGCTTCTTGAAGCCGTTCCAGACATTCCTTGATTCCGACGGTGCAGTTCAGGTTCACCCCCGTGGGCATGGCCGCCCCCCTCTTGAGGACGTTCTTCAACCGCAGCTCGAAGGGGTCCATTCCAAGACGCCGGGCGATGATGTCCATCTGGCTCTCCATGGCGAAGCTCACCTGATTGATCCCGAAGCCCCGGAACGACCCGCAGGGGATGTTGTTGGTGTAAACCCTTGTGCCATGGAGCCGGACGTTGGGGATTTCATAGGGGCCTGCGGAGAACATCGTGGCGTTGCCGATCACCCAAGGGCCGGTATAGGCATAAGGCCCGCCGTCGGCCAGGATCCGGGTTTCGGCCGCCGTGACCCGACCTTCCCGGTCCACGGCCGTCTTGTAGCGCATGCGCATGGGATGCTTTCGGTGGTGGTTCAAAAGGGACTCCGCCCGGGTGTTGGTCATCTTAACGGGCCGTCCGGTGCGCAAGGCCCCCAGCGCCAGGTAGGGGTGAAGGGAGAGGTCCTCCTTCCCGCCGAAGGCCCCGCCGATGGAAAGGACGATCTCCCGCATCTTCTCTTTGGGCAGCCCGATGGCCCCGCAAAGGTCGTCCCGGTCCATGAACAGGCACTGTGAGGCGATCATCAGGGTCACGACGCCCCGTTCATCCACGTAAGCCACCCCGGATTCCGGCTCCAGGAAGCCGTGATCGATCCGGGAGCAGGAGTAATCGCCCTCCACCACCAGGTGGGCCTCAGCGAAGGCTTTGTCCACGTCTCCTTTCTCGAGCTTGACCTCGTGGAGGATGTTTCCCCTTGGATGGTCTTCGTGAATCAGGGGGGCGTCCGGCGACAGCGCCTGGAGGGGATCGAACAACCCGGGCAGATCCTCATAGCGGACCCGGATCTTTTTGACCGCCTCCTCCGCCTCCTCCGGCGTCTGGGCGTAGACGGCGGCGAGGACGTCGGCGACGCTTCGGATCTTCTCCGCCGCGAAGACGGGCTTGTCCTTGACGACCACGCCCATGCGGTTGGTGCCTGGGACGTCTTTGGCCGTCAGGACGGCGGCCACGCCGGGCGACCTCTCCGCCTCTGCGGTGTCCAGCGCGAACCGGGCCGAAGGCCGCTCGCTGTAGAGGAGCTTGCCGTAGAGCATGCCGTCCATATAAACGTCGTCGGCGAAGACGGCGCGCCCGGCCACCTTGTCGATGGCGTCCTTCTTGATGACGGAAACCCCCACCGCGCGCCCGCTCTCCTCCAGGGAAGATGTTCCAAAGCCTTCCGGCCAAGCCCCTTGGGAGAGGAAATGAGCGGCCGCCTGAACCGCCTCGATGACCTTTTTGTATCCCGTGCACCGGCAGAGGATTTCCTTGAGGCCCTCTTTGATGTCCTCCACCGACGGGTCCGGGTTGCTGCTCAAAAGCGCGCGCGTGGCGAGGACATAAGCCGGGATGCAAAAGCCGCACTGGATCGCGCCGCTGCGAACGAAGGCCTCCTGGACCGGGTCGAGGGGGGCATCGGGCGATTCCCCCTCGATGGTCTCCACGGACCGCCCATCCAGGGTTCCCATCTTGATCAGGCAGGCGAGCCGGGGCTTGCCGTCGATGAGGACCATGCAGGCGCCGCAATCCCCGTCCCCCGGGGAGCAGCCGACCTTTGCCCCGGTGAGGCGCAACTCATCCCGCAGATAGCGGATGAGCGGCAAATCGGGGTCTGCCTGGGCCGAGCGGTTCTTACCGTTCACCCGAACATTCACCGCTACGGGCGGGCACATGACGGTGCAGTCTCCTTTCGAGCGGGGGTCCCCGAATCGTCCTGGGTGCGGGCGGTCACGGTCCTACAAGCTCGCCGTTTCTCTTGCCCGGAGCAGTTCCAGGACCTTCTCGGCGGTGATGGGGAGGCTCGTCACCCGGGCGCCGATTGCGTGGGAGACGGCGTTGGCGATCGCCGCCGCGGTCGGCACGATGCAGGGTTCCCCCAGCCCCTTCGCCCCGTACGGTCCGCGCGGCTCGATGTTGTCCACAAAATCGACGTGGATCGGCAGAAAGTCGGACATGGTGGGGACCCGGTAATCATAGAAGTTGGGGTTGGCCACCCGGCCGCCTTCGAACTTGAATTCTTCCATCAGCGCCCAGCCCACCCCTTGAAGGACTCCCCCTTCCACCTGACCCTCGGCTGTCAGCCGATTGAGGATGCGCCCGGAGTCGTGGGCCGCCCACATCTGGATAACCCTGACCTCCCCGGTCTCGGCATCGACCTCCACCTCGGCGACCTGGGCGGCGAAGGGGTAGGCGATGCTCGAATTTCCGAACCGCGTTTCGGAATCGGGAATGACGACGTCCGCCGGGACGAAATTTCCCTCGCCCAGGATGGGTTTGCCCCCCTGAGTGAGAACCATCGACCGGGCGACCGCGCGGAAGGCGACGCTTCGATCCGGGGAGCCCTTGACGAATATCGATCCGTCGTGCAATTCGAGGTCTTCGGGCCTGCATTCGAGCTCCCCGGCCGCATGGGCCAGGATCTTCTCCTTGGCGTTCCGCGCCGCCCGGATGACCGCATGGCCCCCGACGGTCGTCGTCCGGGTGGCAAAGGCCCCGAGGCACATCGGCGTCAGGTCGGTGTCCACGCCCGAGACCCGGATGTCCTCCATCCCCACGCCAAGCTCCTCGGCGACGATCTGGGAAAAAAGGGTGCGGCTTCCCTGACCGAGGTCCACCTCTCCCGTGAGCAGGTAGGCCCGGCCGTCCTCGTCCACGCGGACCGTTGCCGAAGACCCGTCGAAATCCTTGAAGGACCCCCGAAACCCCGACGTGTGCAGGCAGCAGGCGACTCCAATCCCCCGGTACTTCCCATCCTTTGGGACGCCGCCCGCATCTCGTTTTTGAGACCAGCCCGACTCCGCTTCGGCCCGCTCCAGGCAGTCCTGGACCCCCACGCTCCCCAGTTTCCAGCCGTGGACGGTCACGTCCCCGGATTGAACAAAATTCTTCATCCGCATCACGGCGGGGTCCATCCCGAGGCGCTCCGCCAGCATGTCGATGGCCGACTCCAGCGCAAAGGCCCCTTGCGGATTGCCGAAGCCGCGGTAGCCCCCGGTCGGAAACTTGTTTGTGTAGACCAGCCGGTACCGGGCCCGGACGTTCGGCAGACGGTAGAGGTTATCCATCCGATAGGACGCAATACCGGTGATGGCCAGGGCTTCGTTGGTGTAGGCGCCATTGTCCGCGATGAAATCTGCGTCCTTCGCGAGGAAGGCGCCATCCCGCCTTGCGCCGAGGCGCGTCCAGATCTTCATGGGGACCCGGGGGTGAGTCGCCAGGAACTCTTCTTCCCGGGTATTGTCTATTCGCACGGGACGGCCCGCTTTCCGGGCAAGCCAAGCCGCGATGAGATGGAGGCACTGCATCTTCTTGGAGCCGAACCCTCCTCCGATGAACGTGTGGACAACGCGGATGTCCCCTGCGTCCATCTGGAGAGGGGCCGCGTAGTCGTGTTTGACGATCCAGGGGTCCTGGATACCGAGGTGAAGGGTGAGACGACCGTTGGTGTCGAACTCGGCGACGGCGGCCATGGGCTCCATGTAGCACTGGTGCGCGGCGGAGGTCCAGAACGTTTCCTCCACCACCGCGTCCGCCTCCTTCATGGCCCTGTCTACGTCCCCCCGCGCGATGACCCCCTCTTTGGCGATGTTCCGCTCGGCTTCATGAATCCGGGGGGCCCCGTCGGCCATGGCGACGATAGGGTCAATGACGAAGGGCAGCTCTTCGTACTCGACCCGGATGAGCTCCAACGCCTCCTCCGCTGCGTCCAGGTCCACCGCCGCCACCGCCGCCACCTCGTCCCCTGCGTAGCGTACCTTGTCTGCGGCGAGGATTTTCTCGTCGTGAATGTTGTGGCCGATGGGGATGGGGGGGAGGTCTCCCCCGGTGAGGACGGCCTTGACGCCCCGGTGGGCAAGGGCCCGGGAGGTATCGACGTGGAGGATGCGGGCGTGGGGTAGGGGGCTTCGGAGGATCTTTCCCCACAGCATCCCCGGCAAGACCACGTCCGTCACGTACTCGCCCATCCCCATCGATTTTTCGCGGGACTCGATGGAGGGGATGGGTTTTCCGAGGACGGAGAAGGATTCCCTCATGGCAGGCCTTCCCTTTCCCTTCCTGGGAGGGGCCGACATGTGGGCAAGAACCGACGGGGAAGACCCCCCTTCTCTATCTTGCCGACGAAGGGAAGGGCCTTCCCCTAGGTCCTCGCCCGACCTCGGGTGTCTCTCAAGTCACGTCAGCAGGTCGGGCCCGCCTTCATTTCCCGATTTTCTTCAGATAGTCCTTCATTTCCTGAGGAAGCGCAGGGGGCAGGGTCTTGGGCAAAAACTCATTCGTGAAAATGTCCTTCACGGGAACCTTTGCCACCTTCGGCTTTCCCCGCGCCATCATATCGCGCGTTTTCTTCCACTTCTCTTCCGTCATGTGGAAGAGGCCCAGGCGATTCTGATCGGGCGTCAGCATCGTCGTCAGCGCGACGAACCAGACCTCCTTTTGGATTTGCGCGTCTTGGGTGGGCTCCTGCTTGATCAGGAGCTTGACGGCCTCATCCGGATTCCGGATGGCCTCCGCAAACCCCTTGGCCGAGGCACGCATGAACTTCTTCACGAGACCCGGCCGCTCGGCGATTACTTTGTCTGTCGTCGCGGGGCCGAAGGCGTAGACCTCCAGGCCGTAGTCCGCCAGTAGAAACTCCTTGACCTTCAGCCCCCTCTGCGCGGCCTTGCGGCTGAGGATGGGGTACTCGGTGATGAAGCCCGTTGAGGCGTCAAACGCGCCTGCGATCAGGCTTGGCCCCCGGGCCGCGGGGGTGGTGTTGATCACCTTAACTTTCTTCAGGTCGATTCCGTTGATCCTCGCAAACGCCGGCATGTTGACCCAGGTGGCGTCGCCGGCCGGCGTTCCGAAACTTTTCCCCTCAAGGTCCTTAGGGCGATTGATTCCTCGCCCTTCGACCGTGCGAATGACGAAGGGGGCCTTGTCGTGCTGCATCCCGATCACCCGAAGCGGGACCCCGGCGGCCCGGCCGAAGATGACGGAGGCCCCGACCACGCCTGCGATTTCGTAGCTGCCGGCCCCGAGCTTCTTAGCCGTGTCCGCGCCCCCGTAGCCTCGCACGATGTTTACATCGAGGCCCTCGGCCTTGTAGTAGCCCTTGTCCCTGGCCACGAGCCATCCCAGGTCGCGGCCGTAGATCACCCAGCCGATGCTGTAGGTCATTTTCTCTGCCGCCCAGACGGACGTCACACACCCCAGGACCAGGACTGCCACGAGAACTGAAAAGTGCCGCTTTCTCATTTTCGCGCCCTCCATTTTTCCGGCGGGTTTAGCTTCCACTTACCCTGACCTTTTGCTTCAGGGCTGTTGTCCGCAAGCCTTCTGATCGTTTCGCTCGTAGGACAACATTTCTCTCTGAGAGATTGCCGCTCAACCTAACAAGATCTACCGAGATTTGTCAACGAAGCTCCTTTGGGGGTAGTGGGTCAATTTGCTGAATGGCCCCTGCCTTTCTCCGTTGTAGCCGCGATTTGAGCGCATTCGCTTTGCTCAGTACAGGCTTCGCGGAAATCGCGGCCGGGCGTGCCCCGATCTCCGCTCGGCCCGAGGACCTCGCTCAGATCGGGACTACACCAAATGATGACAGACCTGTAGGCAAAGCTGTGTACAGTGCTGAACCCCTTTCAAACTGACCCACTACCCCTTTGGGGGATTCGCCAGAAGGCTTCTCGACGAATGCAAAGTGAATGAGCGCCGGGACCGGAAAAGAAGATGACGCCGGACGGAGCGGCCTGGAACTTTACCTCTCCAACCGTCCCCGCTCCGGCCCTGGAAGACGCTTGATCAGGGGGGGAATGTTCGTGAAAGCTCATCCGGACGTTGCCAGCAGGCGAGGCGCCTGCCGTGGCCTTCCACGGCAACTGCGGCCACGTAGCCGGACGCGGGCGTCAGCTCCTGGAGAGACCAGCGGCAGGCCTCCTGTGGAGCGCCCTGCCACTTCGAAAAGTCCTTGGGACAGGAACTGAGACGGCTAGGGGAAAACTGAGACGGTTGAGGGAACGCTTTTCGACATTTGCCTCAGTGCAACGGAGGGTCGGCTTTCCGGCCTGTGCGAGCCGAGTCCGAGCGAAATCCGGTTAAGATGGCCGCCTTCTTGCTGAGGAAGGTCGAGGAGGCTCAAAAGAGCAGCGCGGCGTAGCGTATATCATCGGCGGAAAAAGGACATACAACCGTCTCATTTCCCCGAGCGATGAAAACCCCTTTTGCCTTCGCTTCCCGCGCCCCGGAGCCTTTCAGCGGGGATCCCATTGCCTTCTTGGCTATTCATGGAATGTAAGCCCAGATATCCAGCGCCAGGGTTGCGCCCGGCACTGGCAGCGGGACCCCTGACACCTCAATGGTTGTGCTCGCCGGCGGGGCATGCGGGAATTTTTTCTCCCAGACCTCCCAGGACAAGATGAACTCGTCATAATCAGAATGGAAGCACTGGCGCCTCATAATGTTGTCGAATCCTGATCCTCCAGCCGCCTTCACGATCTTCTCGGCGTTGCTGAGAATGTAATCCGTCTGCTTACGGATGCCTTTCTCGTACCAAGGAAAGAATGGGTTGACCTGTACGTCTTTGGGGACGCGTCCCTTGTCGTCCGAAGCGATGCCGGTGGACAGGAAAAGCAGGTTTCCAGCCTTCACCGCGTGCGGTTCGTGAAGGGGCCATTTGGGGACGCCACGCGCCTTGACCGTTTCCGGCTTGATGCCGCTGTCCTTTGTGAGTGCGACAAGGTTGATCTCCACCAAGCACTCTTTCAAGGCGAGTCCTTCGGCGGGAGTGATGGTGCGCGCCGGCGGGTTCTTCGGGAAGTACTCCTTCCAGACATCGTCCAGCTTCCAGATCTGCTTCATCCCTTGGGCGGTGAGATAGACCTGCGCCTTGACAGTCAGGTCCAGGGAGGAGCCGGCATCTTCGAGAACCGTGCTCAGACGGTCAAGGATGAATTGCGTCTGCCTCTCCATGTCGTTGCCGTACCAGGCTGTCGGGCTCGCCGGGGCGGAGGGGGCGGAGCCTTCGGACCCGTTGGCGGCCAGTTGGCCGGAGCAGAAGACGTAGGGACCGGCCCTGACGGCATGATTGTCGCCCCAAGGCAGCCTCGGGACGCGGGAGGAGTTGATGACTTCCTTTTTCCAATCGGCTTCTCCTGTGAGGGCTAGAAAGTCGACTTCTACGATGCATGGCTTACACAAAAGGTGACTGCATCCCACCGCCGTCGAAGCCGGCATCCCGGTTGGTTCGGGGATCAATTCGTTCCGGGTCCGGATGTACTCCGAGACTTCGTTGGGTTCGCCGTCCGGGGTGTCTTCGAGGACCATGAACTGGTCGATCCGGACGGTGCGGTCGAAAGAGGAACCGCCGGTTGTAAGAACTTTCTCCAGATTGGGGAGGCTGTAGAAGGCCTGGAGCCGGACCTCGGCCGGTTGAAGGTACGGGGTCAACGGGTCTCGCGTGGCGTTTGGATGCATGCCGCGCTCGGAGTATTCCGAGGCAATTTGCCCGGCGACGAAAATCCAAGGCCCGGCCTTAATACCCGGCGAATAACTCATACGAGGCTCTGGAAATTCCTTCGGGAAGATTTGTTGGCGAATTTTCCTTGCCATCTATCCCTCCTTTTGGGGCAAATCAGCCGATGTTCGTCGATTCCACCTCAAGGGCCTGATACGGGTTCAAAGACGAATGAGTGTCAGAGACAGGGGACCTGCTCCAAAATGATTCGTTCCGCACACGCATGGTGGATTTTCAACAGCTGGCATCGGGAAGCGCGGACGCCGGGGTGCGGCAAGCTGCAACAAAGACGAAGGATCGTTTCTTGAGAGATTGACCTTTTCGCGCTCCTCTACCAGGTCCGTTGCCAAATGCCAGCGGCCCTCTTCGGCTCCTCCGTGCGCGCCTCCAGGCTTTTTTGCTTCCTGAGGAGAAAGCCTTCAGGCTGATTTTATTTGGGAATCTTACCGACGACCCCTTCCACCAGGAAGTCCATCGACAGCATGTCCTTCTCAGACATGGATTTTCCAGCCGGGACTCGGACTTTCCCGGACTGGTCCTTGATGGGTCCATGGAAAACATCCAACTTGCCCGACAGGATCCCCGCCTTCTTGCGCTCTACCAAATCTCGGACCGCCTGAGGCACCATGGGGCCCAAGGGGGCCAGGCTCACAACCCCTTCATTCATCCCGCCCCAGTACTGGGTGCTTTTCCAGGTTCCCTTGTGAACCTCCTCGGCCACTTTCTTATAAAAGCCGCCCCAGTTAAAAACAGGCGCCGTCAGATGAGCCTTGGGGGCAAAGGCGGACATGTCGGAGTACACGCCGATGCTGTACTTGCCGCGCCTTTGCGCCGCTTGCTGAACGGCCGGAGAGTTAAAGTACTGGGCAAGGACATCTGCGCCGATGTCCACAAGGCTTTCTCCCGCCTCACGTTCCTTGGCCGGGTCGAACCAATTTAAGGTCCAGACCAGGTGAACTTTAGCGTTTGGATTTACTGATTGAACACCCAACACAAATGCGTTGAAGATGCGGAGAACCAGCGGAATTGGAAAGGCAGCCGCATAACCGATAACGTTCGTCTTGGTCATCTTTCCGGCTACGATCCCGGCCAGGTAACTGGGTTGGTAGATCTTGGCCCAATAGGTGCCCATGTTGGGCGCCACCTTGAATCCCGCTACGTGCAGGAACACAGCCTTGGGATACCGCTTGGCAAGCTTCAGCATGATGTCCATGTATTCAAAAGTGCAGCCGAAGATGACGTTGTATCCCCTCCGCAAATACTGATTCATGACGCGCTCGGCGTCCCCCGCTGAAACCGACTCGGTGTAGGCCGTCTCTACGTAAGGCAGAGCCTTTTCTAGTTCCCTACGACCCTTCTCGTGGGCGAATATCCAGCCGTGGTCCCCTATCGGGCCGTTGTAGATAAAAGCCGCCTTTATCTTGGCTTGGGGCTCTAGGGCGTGGGCGCCGTGTACGACGACCAGCGCCGCAAGCAAAACGGTGAGGGCGGCCGCCGCAAGTCGCTTCCAATCATGTGACATGGTTCTCCCCCTTTCTTCCCAGATTGTTTTTCCACACCGAATTCCGTCCACCGAGAATGACCCTGGGACGGAGGCGGTGTCAGCGAAATCCCTGAACCACTTTCGGTCGATGTCGGATGATTGATTAGATGCTAGCGAAGATTGGATGCGCTTACAAGAAAATTTTGTCAGGGGTATACGACCGTCCGCGGGACGGCTGTTCAGGCACTGTGAGAGGATCGGGGCGGTCTGCCGACGGTAGGAAGCCGGTATTGAGCAGAAACCGCACCTTCGCTCAGGGAATGACCCCATCGCGCCGAAGGGCCTCGAAGTGAGCGAGGAACATCTTTTCCGTGTCAATGAATTCGGTGAAGCCGTGCTCGCGGCATTTGATAGTGTCCATCATGACGTCCCATTCGTTGGAGAACAAATAATCGCCGAACCTCCAGTTGACGATCTCCTCGAGCCCGCCGGGTCGGAGGCCGTACTTCTCCACCATCGCCAGCCAGAGCGCGTCCTTGTCGGCCATCATCTCGGCCAGGCTGATGGTGTGGACCGGCCCGGCCTGCATGCCAAAATAGGCGGCGATCTTGGGCCAGGTGTTCTCCCAGCGGAAGACGTCGCCGTTGGCGATGTTGAATGCCTGGCCGGCGCAACGGGGCTCGGTCGCCATCCACACCAGCGCCTTCGCCAGGAGGTCCGCATCCGTTACCTGGAAAATCGCGCCGTAGCATTTGGAATTGCCGGGAAAGCGCAAGGGCAAGCCCAGCTCCTTGGAAATTGCGGCGAAAACCGCAATCACGGAAATCATATTGAGCGGCCCTCCCAACGCGGCGCCGGCGACAGTCTGCGGGCGGGCACACGACCACGTCCATCTCTTCCCCTGCTGCCGCGCGGCGAGGAAGTCCTGTTGGTCGAAATAGAAGTTGGGCGGCATGTGGCGCGCATCGTCCTCCTTCGCCGGCGTCCGGAAGGGGCCGAGGTGACGGCCATAATATTTCGACCCCTGCACGAGGCAGATATGGGCGAGGTTCCGGGCCCGCGGCTCGAACGCCTCGACCGCGTTGACGAACAGCGCCGTGTTCGGCGCGGTCTGCTCGGCGAAGGTCGGCCGGTCCGTGTACCCGGCGTAGAAGATGTGCGTCACGCCGGACATCGCGGCAAGGTGTTCCTCACCGGAAACGGGTTCGCTCAGGTCGATTGAGATATATTGCGTGCGTCCGCCATGGCCGGGCGGCCGGCGGCACACGCCAACGGTGTCCCAGTCCTCGAGCCCTTCCAGGTGTTTGATCAGACTTCCGCCGATCACCCCGGTTGCGCCGACCACCAAAGCAGTCTTCCGCTCTGACATCGTTTTCCCTCTGAGGTGAAATCCCGACAGGCGCTCATTTCATCCTCAATGATGGTCAGCATGGGCCGATCGTGAGGGGGGCTTGCTCCAGAGGGAGTCCCCTCTCCTGGGATGGACGCCCGCGAAATAATGGACGCCATGATAGCTTACCGCCCCTTCGACCAGTAAGGGACGGCCAGCGCGGCGGGGGTGTCCGTGCGTCCGACCACTCCGACCAGTACAAGGAGCGTGAGAAGATACGGTGTCATGAGAAGGAATTGGAAGGGAACGCCGAACCCGAGGGCCTGGAAGCGAAGTTGCAGGGCGTCGGCAAAGCCGAAGATAACGGTGGCGAGCAAGGTTCGGCCCGGATCCCATTTGCCGAAGATCACCGCCGTCAGGGCGATGAACCCTCTTCCCGCCGTCATGTTTTCCATGAACATGTTCATGTGACCCAGAGAGAGAACGGCGCCGCCCAGGGCCGAAAGCATCCCCCCCAGCATGGTGCAGAGGTAGCGGGTCCGGACCACCCGGATGCCCACCGAGTCGCCTGCCTCGGGGATCTCGCCGACCACCCGGACATTCAGGCCGAAGTTGGTCCGGTAAACGACGAACCAGACAGCGGGGACCAGCAGCAGCGCGACATAGACCAGGATTCCCTGGCGGAAGAACACCGGCCCCAGGAACGGCAGATTGCTCAGGCCGGGGATGTGGATTCCCTGAAAGGCGCGAACCGTCGGAGGCATGATGAGGTCGCCGAACAGGTACCGAGAGAAGAATCCTGTGACCCCCAGAGCGAAGATGTTGATGGCGATCCCCGCCACCACCTGATCGGCCCGAAGCGAGACGCTCATCACGGCCATCACAAGCCCCATCAGAACACCGCAGACAAGGGCGAACCCGACCCCGCCCCAGGGCGTCCCCGTGTAGTAGCCGCCGACGAACCCGGCCAGGGCGCCTACGAGCATGTTTCCCTCGATCCCGATGTTCATCACGCCGGACCGTTCGGTAAAGAGCTCGCCGAGAGCGGCGAACAGGATCGGGGTCGCCTGCCGAATCGTTGCGGCGAACAGACCGATCAGAAACGTCTGCTCCAGGATGCGCTCCCAACTCACGGGGAGTCCTCCGAGGATACGGTGCGCCCGCGCTGGCGGCGCTGCAGGAAGTAGTCGGTTCCCAGGACCATCAGGACGACGAGGCCCTGAATGACATACACCATCGTGACGGGGATGTCGGCGGCCCGTTGCATGGAATCCGCTCCCACCAGCAGCCCGGCGAACAGAAGGGACGCAAAAATGGTGGCGATGGGATTCAACTTCCCCAGCAGGGCGACCACGATTCCCATGAAACCGTACCCGGGAGATATCCCGTCCAGCAGACGGCGGTGGATGGCCGAGACCTCGACCATTCCGGCCATCCCCGCGAGTCCGCCACTCACCACCATGGCCAGCAGGATGCTCCTGGCGACGGGGATCCCGGCGTAGGCGGCCGCGTCCGGGTTGGCCCCGACGACTCGCACCTCATAACCGTACGAAGTTCGCCAAAGGAGCAGGTGGACCACAAAGGCCAACCCCACGCCGATAAGGATCCCCGCGTGGAGGCGGGTATCCGGAACAAGAATCGGCATGACCGCCGAGTCGGGCACAATATCCGTCAGGGGTAGGGGGCCCTCGGTGGTCCTCATCGGGCCGTGAATGAAGTAGCTCGTCCCGTAGATGGCCACATAGTTCAAGAGGATCGTTACAATGATCTCGTTGATCCCGAAGAAGGCCCGCAGGATGGCGGGAATGGCGCTGAAGATCGCCCCGCCCAGGAAGCCCGCCAGGAGCGCCGAGGTCAGCATGAGGGGTTTGGGGAGCGTCGCGGGCGCCTGGAGCATGTAAGCGGTAGAAGCGAGGGCGCCGACAAAGAGCTGGCCTTCGGCTCCGATGTTCCACACCCGCCCTCGGAAGGCGAAGGCGATGCCAAGTCCCACCAGGAGCAGGGGCGAGGTCTTGACGACCATTTCGGCCAGGCTGTTTTTAGACCCGAATGCCCCCAGGACGAGGGCCTGAAAGGCCGTCGCGGGGTTTCTCCCGATTAAGAGGATAAACCCGGCGCTCACGGCGAACGCGGCAAGGACCGCCAGGCCTGTGAGGGCCAGGGGCAGAAGCCAGGCGCCCCCGCGTCCGTCGCTATTCATCGGACCCCGCGCCCCTGCGCCTTCGTCCCACCATCATGAGGGCCAACTCCTCCAGGTCAATCTCTGCGGCGTCCATTTCCCCCATGATTTCCCCTCCGTACAAAACGGCGACCCGGTCGCTGAGGGCGACGACCTCGTCCAGCTCCGTCGAAATGAGGATGATGCCTTTGCCGGCGGCTCGCTGTTCCAGCAACTGGGAATGGATATATTCGATGGCCCCCACGTCGAGACCGCGGGTGGGCTGGGCGGCGACGAGGAGGAGGGGGTTCCGGTAAAGTTCCCGGCCGACAAGCAGCTTCTGCTGGTTTCCTCCGGAAAGCTCACCCACGGCCGCATATAGACCGCTGGTCTTGACGTCGAACCGGCGGACGATGGCCTCGGCCGTTTGCCGAATCGCCGGGAACCGAAGGAAGCGCCTGCGCTCATACGGAGGGCGGTAGTACATCTCGAGAACGGCGTTTTCCCAGAGAGAAAAGTCCAGCACCAGCCCTCGCTGTCTACGGTCCTCCGGTATGTGGGCGAGGCCCAGTTCGATCCGCTCCCTCGTTGACGCCCGGGTCACATCCTGTCCACAAAGCTGGACACGGCCTTTCCGCAGGGGCCGCAAACCGGAAAGGACCTCTCCCAGCTCTCGTTGCCCATTTCCATCGACGCCCGCAAACCCGAGGATCTCCCCCGCGCGGACCTGGAAGGACACGTCCCTCAGCGCGGGGACGCCCTTGTCGTTGTCGGCGCACAGGCCTTCCGCGGCGAGGAGAGTACGCCCCCGGCGCGTGGTCTCCTTGTTCACCTGCAGAAAGACTTCCCGACCCACCATCATCCGGGCCAACTCACGGGGGTGGGTCTCTTCCGTCCGGACCGTGGAGACGACTCTGCCCTGTCGAAGGACGGTAATCCGGTGGCTGGTGGCCATCACCTCGTTAAGCTTGTGGGAAATGAATACGATGGAATACCCCCGCTCCGTCAGGGCCCGCAGGGTTTGAAATAGTTCCTTGGTTTCGAGCGGTGTCAGAACCGCCGTCGGTTCGTCCAGGATGAGGATCCGCGCGTTGCGGTAAAGGGTCTTGAGGATCTCGACACGCTGTTGAACCCCTACGGAAAGCTGCCAGACGGGGGTGGTGGGGTCCGCCTCCAGGCCGTAAGTCTTCGAAAGTTCGCGGATGCGGGTTTCCACCTGTCGGATGTTCAGGAGGACCTTTCCGGTGGGTCTTGTCCCCATAACGATGTTCTCCACGACCGTCAGCGGGGGGACAAGCATGAAGTGCTGATGAACCATCCCGATCCCCAGGCGGATGGCGTCACGCGGGGACCTGATCTCCACGACGTTGCCCGCCAGACGGATGCGTCCGCTGTCTGGCTGAAGGTGGCCGTAGAGGATGTTCATCAGCGTTGTCTTGCCGGCTCCGTTTTCCCCTAAGAGCGCATGAATTTCCCCCTCTTCCACATCGATGGTGACCCGATCATTGGCTACCACATGGGAAAAGCGTTTGGTGATCTCCTGGAGCTCGAGCAGCCGATGGCGACCCGTCATGCCTTTCTCCGCCCCTTGGCCGTCGATCCGGAATCGACTCCCCCCCCGACACTGCACACATCGGCCTTCCCCGAACCGGTCTTCCGGTTCTCGCCGGGGATCGGGGCGTCCCCCCTTCAACCCGCCTTCTGGTCTTCTTTTTTCTGCGGGACGCCAGGGAAAGGCGCCCGGGTCGAATCGGGAATTCGCGGTGCGTTTGGGCGATAGAAAAAAGGGTGGCAGGGAGCCCCCTGCCACCCCACCTTCTCATGCTACTTCTTGGGCGGCTTATCGATCTTCGGGACCTTGAGCCCGCCCGAGACGATCTTTTCTCTGAATTCTTCCACCTTCTTGGCCACATTGGCCGGGACGTTTCCTCGGTACGGGGCCAGGAAAGTTCCCTTGCGCTTCAGCCCGAGGGCGAGGAAGCGTGAACCCTTCTTAAAAGTTCCCTTGAGGGTCCGCTCGGTGAGGATCTCGATGGTCCCGGGGATGTTGTAAACCACGCTGGTCAGGATGGTCTTCGGAGCCAGGGGGTGCAGATCGCCAATGGATCCGATGGCCATGACCCTCTTCTGCTCAGCGGCCTTCATGGCTCCAACTGTCATCCCGTCCCCAATAGAGAGGATGACGTCCGCCTTGTTCTCGATCATGGCGAGGGCGGCCTCCAGCCCCTTTGAGGAATCCCGCCAACTGCCGGGGTAGGTGGTAAAGACCTCGACCCCGGGGTTGACCGCCTTGATGCCGAGCTTGAACCCCTCATGGATCCGCACCACGTCGGGAACGGCAAAGCCTCCGATCACGCCGGCCCGGTTGGTCTTGGTCATCAGGCCCGCGATGACCCCGGCCAGATAGCCCGACTCGTGCCCAAGCCAGTCGCAGGCGATCATGTTGGGCGCCGTCTTGAAGCCGGACATGTTGGCGAAGTTGGTGTTGGGAAAGTCTTTCGCCACGCGAAGGCAGGCATCCTGAAAATTGAAGGAGTGGCAGATGATGAGATTGTATCCCTGGTTGGCATAGTCGCGGATCACCCGCTCGGCGTCCGCTTCCGACACCATTTCCGTCATGGAAGTCTTGACGCCGAATTTCTTCTCGATCCGCTTCAAGCCCGTCTGGGCGGCGGCGTTCCATGACAGGTCCTTCACGGTGGCGGGCAGCACACCGGCGACCTTGATCTTCTGCGCCCATGCCGGAGAGTTCACCAGAAGGACTCCGAGCAGAACGGCAAGAATCTTCCACCAGGCTGTTTTCTTCATCGCGTGCTTCTCCTCTCGAGATTCGGTTGTTGTCCCTTCCGCGCCTGCGTACCCTGATCGACGCCAAGGCCAGGACTCAAACCGACCGGGTGAACAACCATCTCCTCTTTCCGAACGCCGAACCCAGACGCAAGACCCCCCCCTGGAAATCTGGCGGGGAGCGGCAGCTTAAGTCGTCAAGAAGAGGTCAGAAAGCGAATAGACCCTTCGATGTCTTTCTGAGCCTAGACGTCTACGCCCGTTTCCCTCTCCGCCCGGCGCCCTTCTTCACCGCCGACCGGGCCCTCTTGCGGGCGGGGTCCGCCGACATCAGCCCCGACGCCCTCAAGCCCAGGGCTATCCGCCTGATCGCTCCTTCGAGGGTTTCCCCCTCGCGCCGAAGCGCATCCAGGTTCTCGTACGTCTCCTGAGAGATGCGAATCTGCCGTGTGGGTCCCTTCCCGGCGCCTTCCTCCGATGCTGCCCGCCCACCGTCGGGGAGGATGGCGAAGGCCTCGATCTCCACCAACAGATCGGGATTCACCAGCTCACGGACCCCGATGGTCGAGCTGGCGGGGGGATCGGAGGGAAAGTACCTGGCGCGGACCTCTTGGACCTGGGGAAGCTCAGCCATGTCCGTGAGGTATACCGTCAGCTTCACCACGTCTTCCAGCCCGGCTCCCGCTTCCGACAAGACTCGCTTGAGATTGTCCAGAGCGGCCCGCGTCTGGGTTCTGGCGTTCCCCTTTCCGATCACCTTGCCCCGGGTGTCCAGGGCCACTTGGCCGGCGATCCAGACCATCGGGCCTTGTGGCGCGACAATCCCTTGGGAGAACGGTTGGGGGTGCTTAAAGCCGGCGCGGTTGGGGTCCCAGACCCCTTTCGGACGAAGCACTCGCTTCGCGCTGGCTCCGGAGCTCATAGCGGCCGACTCCTCTCCTCATCGTGTCGGAGATTATGACTTCTCCTCAGCCATTTGGAAAACGTAAAAATCTCTGGCCGGAGCGCTCGGGTCCACAAGTTGGTTGTAAAGGGCGGGACGCCGCTCCTTGAGGATGCCGGGAATGGCCCGGTAGGGTTTCGGGATGACCATTTGCTGTTCCCCCTCCCGCAGCCAGGCCAGCCGGTCCAGGTCGAGGTCGGCCACGATCACTCCCGGCCCGCTTCCTTCCGCGAGCACCCCCTCGGGTCCCGCGATCATCGCCAAGCCTTCCTCCATCCCCCAAAGGTTCTGCGAGACGACCACGTAAGCCAGGTTTTCCATGGCCCGCGCCTGGACCAGGATCCTCCAGGCCGGCAGGAGTTCGTAGAGCGCTCCCCCGATGGGCGCAAACAGGATGTTCGCTCCTTTCAAGGCCTGAACGCGGCTCAGTTCGGGAAGCCAGAGCTCCGAGCAGATCTGAAGTCCGAAGTTCCCGCGATCGGTCTGGAATACCGGAATCTCCTCGCCGGGGGCGATGGTCTTGCCCGGCATGAGGAATTGCTCGACTCCCGGGGGATTGGGATGCGCGCGGCAGTAGACCCCTTCAATCTCTCCCGAAGGGGAGATGAGCCGCAGGGCCAGGAAGAAGACGCCTGGGCCCATTTCAGGGGCCTGAAGAACTTTGCTTGCAATCACGTACAAGCCGCGCTCTCGGGCCTTATCGCACAAGGCGGGGAAGGGATCGAACTTCAAGGGGCCGTGATAGGGACCGGGATAACCCTCCGGAAATACCGCCACCTGAGCCCCCGCGTCGGCGGCTTCGTCCAGGTACGCAAGGGCCCGGGACTCGTTTCGATTCTCCTCCTCACCCCGGAAGGCGAGGGGCTGAATGGCGGCCACACGCACGTTCATTCCGGTTTCCCCCCTCAAGCGATGTGTAGGTCGCGTGGACACTTGGTGGCAAAGACGGACTTCTCCTCGCCGATGAACACCGCGTCCTCGATAGAGCAGGTGCCCACCTCGCCCAGGGGAAAGATACCCGGTTCCAGGTTGGCAAAGGTGTTGGCCTCCAACGTCCGCTTCTCCCCCGGCGCGAAGAATGGGTACTCCGAGTTAATGAGACCGGTCCCGTGTCCGTTCCAAACGAAGTTGACCTCTTTCTCATAGCCGGCCTGTCGGGCCACCTCGAGACCCACTTCCCAAAGTTCCTCGCCCGATACGCCGGGCCGCATGGCCTCGAAGGTCGCCTTGTGCATCGCCATGACCGCGTCATAGACGTCCTTCTGCTTTCCCGTAGGCGGGCCTACGCAGACCGATCGGCAAAAGCAGGTGTAGTACCCCTGATAGCAGATCGACAGATCGATGAAGAACATTTCCCCTTTTTGTAACGGCTTCCGCGTGAACCGATACGGGCGCACGTTGCTGATGACCGTGCTCCCCGAGGCGACATAGATGTGCGTCCGCACCTGGCTGCCGCTCCCGTATTCACACCCGTTTTCCCAGGCAACCCGCTCGGCGGCCAGCCCCGCCTCAAATTCCGGAACTCCCGGCCCGCAGGCGTTCAGGGCGGCCATCATGACGTTGTCGGCGATTTTCGCCGTGTTGTTAATCATCTCGATGTCATAAGGACTCTTTCGCGCCAACACGGACCAGAGCATCGCCGTGGCGTCCTTGAGCTCGGCTTTGGGTAAGGCTTCACGGATCGCTCGGTAGTACTTGGCCGGCATGTCCACATCGCAGATCCCAATGGTCCCTTGAGCGCAAGGCGCGAAGAGCTCCCTCGTCAGTTTCACGAGGGGGTCAAAGCCCCATTCGAATTCGACGTAGGGAAACGGCCGAACATCCTCCACCCAGGACATCTCGCGCGCATTATCCAGGAACCATTCCCTGTCTACCAGAAGGGTGGGGGGACGATTCGGCGCCGCCACGAGAAACGAGTCGGCGATGACGAATGGATGGACATAATTGGCGAGGTACCTGATCCAGGCGGGTTCGACCGGCGAGCCATAGATGAGGACAGCGTCGAAGCCAAATTCCTCGCACGAATTTTGAAGCCTTTTATAACGGGATTCAAGCTCATCGCGCGGGACTTCTGGGGTCAGGCCCTTCGACATCCGATAATCGCTTTCCAGTCCCTTTGATGCCATACGGAAATCTCCTCTCCTAGGCGCCACACCAAGACCGCAACGGAAACTGGCCCATACCCTAAGTCAGCTGGATTGCTCAGGCTCGCATCACATCAGTTTACACCCTCCGGGTTGTCTTGGGTGAAGACTGGTGTGTTTTTCCGAAGGATACCGCACACCAGGTCGGCGGGTTCATGCCCTTAGACTGGCCGGAGCAGCGCCGCCTCCCGAAGCCGTCCGACGGCCTGGTCCCAACGAGGAACGGTGACGGGCCCCCCTTTCATGAAAGCCCGTTGCTCGGGCTGGTATAGAGCCAGTGGGTCTATTTTTCTTCAAAGGAGGAGCAACGGGCCGCGGATAGGCTAGCAGTTTATGTTGGCTTGGACTACCCCCAGAACGCCGATCGAGTGCGTGTGATGGACCGGGAGCGTGGAGTCTTGATCAACCGAACCTATGCCAACGTTTTGCGCGCCATTGCGGCCCTCGCCGAGGGCAGCGGTCGCGTCATGCGAATGGCCATCGAGTCGTGCGGGGGGGCAGCGCTGGAGCCAGCCGCCTTCCAAGATGCGGAAGACCGGCAAGCCCGCCTGTGTGATTGTGGTACAAAGGTCGTGAATAGTTCGTTCAGGCAACGATCCCCTTAGGGGCTAGGTGGCCAAATGTGCCGCGGCAGAGAGGGTCCCTTGTGTGGGAAGTCTACGCGTAGTCGGAAACTCGATTCCCCAAATTGATGCCCCGGAGAAGGTCATGGGGCAGGCACGCTATGTAGGGGATCTGTCCGTTCCTGGGATGCTTCAAGCCAAGGTACTTCGAAGCCCTCACGCTCACGCCCGCATCCTAAACATTCGTACGGACAAGGCGGCTCGAGTCCCAGGGGTAGTTTCCGTCGTGACGGCAGAGGACAGCCCGGGGATCCCTTGGGGGCGTCTTCGGAAGGAACAGCAAATTTTAGCCATGGGGAAAGTTCGGTACGTCGGAGAGGAGGTGGCAGCGGTAGCTGCCCGGAGCGAAGAGGCAGCCCTCGAAGGCATCGAACGAATAGAGGTGGACTACGGTGTCTTACCCTCTGTCTTTGACCCGGAAGAGGCCATGCTCCCAGGGGCCCCAGAGGTTTGGGAAGGGCGAAGCAATATCGCCCGGGAGATTCATCTCCGGCGAGGGGATGTGGAGCAAGGCTTTTCGGAGTCGGATGTGGTGCACGAGGCCAGCTTTACCACGGCGCACCAGTTCCAGACCTACATGGAACCACTTGGAGCCATGGCCGAGATTGACGGCCAAGGCCGCCTTACCCTCTTTGTTCCCACTCAGTCCATTTTTTTCACTCGGGCACTCATCGCAGAGGCCCTTGACCTTCCCCCGGATAAGGTGCGAGTTGTCCAGACCCATATTGGGGGGGCTTTTGGCGGCAAGCTGTGCGAAGACGCGATTGCGCATATATGCGCTCTCTTGGCCCTCAAAACGGGCCAGCCCGTCCGCCTTCTCGGCAATCGTCTAGAGGAGTTTGGGGCCTCGCGGCCTCGGATGCCGACGAAGATCTACCTAAAGATGGGCCTTCGTAAGGATGGCATCATTGCCGCTAAGGAGACCCGAATCGTAGGAAACAACGGAGCCTATTGCTGCCTTTCCCCGGAAGTCATGCGCGTGACGGCCACTCAGGCGGATTCCCTATACCGCCTACGGAATATCAAGACCGATGCCTACCTCGTATATACCAACCTCATTCCCTCGGGTGCATTCCGCGGCTTTGGCAACCCCCAGATGTCTTTTGCCATGGAATCCCAATTGGATTGCCTGGCTGAGAAGCTGGGACTTGATGCGGCAGAACTTCGCATTCGAAACGTCATCCGAAAAGGGGAGACAAGTGTGCACGGCTGCTATATGGGAAGCTGTGGCATTGGTGAATGTATCGAAAAGGCGATGGCCGCAGTGGGTTGGAAGGAGCTTCGTAGTGCCCCGAAAAGGGGAGATTTTCGCACAGGGGTGGGCCTTGCCTGCGCCATCCACGTGAGCGCCGCCCGTCAGTCCCCGGAGTGGGATGGCTCTGCGGCTGTCGTCAAGGTTAACGAAGATGGCAAGGCCCAGATTATATCCGGCGAGGGCGAGTTAGGGCAGGGCGCCCAGACTGTCCTCGCCCAGGTTGCGGCAGAGGAACTCGGCCTGGATTTTGAGGAAGTGACGATCTCAACAGCCGACACGGAGAGCACCCCCTTTTGCTTTGGAGGATTTGCAAGCCGCCTGGCCATGGTGGCTGGGAACGCGGTCCGAAAGGCCGCCAGGATGTGTCGAGATCGCCTCCTTATGGTTGCTGCGGAGCAGCTGGAGGTTTCTCCCCGGGACCTCGCTGCGGAAGGGGGTATTGTCTTCGTCAAGAGTTCGCCGGAAAAGAAGGTCACCTTTCGGGATGTCGTTAAGGCCAACCAATCTCGAACAGGAGGAGACGTCATCTTCAGCCAGGCCACCTGGGACGCGCCAACCGAGGCGGCTGATCCGGAGACCTTTTATGGGAACATCTCCCCTGCGCACTCTTTCGTCTGTGGGGCTGTTGCTGTGAAGGTGGATATCGGGACGGGGGAAGTTCGCCTAGAGGATGTCGTCGCCGTGGATGACGTCGGCCGGGTCCTCAACCCGCTCACCGCCGAAGGTCAAGTTCATGGTGGGGTCGCCCAAGGGCTGGGATTCGGTCTTTATGAAAATCCCATCCTCGAGGGCGGACAGTTCGTGAACGGGAACCTTGCGGACTATACCTTACCCAAAGCGGAAACGCTTCCCCAGTTGCGGTCGATCTTGGAAGAGTGGGGGTGTCTTCAATGTGGTGGACTATGCT
>JBHIBA010000009.1:0-39026 GCA_046758845.1 Nitrospinota bacterium
GCGCGCAGTTACTCCTGACAGCTCGGGATGCCAAACGCGGTGCGCCTCATCGTCAAAGGGGCGTGAAGGATAGCTTCTCTCACTGAACGGCCAGGCGGAAAGCCTGGTGCCAAACACTATTCTCCGATAGTGCGGTCGACCTCCTGAAATCAGCTACAATTCTGGTGATTCATGACCGATCTGCTGGTCCGAGACGCGCGCATCTGGACCGGTGTCGCGGCGGCGCCGTGGGCCGAGGCCGCGCTGGTGCGCAACGGCCGCTTCGTCTTCGTGGGCCGGGCACGGACACGCTCGACGCCAACGGCTGCTTGCTCCTTCCAGTCTTGGTCGATGGTCACGCTCACCTGCTGAACACAGGCGTGGCAATGCGCTCAGTGGACCTGAAGGGGGTCACCAGTGTTGAGGAAGCTGTCCGGCGCGTCGGCGAGCGAGTAAGCGCGACGCCAGTGGGTGGCTGGGTCACGGGCGCCGGATGGGATCAGACCCTGTGGCCGAATGCGCGCCTGGCTGTCCAAGGCTCCCGCATTCGGCCAAGGGGCCAGCTTTTTGCGAAGGAGGGGGCCCCTTACGGGGCCCCCTCCTTCGCTACCCAAAAGTTTTCGGGGGGTCCAGGGGACGGACGCACCGCGTCGGATTTTCGCATTCGCGTTTACGGCTTGATAATCCGCCAGATCTCCGGCTTCAGTCCGGCGGGCTTCACGAAGCCGGCCCTGTTCGCCATCTTCAGGAAGGCCGTCTCCTCATCGATGAACCGCTGCGACAGGTACGCGTTCTCGTAAACCACACCGTATTTCTTGAACCACTTCACGAAGAAGGCGACTTGTTCGTCGGTGGCATTCTTCGTGATGTAATTCCGGTACCGCGAGGCCCACTCCGCGGTTTTCTCGCGGGCGTATTTCATCCCCTCCGAATACACCCCGAGCCAGGCCCTGGCGGCGCCCTCGTTCGCTTTCAGCCATTTTCCCCAGGCGGTGAAGTTTGTGATGGAAAGGTGGTGGTCCACGCCCCGTTTCTTGGCCCACACCGTCGCGTAGGTCGCCAGGACGGGCCGGATCTTGCCCCCCCGCCACAGGTCCATGGTGAGGGGCATCAGGTTCAAGGACATCTCCACGTCCCCCTTGGCCAGGAGCTGGGGCCCCACGGGCCAGGGGGCGGTCACGACCTTGAAGTCCTTCTTCATGTCCAGCCCGTACCACTCCTTGAGAAGGACGGTGCCCATCTGCGCCGTTCCGGTGTCCCAGCCGGGATGAACGATCTTCTTCCCCTTCAGGTCGGCTGGCGTTTTGTACGGGGAGTCGCCTCGGACGTACATGTCGATGAAGGCGTCCACCTGTCTGCCCCACATGATGATGTCGTGGCCCTCGTCGCCCACGAGCCGGCCAATCTCCAAGGTGCTCAGGGCTACGATGTCGATGGACTTGCCCATGAAGGCCGCAAAGTCGTCCCGCGGGTGGGAGATTTTGAAGTCAACGCCGACCTCGGCGCCCCACTTCTTGGCGATCCCCTCGTCGCCGATGTACTCATCGATCATCCTGCCGGGCCCGAAGGGGAACAACCCGACCTTGACTTCCTTAGCGGCGAAGGCCTTCGGTGCACCGGAAGACATCAAGGCCGCCATCAGGATGATGCACATGCAGCAAAAGGCTTTCCGAATGCTCACGGCAGTACCCTCCTCTGCGCGTTGAGTTTGCGCCGGCGTGCAAGACTCAGGCAAACGGGCGCTTCCTCCTTGTGGGATCTCGGGCTGCGGTTCATGAACTCCTCTTTTCGGACTTTCACCTTACCCGGCGACGCTTCCTCACCCGTCCAATAGATGGGGTTTCGCGTCAGGGCCTGATGATGCGATAAAGGCTTCTCTTGGCCCCGCTGGGCTTCACGAAGCCGGCCTTTACGGCCAATTTGAGGAACGTCATTTCCTCGCTGACAAACTTCTCGTCAAGGTAAGCATTCCTGTAGGCGGGCTTGTATTTCTTGAACCAGTCCACGAAGAACTTCACCTGCGCGTCCGTGGCGTTCTTCCGAATGAAATCGCGGTAGCGGTTGGCCCACTCCTGTGTCTTGGTATGCGTGTAGTCCAATCCTTCTTGACTGGCTCCGAGTATCGCCCTCGCGGTTTTTTCGTTTCCCTTCATCCACTTGCCAAAGGAGGCCCAAAGGCTGATGGAGAGCAGGTGGCCCGTTCCTGTGCGCTTGGCCCATTCGGTGGCGTATGTGCCGACGATGGGGCGGATCTTGCCCTGCCGCCACAATTCCAGTGTGAGGGGCATTTCGTTCAACGCGATGTCCACGTCCCCCTTGACCAGAAGCTGAGGACCGACGGGCCAGGAGGCCACCACGACCCGAAAGTCATTCCGGATATCCAGTCCCCACCATTCCTTGAGAAGGATGGTCCCGATCTGAGCCGTGCCGGTGTCCCACCCTGGAATCACTATCTTTTTCCCTTTCAGCTCGACCGGGCTTTTGTACGGCGTGTCTCCGCGCACGTAGATGTCCTCGAGGGCGCTGTTCATCTTCCCCCACATGAGAATGTCCAGGCCCTCAGCCCCCACCAGCCGGCCGGCCTCCAAACTGCTGAGCGTGATGACCTGGACGGATTTTCCCATGAAGGCCGCGAAATCATCGTTGGGGAAGGTGATTTCGATATCCACACCATACTTGGCGCCCCACTTCTTGGCGATTCCCTCGTCCAGGAGGTACTGGCCGATCATCCTCGTGTGGCCGAACGAGAACATCCCGATCCGCGCCTTCTTTGCGGCGTAGGCTTGTGCCGTGACCATCACCAGCAGGGCGGCAAATACCACGGCGACCCATGTCAAGCGACGCAGTTTTTTCATGTTCACGGTACGCCCTCCTTTGAGAGTAGGCTTTGCATGAGGTCTGGGGGCACTGGAAATCTCAATTATCTCTTGCAGAGACGGACTCGCCAAAGGCCCCCCGCACCCGCTTAGAGGGTTTCGCCCTCCTCCTCGTCGTCCTCTCCTTCCATATAGGCGAAGTCCCGGGAGAGCCGGGCATGAAAATCCAAAAACACATCGTCATGGAATTGCCGAGGCCATGGGAGATCGACCCGAACGTCCTTGTAGATCCTGGCCGGTTTCCGGCTGAGGAAGACGATCCGGTCCGAGAGCACGGCCGCTTCCATCAGGTCGTGCGTCACGAACAGGATGGTGACCGAGGTTTGCCTCCAGATCCGGATGAGGTCTTTGCGCATCCTCTTTGCCGTGATCTCGTCCAGGTGGCTGAACGGCTCGTCCATCAGCAGGATGTCGGGCTCCAGAGACAGGGCCCGGGCAATGCCGACCCGCTGCTGCATTCCCCCGGACAGCTGGTGGGGAAACACGTACAGGAAATCCTTCAGGCCCACGAGTTCCAAGTAATGACGGGCCAGACGCTGGATCTCCCCGCGCGGGCGGCTTGCGTCGTGTACAAAGAGGACGTTGTCGATGACCTTCATCCAAGGCAGCAGCCGCGCGGCCTGGAAGACATACCCGAACTCGACCTTGTCCTTGCCTTTCGGCCGGAACCGGATCTCCCCGCCGGTGGGGTGCTCCAAGCCCGTCAGGACGTTGAGCAGCGTCGACTTGCCGCAGCCGCTGGGCCCGATGAGGGTGGTGAAGGAGTTTTTCTCGACCGTGAAGCTGAGACCGTCCAGGACGATGAGCTCCCCGCCGTTCGCCTGGGGAAAGTTCTTTCGCAAGTTGTGGAATTCGATAAGGGGTCTGTCTGCCATGATGACTCAGATCGTCGCCTCTGGACGCCAGGACAGGATCTTCCGCTCCACCGGGCGGATGATCCCGTACTCGATCACGAACATGAGAACCGCGAAGATCAGAACCCAAGCCAGCACTTGGCGCATGTTGAACATATGGTACCAGTAGGAGATCATGTAGCCGATGCCGCTTTCCGCCCCGAAGACCTCCGCCAGGATCACGATCTTCCAGGCGATGGCGAATCCGAAACGAACGGACGCGAAGAAAAACGGCATGAGCGAGGGGATGTAAATGCGCCGGACGATCTTCCCCCGGCTCACGCCGAAGGCCCGGGCCATATCCACCAGGTCTTTGTCCACGTCCTTCACCCCCTCCCAGATGTTGATGGCGATGTAGGGAAAAGTGATCATGAACGTGGCAAAAATGGGGGTCAGGGGCTGGATGCCGAACCAGAGGACCCCGATGATCGCCCAGGCGAGGCTGGGAATGGTGAGGCCGATGACGACGTAATCGCTGAAAAAGGCCTCCCAGTAACGCCGCAGCCCCATGAGGATTCCCATGGGGATACCAATCAGCAGCGAGATCCCAAAGCCCAACAGGATCCGTATGATGCTGGAGATCAGGTGGATGAAGAACTTGTCATCCATGATGGTTTCGAAGATCGCCTCCCCGGCCACCACGTGCGGATACGGAAGGGCGTGCGTTTCCGTTAACAGAAAGGTCACCCATGAGGCGAGCTGCCACAAGAGCACCACGGAAACGATGGCGGTCACCCGGGGATGAAGCAACTTTCTCCACGGAGAAACCTGCTCTTTTTTCTTTTCCCGCCTCGTCAGAAGGAAGGCACTCGGGTCTTCCGCTCTTCCAGCGATCTCTTGCGCCATCTCCGCGAAATCCTCCCCTTCAGATGGCCTTTCTTGGGATTCAACCCGTCTAGGGTTGAGCGAGGGCCGCCCGGCAATCTTACGCCGCACGCGAAAGTTTCTTCTGACTCTCCTATATTCATGTTGAAATTACCAAGCCCTACCGCAGGTGTCAAACTAGGCACAAAGCCTTCGCGCCTCCCGGAAACATCCGCCGAACAGGTCCACTATATCATTTGGGGGAAGTTGACGGCGTCGTCGACGGCATGACGGCCGATCCGCTTTCACCCATTTGAACTTGTCCGGGAAATTTGATAAACGACCTGTGTAACTTTGCAAAGTTGCGCCATCCAATAACCTCGAAGACCTTAAGGTTCGAGATCGCAGAAGGGAGGAATCCTCATGGCCAAGATACGCATAAAGACCCCCAAGGTCTGGGAGCCGCCGCCGAGGTCGTGGTCTCAGGGGTTTCGCACGGCGAATCAGGTTTACCTCGCCGGTCAGGTCGCCTTTAACGCCAAGGGAAAGCTCGTCGGCGACGGCGACGCCTACGCCCAAGCCAGGCAGGTCTTCAAAAACATTCAAGCCCTCGTGGAAAAAGCCGGCGGCACGATGGACGATGTCGTGAGAATCACTGTCTACGTCACCGACATCCGGAACGCCGACCTGGTTCGCAAGGCGCGAGGGGAGTTTTTCAAGGGCGACTTTCCGGCCTCGACCCTCGTTTGCGTGACCGCTCTGGCGTCACCGAAACTTCTCGTCGAGATCGAAGCCACCGCCGTACTGCCCGATTAGTTCCCGCCTGAGGGGGCGGACGTCGAATTCCCGTCGCGGGGAAACGGTGACAGCGGAGAGCGGCTTCCGGGGGGCCTGGGGTCAAGACTGCGGGTCGGGGGACATCTTCTCCCGCCGCTCGGCGTACCCGGCCATAGCCTGGAGGACCTGCACGGCCAGCGAGGAATCTTCAAAAACAGGAACGCGCGTTTCATGCGCGAGCCCTTCCTGTTCCAGCTCACGCTTCCACCGGTCGGCCGTCTTCCCGCCGAGGATCAGGCAAACGATGGGCTTGTGCGGGTTGGCGTCCATGGCGGCGCGGAACTCCGCCGCCAGACCGTCGCAGGCCGCATTGGGAACGCCCAGGAGAATGAGCACAACGGCGCCTGTGTTCGTATCATCCATGGCGGCCCGGATCGACTCCCCCTGAATGCGCAGGTTGTCGCCCGTCATGGCCGGCCACAGGTCAACGGGGTTTCTCACCGGCTGCCACTCGGGCATCAAGGCCTCGAGCCGGTCCCGCGTCCGCTGATCAAACTCGGGAAGCTCAAAACCGGCCGCCGCCAATTCGTCCGAAGCCACGGCGGCCGCCCCGCCGCTGTAAGTGACGAGGGCGACTTTCCGGTTCCGAGGGAAGGGCTGGAAGGAAAAGCCCTTCAAGATCGCCAGAAACTCTTGCACCGTCCTGGCCCGGACGATCCCGTACTGTCTGCACGCGGCGTCGAAGGTTCGCTCTTCCGCTTTCAGGGACCCGGTGTGGGAGAGCAACACCTGGGCCCCGACCTCGGTCCGGCCGGACTTGAGGACGACGACGGGTTTTTCGCGTTTGACTTCTTGGGCGATGGAAAAAAAGGACCGGGCCCTCGGCAGGCTTTCCAGGTACAGGCCAACCACCTCGGTTTCGGGGTCGTCCCGGCAGTATTCCAGAAAATCCACCTCGTCCAGGTCCACCTTGTTCCCCACGGCGACGCTCTTGCCGATGGCTAACCGCTGGAACTCCTGGTCCATGATTTGGTTCGCCAGACAGCCGGTGAAGTTTCCCGTTTGGGCCATGATGGAGACCTTGCCAGGGAGCCAGTTGGAGATGGAAACGAAACCTGCGATGCAGCGGCGGTGCGCGTTGGCCACCCCGATGGTGTTGGGACCGATGCAGCGAACGCCGGTTCTGCGGATGGCCTCGCGAAGCTCGGCGTCATACTTCCTCCCGGAGCCGGAGACCTCGCCGAATCCAGCCGTGACGATGACCGCCCCCTTTACGCCTTTCTCCCCGCATTGATCCAGTATCTTCACCACGCGCTCGCGGGGTAGGAGGAAGAAGACCAGGTCGATCTCCCCCGGAACGTCGAGGACGGTCGGGTAGGCCTTTCGCCCGAGGATCTCCCCGCCCTTCGGGTTGATGGGGTAAACCCCACCCGGGTAACCGGAGTCGAGGATGTTTTTCAGCAACGTATACCCCGGCTTCCTGGAGTCGGCCGATGCGCCGATCACCGCAAGCGAGCGCGGTTCGAGGATGGGCTTGAACCCCCTCACCGAGCGCCCTCCTCTGCCCTGCTTTCATGCAAGCGCACCAGGCCGTCCACGGCCAGGACCCCTTGCGGCCCAGCCAACAGGGGGTTGATCTCAACCTCAGCGATCTCCTCTGAGAAATCCCGCGTCAGATCCGAGAGGCGCAGGAGGGTTTCGCGCAGGGCCTCGCGGTCCACAGGGGGATTACCCCGGAACCCCTCCAGCAGCCGGGCGCCCTTCACCTCCGCAAGCATTTCGTCCACATCCTGGGCGCTCACCGGAACGAGCCGAAAGGTGATGTCTTCCAGGACCTCAATCCAAACGCCCCCGAGACCAAAGGCCAGGACCGGGCCGAAAGTCGGATCCCACGTGACGGCGGCTACGGTCTCGAGACCCTCCGCCATGGCCTGCACGGAAAAACCTTCCAACCGGGCTTCGGGATTGCGGGACCGGACGCGGGCCTGCATCTCAAGGGCTGCCCGTCGGACCTGTTCAGCGGTTCTCAGGCCGACGACCACTCCGCCGGCTTCCGTTTTGTGGGGCAGGTCGGGGGAAACGATCTTCAGGACGACCGGCAAACCGGCCCGCTCGGCCGCAGCGGCGGCCCCCTCCGCGTCCGGCGGCAGCTCCATCGGCGCAACCGGAACGCCCGCCAATCGGAGAACGTCCAGGGACTCCGCCTCGCTCAAGAGAACCCGCCCTCTTCTTCTGACCGAGTCGAGGAGACTGCGAATACGCCCGGCGTCCACAGATGGTCCTTTCGGCCGAAGTTCCGCCTTCTAACAGGAGGGGCGCCCCCTCTCTTGTCAACAGGTTCTGACGGAACGAGCGGGCTCGGCTCGAGCGCTAACGCAGGTACATCCGGTCGGGGTCCAGCTCGTGCAGGATCGCGAGTTCTTCCTCGGTGGGCGGTTCCGCGCGCCGTACCTGGTCCGGCACGATGGGACGGAACCCCGTGTTCTCGAGGACCTCTTCCAACTGGATGCCGGAGTGCAGGGCCTCGAGCTTCATGCGTTTGGTTTCCTCGTCGAAACCCATGATGCACAGGTCGGTGATGACCTTGTGCATGCAGCCCGTGATGAGGCCGGAGTCCCGCCGGCTGGTTCCGCCGTCCAGGTAGCCGGGGCTCGTGACGAAATCCACCTTCTCGACAAACCGCTTTTTCTCGTGCGGCATGGCGACGATCATCTTGGCGAGGCTTGCGATGTCGTTCCCGCCGCCGCTCCCCGGCAGCCTGACTTTCGGGCGAGCGGGATCGCCGATGAAAGAGCTGTTCAGGTTTCCGTATTGATCCACCTGGGCGCCGCCCATGAAGCCGTAGTCCACGTAGCCCCGCTGGAGCAGCGCCAGGACGTCCGTGCTGGTGGGGACCATGTTGGCTTTACGCGCGGTGCGGGCCTCATTGGTGGAGGGGGGCAGCTTGCCGGGATCGATGTAAGGTCCGACCACACCGCCCTCAAACAGGATGGTCAGATGAGGGGCGTGCGTCCGCTGCGCCAGCGTGGCCGCCAGAAGCGGAATGCCCACGCCCGCGAAGAGGACCTTGCCGTCCTCGAGGATTCGAGAGCTCATGACGGAGAGAAGCTCGGCCGTGGTACAACCGTTGCGGGTCGCCGCCTCAGTCACTGTACATCCTCCTTCCGGCCATCGTGGCCTCCATCAACTTGGAGAAGCCGACCCTGCTCAGGAATTCGTTCCAGTTCTCAGGGTCGTACACGTACTGCTTCAGGTACTCGTGTGTGGCTTCCACCCCCTTCTCGCGAGTGGTCTTCACATATCGGTCCATATGATCGTAGAAGGGTTCGTAGAGCCCCCAGCACTCATGCGGGACAGAGCCGTAAGGGACTTCCACCACGGCCTCCACGCAGAAGAAGGGGATCTTCGTCCGGTCCGGCGCCCGGCGGATCTGATCATTGCTGATCACCTGCTCGGCGCTCAGAATAACCTTGTCGGCCGCCAGGGCGATGTCGGCATCCATGAAGGGCAGGCCGTCGAACTGCGCATTGCCGTAAGGGTCCGCCCGGTGGACGTGGATCAGGGCCACGTCGGGGTTGAGGGCGGGCAGTAAGGCCAGTCTATCTCCGGTAAAGGGACAGGTCATCTCCTTGAGGTTGTCCACTTGCCGGGCCATGTCGGAACCCAACATCACGCGGCTTGGCATGAAGGGAAGACCCAGGGCCCCCGCCCGATACCTCATGCCGATGCTCATGTGGCTCCACTCTTCGAACTTCACCTTCCCGGACTCGACGAAGTGCCTCATGATCCGCGAGACCCCCCAGATGTACCCCTGGCTGAACCAACTGGTGATATAGTGGCCGCAGCACCCGGCGGTAACGAGCAGGTCTCCCTCGGTGGATGTGATGTTCCGAGAGATCACCAGGTTCTTCTTCCCCTGTCGGATCATTTCCCAGACCAGGGCGTTGGGCGTTCGCGAGAAGGTGTTGCCGCCGAGGGCCACATGGTCTCCATCGCGGACCAGGCGCACGGCCTCGGAAAGGTTCATCACCTTCTCCCTCAGCCCCCGGTCGCGGGTTTCCATCCGTTCCCGAAGGTGCAAGTAAGAAGCGCTCATAGCGACTCCTGAGATGGTGAACGGGTCTCGGGAACCCGAAAATCGGGGTCGCTATCCGGTCGGCTCACCCTCTTTGCAAGGAGAGAATTCGGCCTTGGGCGAGCCGCAAACCGGACACACCCAGTCCTCCGGGACATCCCCGAACGGGGTGTCCGGGCCGATCCCCCCGTCAGGGTCCCCTTCCGCCGGGTCGTAAAGATACCCGCAAACCCCGCATTCATACTTCAATGAAGTTTCCCCAGAGGACGTCTTGAAACGGAGCGTGCGCGCAGGACCACCCAACTTCAGCCGTTCAACTCCGCCAGATGAACCCTTCGAGACTCGACCGGCTCCGGCCCCTCCGGATGGCGATACTCGATGCCCCCGGTGATGGGGATGTGAGGCTCCTTGTCCTCGAGGACTTCCTCCGTCTGAAATTCATAGAGGCTGCATCCCTTGAACGTCTCCGCGTCTTCCCGGAGGACGGAAACCCGACCCTTGAGATAGTAGCTCATTTCTTCATCTACCGCGACGATGGTCAGCAGAGGGTCTCGGCGCATGTTCTTGGCGGTGGTGCTTCCCTTCCATAGGGCGAAACGGATGGTTCGCGCCTCCGGAGAGCTCATTTCCCGGTAGGAGAGCATGGCCGGATGGGGAAGGCCCGCCTCATCCACGCTCAGAAGGAGGATGGCCCGTCCCTCCAGCATGGACAAGTCGTCGGAACCGAGCTTCTCCCGGAAATCAGCCGGAATTTCGTTTCCCAACTTTCTGCTCATCCGAGAACTCTCCTGCGCGTCCCTGGCCAGCTACGCCTGGGCGTTTGCCGCTGCTGCCAAGAATCGCGAGGCGAACGGCCTTTTTCTAACACTGCCCCGAAACCGTGTCAACGAGGCCGGGATGGAGGGAAGGACAAGCGAAGGAAGGAAGGATCAGCGAGAATCGGAGCGTGGGCCGAGCTGGTCCAGGAATGCCCGCAACACGTCGGTCTCGGTGATCAGACCGACGATTTCTCTTTCTCCCTCTTTCGCGACTACGGGAAGGCAGCCGATCTTGTGCTTGAGCATCAGCCGTGCCGCCTCCGCAATCGGCGCATTCGGAGAAATGGTGCGGGCCAGCGGCGTCATGACTTCTGAAATCTGGACCGACTCCAGGAAGAGTTCCCGATCCACGTTGCTGTGCTCCAGGAGCGTCGTCAGAGAGGCGCGAAGGAGGTCCCGTTGACTGACCACGCCGACCAGGAGGCCGGCATCCACAACCGGCAAGTGACGGATATGGCCCAAACTCATAATGTCTTCGGCCAGCTTGAGAGTCTCGCCGAGGGGGATCGTAACGACATTCTCGCTCATATACTTCCGGACTTTGGCCTCCGGCCGGGCCTCTTGCTTTCGCGTCATCGCTCGTCCGTGGTGTACAGGACTTCGTGGATTTCCAAGACGTTGGGGCCGGCAAACATCTCTTTGGGCGGATGCTTGGAGTGGGCTTCGCGGAACGCTTCGCTCTGGGTCCATGCCTCGAAGGAAGCCTGGTCCTCCCAGTAGGTCTTGACGATGTAGGCATCCCCTTTCACCGGCCGGAGGATTTCATTTCGGATGAAGCCCGGACTCTTGTCTACCAGGCCTTCGCGATCCCGAAACCGCTTCTCGAATTCCTCCTCGTGGCCCTTGGCCACCGGAATACGGTTGGCGACGACGATCATGCCGCAATTCTCCCGCCATGAACCGGCCAGGTTTCAAACGCAGACGTATCGAGAGAGATCCTTATTCTCCTACCCTCGCGCGTGACGGTGCTGGACTGGCGTGTTCAGGCGACCATCTTATGGATTCGGCCGAACCTTGTCAAAGATTCGAGGGGTCTCCTGAGAGCCTGCACGCGAGTCGCCGACTCACGCTCAGGGCGATGAGATTGTCAATTCTATCCCTTCCCTCCGCAACACTCCCACGGTTCCCAAAACGGCATCCGCCTCAGAACTGGATGAGAGAGAAAACTTCGAACTCCGTCAGGCGCTCTCTGCCCTTGAGGAAGGTGAGCTCTATGAGGAAGGCGAGGCCGACGATGTCGCCTTTGAGCTTCTTGATCAGGTCGACCGCAGCCGAAGCCGTTCCCCCGGTCGCCAGCAGATCATCCACCAGCAGCACGCGGTTTCCCTCGGAAATGGCGTCCTCGTGGATCTCCAACTCGTCCGTTCCATACTCCAGCTCATAGAGGGTTTTCACGGTCCGGTAAGGCAGCTTTCCGGTCTTCCGGATGAGAATGGCCCCCGCGTTGAGCTTGTAGGCCAGCGCCGCGCCGAAGACGAACCCGCGGGCCTCGGCGCCCACCACCAGGTCCACCTTCTGGTCGATGTAACGGTCTCCAATCAGGTCGATGGCTGTGGCAAAGGCCTTCGCGTTGGACAGAAGCGTTGTGATGTCCTTGAAGATCACGCCCTTCCGGGGAAAATCCGGAATGTCGCGGATCATCCGCTTCAGGTCTTCAATACCGAGCATTCATTTTCCTCCCCGGGCATCCCAGGCGCCCCTCACGGCAAGTAGAAGAGCGGGTCTTTCGGCTCTGTCCCGTTACGAATCTCAAAATGAAGGTGCGCCCCACTGGCCCGACCCGTACTTCCCACCAGAGCGATTGGCTCCCCTTGCCGGACCCTTCGACCTTTCTTGACAAGATTCTTGTGATTGTGGGAATAGATCGTATGAAAATCGTTGGGGTGACGCAAAATTACCATGAGCCCGTACCCTCCCGGCCCTCGGTCACTAAAAATCACGATACCGTCCTCGGCTGCGCGGACAAGGGTCCCGGTCGGCGCAGAGATATCGACGCCTTGGTGTTTCGTTCTTCCCCGCCTCCCGAAAGGAGAGGTCAGCCGGCCCTTGACCGGCCAGACAAAGTCCACCTCGGCGGGAATGATCAGCGTGCCAACGGAAGCCTGCGCTGGGGGAGCTGGCCGAGCCTCCCTTTTTCGCCCGGGCCACGCGGGCGTTCCCGGTAGGGAAGCCGTCCGCCCGTTCGCCCTGCGCCGTGGAGGCCGAACCTGCAACACCCTCCTCGCGCCGGGAATGAAGAGCCTCGTCCCTGCGACGATTCTCCGGGCGTCCGCGATGTGGTTGGCTTTGACGATGGCGTTCAGCCCAACGCCGTACGTCTGGGAGATCCGATACAGCGTCTCGCCAGGACGTATGGTGTGGTACACGCCCTGCGAGCGGAGCAGGCCGGCGACCGAACATCCCCCCAGAAGGAAGACGAGGGCCACCCACGCCCAAGCGGTGCGCCGGGCGCTTGTTCCCTGTCCCCTCACAGTCCTTTAGTGTTCCGAATCAGCTTCCTCTCCCAATCTCCGGTCCCACGCATGCAGAAAACGCCCAAGCCACCGCCTCCTCCGGGTCCTCCACCTGGGGCACCCCGGGGGGAGCGACTCGGCACCTCAGGCCGACGACCGGCTTGGCCATCTGCAATGCGTGGGCCAACTCCGATAGCGTCCCGTAGCTCCCGTCCAGGGCAACGATTGCATGGGCGGTCCGAACCAGGATGACGTTACGCGCGAAGCCCATTCCCGTCACGACGGGGACATCCACGAAGGGATTGGCTTGGCGGGCGCTCTCGCCGGGAAGAATGCCGATGGTAAGTCCGCCGGCCTCTTTAGCCCCCCTACAAGCGGCTTCCATCACCCCTCCGAGGCCGCCACAGACGAGGGCCCCTCCCCTCTCGGCGATCTTGCGTCCGACGACGCAGGCTAAATCATAAGTCTCTTCCGGAGGGTCGGCCGAGCCGATAACCCCGAGGATCGGTTTCACGGCCGTTGTCAATCGAACACCTCGCTCGGGCGCCAGAAACCCGCTGGACGGAGGGGGTATGGGGCGGGGAGTACGGTAGGGCGTACGGGGTTCAGAGCCTTCGCGTTCTGGTCACAAGAACTCACAGGTTCCTAGAAATAAACCGAATTGCATTGATTGTCAATAAGTTCGGAGGCCGCAACGGGGCTGGCCGTTTCTGAAATCGGCGAAAAAGCCGCTCAGAAAGGATGTTCGGCGCTACTCCCGAAGGGAACTGTCGCGAGAGAATCTACCAGGGGGGAGATGCGGGAAGGGCGCCCTACCAGACCTCATACATGAAGTCGCGAATGGCCGCGTAGGTTGCGGAATTGAAGAGTCCCTGTTTGCGAAGGTAACTCGCCATGACGCGGTTGAAGAAGCCGTCCGCGGCCTGACAGACGTTCATCCCCTTGCCGTTCAACGTCCGGTGGCCGCTCAGCCGGCCGTGCCGCAGGAACACCGTTTCCTGAGGGGCGTAGATGGCGTCAAAAAAGCACACGTGCGCGGGGACGCGGGCGTCCAGCTGCGAGGAGATTCTCTGGTTCTCGCAGACATCCCGCCACGAACGGTCCCACCAGGCCGCATAGAATTCGTTCTCTTTCCCTTGGGCGGGCCCCGGAAGGGAAGCGGGATTCGCCGGGGCCAGAGATGAATACGGCTCAAGACAGGTGGCTTGGCCCCCCGAAAGCTGGCGGACGCCCGCCTGGCCCTTGACCGTCGCGTTCACGATCAAGTCCACGTCCGGGGCGAGCTGGGCGATGTCCTTTTCGCCCAGGGCCTCGGCGTGGCCTCCCGCCTCCCGCACCGAAGCCGCCAGCGACTCGGCCGTCGGCTCTGTCCGGTTCGCGATGAAGAGCGTTCCCCCCTCCGCCTCCTCCGCCAGATAGTGCGCCAGGGCGGCCGCCGCGCCTCCTGCGCCGATGAGCAGCGTCTTCGCTCCATGCAGGTTGGGCACAAAGGCCTCGGGCGCTCCCGGCTGGACCCGGGTCAGGCTGTCGATCCCGCCCTGCCCATCCGTGTTGTATCCGGCGAGCCGCCCGTCCTCCTCGCGCACGACGGCGTTGACGGCGCCGATGCGTCTCGCCTTCGGCTCGAGGTCGTCCAGGAGCGGGATGACTCTCATCTTGTGGGGGACGGTGACGTTGAAGCCCAGGAGGCGTGGGTGGGCCTTAAGGGCCTCGAGCAGGGAGGGGAGTCTCGCCTCCTCCACGTCGAAGGGGACGTAGAAGGCGTCCATCTGAAACTTCCGGAAAGTGGGATTCCAGATGGCCGGGCTCTTGGCGTACTGGGAGGGACGATCCCCGACGATGCCCGCGAGCCAAGAAACCTCTTCCGCCTCTTTCGGAAGCCGATTGGAAACGCAGTCCTGAATGTCGGCCAGATCGCTCGCCATGGGGTTCCTTTTGCGCCGGAGCCTAAAGGGTCCTGCCGACAACCGGGGCAATCGCCCGAAGCTCGCCCATGAGCCGGTCGAACACCTCATAGCTGAGGGCCTGGAGCGGGTCCACCGCCGCCCTCTCCGGCTGCGGGTGGACTTCGACGAGGAGACCGTCAGCGCCGGCCGCGATGGCGGCCCGGGCGATGGAAGGCACGTAAGCGCGTTTGAAGGTCGCGTGGCTCGGGTCCACGACGATGGGCAGGTGCGAATAGGCATGCACGGCCGGGATGGCCTGGATGTCCACGACGAACCGGGAGGTCGGCTCGTGGGTGTGGGGGGCGACGACGCCCCGCTCGCAGAGAACCACCTGCGGATTCCCATGATAGTAGACATATTCAGCCGCCCCCAGCCAGTCGCGCAGACCGCAGCCGAAGTGTCGCTTCAACAGCACGGGTCTGCCGCTCTTGCCCAGTTCCTCCAGCAGGGGAAAGTTCTGCATGTTCCTCGCCCCGACCTGCAACATATCGGCCACCTCGGCCACCTTGCCGACGAGGCGGACGTCGGTGACCTCGGTCACAACGGGAATCCCGACTTCCTCCCGCACCCTTCGCAAATGCTCGAGTCCCTCTTCGCGAAGCTCAAACGTCGTCTCGCTCCGGTACGGGAAGGTCAACGGCTTGTAGGCTCCCCCCCGGAGGAGGGCGGCGCCGCTCCCCTGGGCGTGGCGGGCGATGTCAAGGAGCTGGTCCCGGTTCTCGACGGTGCAAGGCCCCGCTATGACGACCAGTTTTTCTCCGCCGATCTCCACGTCCCCGACGCGGACGATGCTCCTCTGGCCGCCACCGCGCCGGGCGACCAGGGGAAAGTTGTTCTCGATGTCCCGCTGGGTGATGTCCTTCAAGTCACGAGCCCTGTTCTTCGACAATCGCCCTCCGGTTGCAAAGGGATTGCCCGCCGTTGGCGGTTGGATTCGTAAATCGCGTCCATGATCTTGGCGAGGTGCACCCCGCTGTTCGTCGCCCCCGCGGCGGGCGGCTCCCGCGTGCGGACCGAATCGAGAAAGGCTTCCAACTCCAGGCAAACCTGGTCGAGCGGGCTCGCCGCGCCCACCACCGGGGAGCGCCCTGCCCCGCGGACCGCGGTCCAGGTGCCGCCGCGAAGCTCGTGGCGCACGTCGTGAACCGTCACTTCCTCCACCTCGAAGTCCGCGACGATGGTGGCCTTCGATCCCATGATCCAGAGGTCTTTCGTGGTCATGGCGTTCGGGACCACTTTATCATTCCATCTGCCGGGCTGGATGTAACCCGACTCGACCCGGCCGATGGCCCCACCGGGGTACTCGAGGACAACGAGGGATGTGTCTTCCAGACCCCGCCCGAAGTGGTCCCGGACGACCGAAGCCAGAACGCACTTCGCCGGTCCCAGAAACCAGTTGTAGAGATCGAGGAAATGGATGGCGTCGGTGTGGGTGACACCCACGTCGTTCCGGGCCCGCTTGAAGCCCAGAAAATTCCCCGCCACGTAGCGGATCTCCCCCAGGGCGCCCGAGTCGATTTGCTCCTTGATGAATCGGGAAATGGGGTGAAACCGGTAGTAATACCCCACCTGGAGGACCCGGCCCGTCTTCTCCACTACGGAGGCCAGAGAGATCGCCTCTTCGGTCTTGACGGTGATGGGTTTCTCGACGAAGACGTCCTTGCCCGCCTCCAGGGCTTCCCGGCAGAGAGGAAAGTGGCTGTCAGAGGGCGTCACCACGTCAACGACATCGACTTCTCCGAGGAAATTCGTGTAGTCGGAGGTGAACCGCACAGGGGGGATCTGGTAGCGCCGCAGAAGGCCGGAGGCCTCGGACCTCAGGTCCGCCACGTAGAGACAGTCCGCCATGCCCAGGCGGGCCCAGGCGTCGAGGTGGTTGCGGCCGAAGCCGCCCAGCCCCACTTGCAGGACCTTCAATGCGATACCCCAGGTGATCTCACGGGCGAATCCAAAGCCAGGAAACGTCCGAAATTCTAGGCAAGGGCCCACGGCCTGTCAATCTGGAAGACGAGTTGACCGGCATTTGTTTTCTGCGGGGGGCGCTTTTTGGGCACTTGCGTGCCGGCCGAGTTGCGGTTGGAGATGAATACTCTCAAGTCGGCGTCTTTCGCGCTCACCTTCCGAGAGGCGATTCACCAGGCAAAGGTCACGACCGTTTTTCGGACCCGGCATCATAATGGGGAAGCTCCTCACAGTGCGCTAAGTGCAAGACAAGAGGCCAAGGAAAGAAAAAGCGCGGCGCCTTTGCCGGTGCTCTTCGCCACATTTCTCTAACCTAAAGTGTTTTATGGGAATGTAGGTGTAACCATTTATTGTCAGGCGAGTTGTAGATTTTCTAATGCCGGGACATCGGGAGACACAGGGGGACGAAAGACCTGCGAGGAAGTGCGCCCCCACACCTCGCTGGGGACCTGCCGCCCCGATGAGTCCCTGTCAGTAGTTCGGGCCAAGGCGGCTCGACCAACCAGAAGAGTCGCAGGGGACCCTCAGTAGTGTTAATCTGTCCAGCGACCGGTTTCGGCCTCCAAACGAGCAAACCTATCCAATCTCTTCAGACACCCCTTCCTCTCAACCGTCTCGCCTGTCAGAACAAGGAAATCACATGTGGGACAAATACACGGCCAGTGGTAGACTGGTACACTCACGTTTAGCAAGGCTGGCAGCATGACAAGGCGCCGAATGTCTGGGAGATCCCGGAGAGAGGGGGAAATCTCGTTCGTACGACTCAGAGATCCCGCCCCCCGAGGGTTTGGCTCGATCCGTATCGTCTGCCCTTGAAATCCGATGGCCAGAAACGTTCGAAAGGAGTGAGAAATGAGACGCATCCTCAGTTTCGTGCTCGCTGTTCTCCTGTCGGTTGCTCTGCTGCCAAGTGTGACGTGGGCGCAGAAAACAAAGGCGGTGCTCCTCCTCACGGCCGTCGCCACATCGGGCAACTGGGACGTTGAGGGTTACAAGGCCTTCAAGGCCATGGGTGACAAGTACGGGATGGAGACCTCCGTTGTGGAGCGGGCCTCCTACGCGAAGGCCAGCCAGATCATGCGGGATTACGCCTCGCGGGGATACGGGCTGATCATCGCTCACAGCGCCGGGTATGGGGGCGCCGCGATTGAAGTGGCCCGTGAATTTCCCAAGTCCTGGTTCGTCATCTTCTCGGATTTAAGATCGACCGGTGGCCGGAAGAACGTGGCCGGCTGGGCGTTCAACTGGAATGAATACGGCTACCTGGAGGGCACGCTGGCGGGCCTGATGACGAAATCGAACAAGATAGGAATCGTCGCGCCGATTCCTATCCCGTCCATCACCCGGCTGCTCGGCGGATTCATGGACGGCGTCAAGTCGGTCAACACGAAAGCGCAAGTGGACGTAATCTGGGTCCAATCGTGGTCCGACCCGGCCAAGGGCAAGGAAGCTGCGCTCCAGCTGGTGGCCCGAGGGGCTGACCTGCTGACCCACACCTCCAACATCACCGGATGGGGCATCTTCGAGGCGGCGAAACAAAAGAAGGTGTGGACCATCGGGAATTTTTCCGACGAGAGCGAACGCGCCCCGCAACACGTCATCACCAGCGGGATCCTCGACTTTCGAAGGGGGTACGACGAAATCGGCCGACTCTTTAAGAGCGGCAAGCTCGAAGCCAAGGTCTACCGCGCGAACATCAGCAACGGAGACATCTATCTCACGCGCTTTCACAAAGCGGTTCCCCCGGACGTCAGCAAGCAGGTCAACGGCGTGAAGGCCAAGATCGCCTCGGGCGATCTGAAGATTCGCAACGTCATGTATAAGCCCAAGAAGCGTTGAAGGGCCGTCCTGAACAATCGGGTGACCCTCTTCTGCGAATGGAGGCTATCACCAAGACCTTTGGTTCTCTGGTGGCCAACCGGAGAATCGACTTTACCCTCCAGGCGGGAGAGATTCACGCCCTTCTCGGGGAGAACGGGGCGGGCAAGACCACCCTTGTCAGCATCCTGTACGGACATTACCGGCCGGATTCCGGGTCGATCCTTCTGGACGGCCGTCCGGTTCAGCTGCACTCTTCCAAGGCCGCTATCAAGCTCGGGATCGGCATGGTGCCCCAGCACTTCATGCTGGTCTCGACCTTTACGGTTGCGGAAAACCTCCTGCTCGGTCTGGAGACCTTCCACATCGGCCCAATCCGGCTGGCAGAGGCCGAAGGGCGAATCGAGGAATTCTCTCGCCGGTTCGGCCTTGCGATCGATCCGAAGGCCCGGGTGGAACACCTATCGCTGGGAGAGAGGCAACGGGTGGAGATCATCCGGGCCCTTTTCCTGGGGGCGCGAATACTCATCCTGGACGAGCCGACCTCCGTTCTGACGCCCCTCGAGGTCGAGCCCCTGCTGGACACCCTGCGCCGCCTCTCCGAACAGGGAACCTCGATCGTCCTGATCAGCCATAAGATCCCGGAGGTCCTGACAGTGAGTCACCGGATCACCGTCCTGCGGGACGGGGCGCGGGTGGATACCGTCGATCGGGCGGAAACCCACGAAGCCGAATTGGCCCGGATGATGGTCGGCCGCGAAGTCCGCGCCCACAAGGTCCAGGGGACGCCCGCCTCAACCGAAGAGGTGTTTACGGCGTCTGAAACCACAGTCTTGAACGACCTGTCCCTTCCCGTCATTCGGGGGGTTTCCCTCTCACTGTTCAGGGGAGAGATCCTGGGCCTGGCGGGCGTCGACGGAAACGGACAGCGGGAATTGGCGGAGGCGCTGGCCGGCATCCGTCCGTTGGAGTCGGGGCGAATCCTCTTTCAAGGTCTGGATCTGACCCGCCTCGGGTTCCGCGCCCGATCCGACCTGGGCATCGGCTTCGTCCCGAGCGACCGACAGAAGCTGGGCCTGGTCCCGGATTTCACGGTCGAGGAAAACCTCATCCTGGACAGCTATCGCCGAAGCCCCATCAGTCAGATCGGTTGGATGTCCTTTGAGCGGATTCGATCCTTTTCCTCGGACCTGATGAAAAGATTCGGGATTCGCGGCTGCGGGCTCGATTCCCGCCTCCGGCAGTTATCGGGCGGAAACCAACAGAAGGTCCTTCTCGCCAGGGTCCTTTCCCGCAAGGTCGCCGTCCTGATCATCTCGCAGCCGACGAGCGGCCTGGACGTCGGGGCGACGGAATTCGTCCATGAACTCCTTCTGACACTCAGGGAACAGGGAACCGCCATTCTCCTCATCTCCACGGAGCTGGAGGAGATCCTCAGCCTTTCAGACCGCGTCGCCGTGTTGTCCGCCGGCGAGATCCGGGCTGTGTTCTCCAAGGCGGACGCCAACCGGGACGAGATCGGCCTGCTCATGGCCGGCCACGTTTCAGGCAATCCCTGAGCCGTTTACCCGATTTGGAACATCGCCGCCATGTCCGCCAACCTCAACCGATTCAACCTCCAGGTCGGCCTGCCGATGGCCGCCACCGGGATCTCCCTGGTCCTGGTGGGGTGGATCGTCAGCCTGGTGGGCGCGAGCCCATTCGTGGCGCTCCGCGCCCTCCTCGACGGCGCGTTCGGCAGCCCCTATGCCGTGGGGATCGTCCTGGTCCGCGCGACTCCGCTCATCCTGACAGGACTGTCCGTGGGGTTGGCCTTTCGGTGCGGCCTGTTCAATATCGGAGCGGAGGGACAGCTTCAAGTGGGGGCCGCGGCCGCCGTCGCGGTGGGGATCTTCGGAGGAGGCCCCCCCATCGTCCACGCCGGTTCCTCTCTGTTGGCCGGCTTCCTGGCCGGGGGGCTTTACGGCGCGATTCCCGGTTACATCCGCGCCCGGTTCGGCGCCAGCGAAATCATCACCACCCTCATGATGAATTACATCGCGATTTACGGCGTCATTTATCTTGTGCTGGGCCCCATGGGAATGGAGGACGCCGTCTTCCCCCAGACCGCGCGGATTCTGGAATCCAGCGAGCTGCCTCGCTGGATTCCCGGCACCCAGCTTCATGCCGGTTTCTGGATGGCCCTTCTTTTGGTCGCGGCGGTCTGGGTGATTCTGAAAAAGACGACCTTGGGGTATGAATTCCGCGTCATCGGAGAAAACCCTTCCGTCGCGCGGCAGATCGGCATTCCCACCTCAGGGCGGATCACGCTCTCGCTGGCCCTGTGCGGGGGCCTGTCTGGCTTGGCCGGAGCGGTTGAGATCCTGGGGGTTCAATTCCGCCTGGCGCAGGACTGGTCGTACGAATGGGGGTACACGGCCATTGCGGTGGCCTTCCTGGGAGGCGCGAACGCCTTTGGCATCCTGGCCGCCGCCCTGTATTTCGGCGTGTTGCAGGCGGGGGCGGACTCCATCCAGGCCGCGACGGGGGTTCCCGCCGCCATCATCTATCTGATCGAGTCCCTTCCGGTCTTGATCGTCCTGGCACTCTCCGCCCCCCGTATCCTGACGCACCTGCGGAACCTGACGGGGAGGTCCCCATGATCGCGGAACTGTTTGGAGGGGATTTCCTTGCGGCGGCCATCCGGCTCGCGGCCCCTTTGCTCCTGGCGGCGCTGGGGGGCATCCTGTCCGAACGGTCGGGCGTGTTGAACATCGGCCTGGAAGGGATGATGCTGGTCGGGGCGTTCTTCGCCACGGCGGGCGCCCTGTGGAGCGGCAATTTGTGGTTCGGGGTCCTGCTGGGTATCCTCGCGGGCGCTCTTCTCGGGTTGATCCTGGGGGGGTTCGCCATCTCCCTGTTCGCCGATCAGATCACGACCGGCATCATCCTCAACCTCTTCGCCCTGGGATTGACGAGCTTTCTCCTTCGGATTGTCTTCGGCATCGGCGGGGCGAGCAAGACCCAGACACCTCCCTTCGACGCCGTTTCCATCCCTTACCTTGTGGACTTGCCATTCCTGGGTCCTCTCCTCTTTCGCCACAATCTCTTAATTTACCTGACGGTCCTCCTGGTCGTGGCCCTCACGTACCTGCTCTTTCGGACCTCTTTGGGGCTCTCCGTCCGTGCGACCGGAGAGTTCGCGAGGGCCGCCGACATGGTCGGAATCCCGGTCCAGGCGATCCGGTACGGGTGTGTCATCGGCAGCGGGGCCTTGGCGGGCCTGGGCGGCGCGTTTCTCTCATTGGGCCACGTCCATGTCTTCGTGGACAACATCACGCAGGGGAAGGGTTACATCGCGCTGGCCGTTGTCATCCTGGGCAGATGGCGCCCGGCGGGCGCCCTGATCGGGGCGCTCCTTTTCGGGGGAGCGGAAGCCCTGCAATTCCGTGTCCATACGCTCAAGGTCCCCATCCCGGAACAGCTCCCGGTCATGCTCCCCTATGTCTTGACGATTCTCGCCCTGGTTGGCACGATGAAGAAAACCCGCCCCCCCGCTGAGGATGGGATTCCCTATATCAAGGAGGCCGGATAAGGGGCTGACGCGCTTCCACCCTGAGGTTGGACCTCCATTGCGGGCAGAGGAACCCATGCCCACGAACAAGCTCGATACCGCAATCCTCAACGGGACGGTCGTCTCCCCAACCGGCCGCTTTGCGGTAAACGTGGGGATTCGCGACGGGCGGATCGCCGTCCTCTCCACAGGCCGCCTGGCGGCGAAGCGGAGGATAGACGCCGGCGGGAAGCTCCTTCTCCCCGGGCTGATCGACCCCCACGGACACATGCAGAGCTGCTGGGAGAACGGCGAGGCGTTCCGCCACGAGACGCGGAGGAAGGTCCTCGGCGGGGTGACCACCTACCTGGACTACGCGTCCGGCCCCCGGGGACCGCTGGAGTCGATGGAGCGCTGGAAACCCCACATCGAAGCCCATTCCTACGTGGATATGGGCATTCAGCCCATCATCAACGGAAAGGGGGCCCTGTCCGAAATCGAAGACCTGCTCGAGCTTCACGGGGTTTCGTCCTTCAAGTTTTTCTTCTCGGGACTGGAGCGCGAGCTCTATCCGACGATCTTTTCCCTCAATGACGGAGTCCTGGTCCGGGCCTTCGAGATCGTTGCCGCCCTCGGCCCCCCGACCCGGGCGGTGGTCCACGCGGAGAACTGGGAGATCGGATGGTTCCTGGAAGATGAGTTCCGGGGACAGGGACGCATGGACGGAGCGGTCTGGACGGACGCGCACCCTCACATCTGCGAGGAGGAGGGGATCGCGCGGGCCTGCTTCTACGCAGAGAAGACCGGTTGTCCGCTCTATATCGTTCACATCGGCGTCGGAGCCGGACCGAGAATCCTTGCCGATGCGAGAAGAAAGGGCGTGGACGTCATCGGGGAGACTTGCCCCCACTACCTGCTGGTGAACCGGGATGACCGCCGGATCGCCCTCGCCAAGTACAACCCGGCGATCAAATGGGAGACGGACCGCGAGGCCCTCTGGCTCGCGGTCGGCGGGAACGGCATCGATTGCCTAGGCTCCGACCACATCGCCTCAACCGGTATGGAAGAACAATTCACGAATAAAGAGAAGGACATCTGGGCCGCGCGCTCGGGACTTCCGGGCTCGGGGACCATCCTGTTCACCCTGCTGGACGGGGTTCAACGGAAGAGGCTCAGCTTGGAACGGCTGGTCGCGTTATCGAGCTACAATCCCGCGCGCGCATTCGGTCTCTTTCCCCGGAAAGGCCACATCGGTGTGGGCGCGGACGCCGACATCGTCATCCTGGACCCGGACCGAGTGTTCACCTTCCGGAACCGGGACTTCCTCCTTCACGTATCGCTCCTGGAGGGCATGCGAATCCGGGGCAGGCCCGAAAGGGTTCTCCTGCGGGGCGAGACGGTCGTGGAAAACGGACGGGTCGTGGCCGGAGAGCCGGGGGGAGAGTATCTCGAACGCAGACACACACCAGGCCGGTAGCCGAAGAAACGCTTACTGTAAGGCTTCAGAACCCAAGGGTCATTTTTACGCGGGTATGGCTTGATCTTCCGGTTTTCTCTTGGTTGCGTCCGACCCACTCGGATTCCTAGAGCCAAGGTCAAATCGGCCCCCAACGCCGAGAGAATTCAGACAAACGTATCTTAGACCGGATTGATCAATAGCAGGTTTCCAGCGAGGACTTCCCTCTTCACCATGACCGCCCAGCCCTGAATGAAAGAGGCCCGGGAAACGCGAACTCGCAGGCCGCGTTTTCGACGTGGTCTCGGTCCCGTAGACCGGGCTCCCAGCCGCCTATCCGGTGAGGACGACGAGCTTCCCCTCGGCGCGGTTCTCTTCCATCACGCGATGCGCTTCAACGATCTCGTCAAGGCTAAACACTCGCCCGACCTTCACTCGGCTGTGCCCGGCTTCGACCTCGCTGACGAACTCCTGAAGCGGAGTCCTCACGAAATCCTCGGCTTCGCCTGCGTAGGTTGTCAGGCAGACGGAGGTCGGAATGGCTTCCATTGGCGCAAAGCGCTCGAAGTCCCACTTGTTGCCGACCATCCCCGTCAGGCAGACGACGCCGTGACGCTTGGCGGCCTGGAGGGAGTCGAGCAGCGTTTTCGTCCCGACGAGCTCCAGAACGTGGTCGACTCCAGCGGGAAACGTGCGTCGGACTTCCTCGGCGATGCTGTCGGTGTCGACGAAGACAGCATCCGCGCCGTTGTCGCGGAGGAGCTGTTCACGTTCCGGGCGACGACTCGTCGCTGCGACGGTGACACCGTGTTTCCGCGCCAGGACCGCCGCCGCTAGTCCCACGGAGGTCGTGCCACCGCGAATGAGGAGGGTCTGGCCGGATCGTACCTGGAGAGAGGTGTGGAGGGAGCCCCAAGCGGTCTGGACCATCTCGGGAAGCGCACCGAGCGTCGGCCAGTCAAGCGTCGTGTCGAGCGTTTGCACCTGCCTGGCCGGAACGCAGGTGTACTCGGCGTAGGAACCGTCGAACTGCCGCCCCATACCTCCCATAGCCGTGGCGACGGTCTGGCCCGGCGATAACTCGGTGCCCGGAGCGGCCACGATTTCTCCCACCGCCTCAATCCCGAGAATACGCGGGAAAGTGACCGCGGGCGAGTGGCCTTGCCGAGTGAACAGCTCGGAGCGGTTGAGCCCGAAGGCGCGGACCCGGATCAGCACCCAGCCCGGCTTCGGCTTCGGCACGGGCCGTTCCTGGAGCCTCAGAACCTCTGGCGGTCCCGGTCGTTCGATGACGACGGCTTTCATGCTCGTGGGCATGGTCGGCTCTCCTCAGTCGACGCGGAGCTAACGAGCGTTCTGTGCCATAAATTGGCTCCTTACTCTCGGGTTGAGCGCGTTGCGACGCGGCGAAAAACGAGAGAACGGGGTGGGCTCTCCATGCCCACGCCCGAGTCTCCGCTGAGACCGAGAGGTCTTGTTGAACATGTAGGGGGCGATCTTCCAGCTTATAGCTGACTCCACTTTTTGAAATTGGCCGGCAGGGGAATCTTCTTGATGAACTGGTTGGTGTACACGTCCTCCACCCGAACGGGGGGATCGTGCTTATACAGCTCGTTGGCCAGATTGGTTGTGTACTCCATCTTCGACTTTTTCATGTACCCCAACCCATTCGCGATGGCCTCGGGGCTCTGAACGGCGTCGAGGATCTGGCTTAATTGCACCTTGGTCGTCTCGGGATCGAGCACCGGGTGATGCTTGAGAAGAATTCTTGCACATTCCTGGAAATGATCCATGCAGTACGCGAACCCTCGGAAGGTTTCCTGAACCATGGCGGCCACCACGTTCGGCCGTTTCTCGATGTCTTCCTCCCGGACGATCATGCCATTGGCGTAGACGTTGGCGAACCTCGGACCCGCCTTACTCCATGAGACAAAGTGAAGTTTCTTGCCTGCCTTTCGGGCCGCAATCGCTGCCACGGCGTCCTCCGAGGCGTAAAAGCCGAAAGTGGCGTCCACGGTGCCTGCGAGGAGGGCCGGCACATACGTCTCTGAGCCCTTCATGTAAACGACTTTCACTTTGCTCTTGTCGATTCCGGCCTCTTTGGCGAAGACTGGCCAAAGGGCGTCGTGGACTGACCCGGCGGAAAAAGCGAGACTCTTTCCCTCCAAGGCCTTGACGGTCGGGACGCGTGGCTTTCCGGTCTTCGGGTCGATGACCGAAACCATGGTGTTGGGGAACTTCCCGTAGATCATTCCGACTTCCTTGATCTTGGCCCCGGAGGCCCGCGCCCGAATCACCACGGTCGAGTCCACCTCGAACGCAAAGTCCGACTGTTTTTTCCAAAGCGATTTTGATTCTCGACCGGAGCCATAACCTCGGCTGATGGTCGGCTTCAGATTCCGTTTCGCAAACCACCCCTTTTCCAAGGCGACATACATGGGGGCGTACTTTCCGCCCGTAATCCACGCCTGGTGCATACGCACCTTAATGGGTTCCGCTGTTGCGCCTCCCGCGAAAAGGGATAGAACCCATCCCAAAACGATCAGAACCCCACCGGAACGTTTCAGCAAGCACATCGTTCACCCTCCTCTCGCTGATGGGACAATTGTCAGGGGTCCGAACTTGACGCAGTCCTCGCAGCGACAATATGGAACCCTGACGCAGTCCCCCCCAGACTAGAGAAATCCCTCTCCCATATTCCATTGTTCGGCTAACGCCAATCCTATGAGGGATTGAGGCAAAACGCAACAACAAGTTCCTGACCGTCGACGATGATCCATTCCTGGGCCGAATGGCTCCTCTTACTCCTCGACCACGGCAATCGCCTGAACTTCCACCATCATATCGGGATGCGCGAATCCCGCGACAGTGATCAGGGCGCTCGAAGGAAATCCCTCGGGGAAGTATTGCTTTCGGACTCCCACGAAGTTGTCAACGTGACGCACATCAAGAATGAAGGCTGTCATGGTGACGATGTCCTGAAGCTTTCCGCCCGCGCGTTCCAAAGTCTGACCGATCCTTCGGAAAGTCGTGTGCACCTGTTCCTCGAACTTGCCTGCAAGCGAGTTGCCTTCATCGTCAGTTTCCGCACCGACACCGGCCAGCCATACGATTTTCCCGCCCCGCGTCGCGACAGCGGGAGAGAAAGAGTAATCTTCCTGCCAAGTACCCTTGAAATATTCTCGGGGCATCCCTTCTCTCCTTTTCCGGGCGTTGAAACTACCAACCGGACCGTGGACATCTTGACCGAGTACACCCCGCTCAAGTTCCGCGTGAAAACGGGGGACGTGTCTACGAATGAATTTCTGCCGCAAATGGGGAAATCGCCGAGAATAAGGCTTCAAGGATTCTTGGAGGAGGGAATGGTCGGGGCGGGGAGATTTGAACTCCCGACCTCTTGCTCCCGAAGCAAGCGCGCTACCAAGCTGCGCTACGCCCCGATTCCGGAATGACTTTCCATCGATCCCTTAACAATCTAATCATTCTTCGCGCGGTTTGCCAGCCCCGCCTCACTTCTGCCAGCCGTGTTTTCCCAGAAGCTTCACGAAGACGCAAGGGCTCAGCATTTCTACCTTGAAGTCTCCGTCTTCTTTCACCATCTGCAGCAAGACCTGCTCATCGGCTTCTCCGACGGGAACGACCATCCGCCCGCCCACCGCGAGCTGCTCCTTGAGGGGAGCGGGGACTTCGGGCGTGCTGGCCGCGACGACGATGGCATCGAACGGGCTCTCTTCCGGCCAGCCGAGACTGCCGTCCGAAATGCGCCCGACCACATTGTGATAGCCCAGCGAGTCCAGCGCATCTCGGGCGCGAGCCCCCAGGACCTTCAGACGCTCAATCGTGTAGACCTTCTCGGCCAACCCTGCCAGGACCGCCGCCTGATAGCCCGAACCCGTCCCCACCTCCAGGACCCGCTCGGTGCCCTGGAGGCAGAGGGCCTGGAGGGTCAGGGCGACAATATAGGGTTGGGAAATGGTCTGTCCCTCGCCGATGGGAAGCGGGTGGTCTCCGTACGCCCGGAAGCGGAGGGCCTCTTCCACAAAGACGTGTCGGGGCACGCGCCGCATCGCCTCCAGGACGCGTTCGTCTGTGATCCCTCGCGCGACCAGCTGCTCGGCCACCATACGCTCCCGCTCCGTCGCGTAGGCATTCGCGTCATCCTGGCCGTCTCTGCGCTGGCGCCCGTTGGGCCAAAAGGGAAATTTCAACGTTTGGTCTCCGGAGACCAATCGGTGGGGAACGGGGGCCGTCCCTCGCTCAGGAGGACCATTTCAACATCTCTTGATACGCCTTTTCGTTCGTCATGTTGAGATGCAGGGGCGTGACGGAGATCCTCCCCTCGTGGACGGCGTCAAGATCGGTGTCCCCCCTTCGGACCCATTCGGGGTTCCCGCTTCCCACCCAAAAATACGTCTGGCCCCTGGGGTCAACCTTTTCGACAATAGCTTCTCCATAGGTGCTTTTTCCCTGCCGCGTGATTTGGAGGCCTCGGATCCGGTCGGAGGGAAGGTCGGGGACATTGACGTTGAGTAGCGTGTCCTCGGGCAATCCCTGACTTTCGACCTTCCTGACCAGCCACGCAGCAAATTCCGCCGCCGGACCGAACTCAAAAGGCCCCTGGGAGACCAGCGAGACCGCGGCGGAGGGAAGTCCCAGCAGCATCCCTTCGATGGCCGCCGCCACCGTCCCCGAATAGGTGATATCATCGCCCAAATTTCCCCCCATGTTGATGCCCGCCACCACCAGTTCCGGACGCGGATCGGCGAGCAGACCGTTCAGCGCCAAATGGACGCAATCGGTGGGGGTTCCGTCGACGGAGAACCACCCCCGCGTGATCTCCCTCACCCGCAGGGGCCGATGCAGGGTGAGCGAATGGCTCACTGCGCTCCTTTCTCGGTCGGGGGCGACGACAACAACGTCGTGTTCGTCCTTCAGGGCGTCGTGAAGGGCCTTTAATCCGGCCGAATTGATCCCGTCATCGTTGCTGAGAAGGATTCTCACACGGGCTCCTGCAAGGTTCAGTGAGGGGAAAATCGGACAATCACACAAAGGCCGGTGAGCGTGCGGGGGCCTCTCACGGAAGAACCCCCCCGCGGCACTCGCGACGACCGGCGGTCGGCCCGGGAACTGTCTTGTAAGGCGCTCTGTGAATACCTTGTGATTGCCCGATGCGCGGGTCGATGACCTTCACGGCCGAGCCACCTTGCGTTGGGCGTGGGTTCGGCCCCCTCAGCATTTTTCGCGGGACTCAACGGGAGCCCCGCAGAAGGTCCCTCAGAAGGCGGTCCCGGACTTCCTGGACCCACTCGCGGATCGCCGCCTCCGCTTCGTCCACTCTGGCGTAAGGGGCGCTCAGCACCAGCGTAAAGGCACGAAGGTAATCATCGACCCGGGCCAGCTTCCGCTCGATGACGCCCCCTTCCTCGCCTTTCGCCTGCTCCTTCGACTTGCAAGCGGCCATCTGCCAGTCGTCCAAGACGAGCAGGACCTCGGTTACGTCGCGAAGCCCGGGCAGCAGGAGTTGTTCTCCGCCCACACGCATCCTGAAAGGAAGAGCCCGGTGGGCCAGCCAGATCCCCTCAATACGGGACCGCTTGGAATTGAACAGGAGGAACGACGGGCAGGGACCCGTCTCTTTCCGAGTCACCACAAGGGGGTCCGCAGGCCTGCCTGAACCGTCCGTCGCAGGGGGCGCATCCTTCGAGGAGGACCCGCTGAAAAAACCGCACCCGGCCACGACCCAAAGGCACAGCAGAGCCAAAGCGAATACCCTTTGCACTTGCGGACTCTCTCCCTGTTAGGCGCGGCGGCCACTCAACTGATGGCCCGGATCCCGAGCTCTATAGCCCCCACAATGAGCTTCTGGATCTGCGAGGTTCCTTCGAACAGGGTGTTCACCTTGGCATCCCGCAGGTAGCGCTCAACGGGGTATCTTTCCGAGTTGGCCTCCACCCCGATGATCTGCATGGCCTGCGTCGCCGCCCGGTTCGCCAACTCGCTACAGAAGTATTTTGCGATGCTCGTTTCCCGCGAGTTTCGTTCCCTCCGGTCCTTTAAGTGTCCCGCGCGCAGCACCAGAAGACGGCCCGCATCGATGTCCCGGGCCATCTCTCCGATCGTCTCTCGGATCTCCGGCCGCGCCCTGAGAAGCGGCGCGCCACCATCCCTCACGTAATCTCTGACGGCGTCCAGGCAGGCGCTGGCCAAGCCCACACAACCGGCTGCCACCGTATAGCGACCGAAGTCCAGGCTGGACATGGCCACCTTGAATCCCCCGCCGATTTCGCCCAGGACGTTCTCCACCGGGACCTTGACCCCATCGAAGATCAATTCGGCCGTGTTGGAGGACCAAAGGCCCAGCTTTCCGTGGATTTCTTCCGCCGAGCAACCCTCCCAGTCCATCTCGACCACAAAGGCGGTGATCCCCCGCGCGTCTTGAGTCCTGTCCGTTTTGGCAAAAATGAGCGCCAGGTCCGCGACGCCCCCGTTGCTGATCCACATCTTCCGGCCGTTCAGGAGGTAGTGGACCCCCCGGAGGTCGGCGCTGGAGAGCATCCCGGCTACGTCGCTCCCCGCGTCCGGCTCGGTCAGGCCCATGCAGCCGAGCCATTCCCCTCGGGCCATCTTCCGCAGATAGCGCCCTTTCAGATCCTGAGTGCCCCAGGTGTAAAGAGGGAGGGCGCACAGAGACAGATGGGCGGAGAACGTGCTTCTCATGGAAGAGCACCCGCGACCGATCTCCTCGGCCACGAGGGCGTGGGAGATGTAGTCGTACCCGCGTCCCCCCCACTCCTCGGGAATCGGGCCTCCCAAGAATCCGCGCTCCGCCAACCGGTCGACGATCTCTTTGGGGAAACGGTGAAGGCGGGCGTTCTCGGCCGCCGCGGGGGCGAGCACCTCGTCCACAAAGGAGCGAATTTCCTCCCAGACGCTTCGCTGCTCGGGTGTCAGGTCGAAATCCATCGGACATCCGGCGCAAGCCGAGCGGCGCGGATCGACGGCGCGCCAGCAGTTCGCAATGTCTCAGGCCTTCTTGCCGCCGGTCGACTCGGTATAGTCGTAGAAGCCCTTTCCCGTCTTCACGCCCAGGCGCCCGGCCTTGACCATCTTGCGGACCAGGTAGGGCGTCCGGTAACGCGAGTCGCCGAGTTCGCGGTGAAGGGTTTCCATCTTGGACAGGTGAACGTCCAGGCCGATGAGGTCCAGGAGCGCCAAAGGGCCCATGGGCGCGTTGGTCCCCAGCTTCATGGCCTTGTCAATGTCCTCAGCGGATGCCACCCCCGCTTCGAGGACCAGAACCGCCTCATTGAGCAGGCCGGCCAGGACTCGGCTGACGATGCCCGCCGGGGATTCGATCTTGGTCACCACCGGCTCTTTTCCCAAGGCGAGCGCGAAATCGCGGCTGGCCTCCACCGTCCGGGGGGAAGTGGCCATGCCGGGAATGATCTCCACCAGTTTCATGATCACCGGAGGATTGAAAAAGTGCATCCCGATCAGGCGGTCGGGACGCCGGGTCGCCGCGGCCATTTCGCTGATGGATAGCGCCGTCGTGTTGCTGGCCAGGACGGCATCGTCGCGGACCACTTCGGCAAGCTCTCCGAACACCCTTTTCTTCAGTTCGATTTCCTCGACGACCGCCTCGATGACGAAGTCGCACGCCGACGCGGCCGAAAGCCGGCTGGCCGGGGTGATTCGGGCGAGAATGGCCTCCCGCTCCTCCGCAGCCAGCTTCCCCTTCTCCACCCGGCCCTGGAGGGACTTTGCGATTTGGTCCTTGCCCGCCTGGGCGAGGTCGTCGGAGACGTCCATCAGCGTGGCCTGGATTCCCTTCTGGGCAGCCAGCTGGCCAATCCCCGCGCCCATCCGGCCCGCTCCGACGACAAACAAGTGATTCACCGGCATTCAAAGCTTCCTCAGTCACGGGTTCAATTCAAGCGCTCGTAAATGACCGCGACTCCCTGCCCTCCTCCGATGCACAGTGTCGCCAGGCCGAGGCTTTTGTCATACCGTTTGAGGGCGTGAAGGAGGGTCACACTGATCTTGGCCCCGGTGGCCCCTACTGGATGGCCGAGGGCGATGGCCCCCCCGTGAACGTTCAATTTCTCCCGCTCCCACTTCAATTCGCGTTCGACGGCGATGACCTGTGCCGCAAAGGCTTCGTTCAGCTCGATCAAGTCGATGTCCTCAAGCCTGAGACCCGCCTTCTGCAGGGCCTTGCGGACCGCCGGGACCGGCCCGATTCCCATGACCTTCGGGTCCACGCCGGCGCTGGCGTAGCTGACGACCCGGGCCATGGGCCTGACGCCCAGCTCCCTCGCCCGCTCACCCGACATCAGGACCGCGGCCGACGCCGCATCGCACTGGGCGCAGGCGTTGCCCGCGGTGACCGTTCCGTCTCTCTTGAAGACCGGCCTCAGCCTCGCCAACTTCTCCAACGTGACGTCCTTGCGCGGACCTTCATCCACCTCAAAGAGGTCCGGAGCTTTGCTGTTTCCATTCAGTGGAACCGAGACGACCTCGTCCTGGAAACACCCGTCTTCGATAGCGGCCAGGGCCTTCTTCTGGCTCTGGAACGCGAACTCGTCCTGCTCGTCCCGGCTGATGGCGTACTTCACGGCCAGGGTCTCGGCCGTGCTGCCCATGATCTCCCCGGCCAGGGGACAGACGTACCCGTCCTTATGCGTCAGGTCTACCAGCTCGCCATGCCCCTGGCGCATTCCCCAACGCGCGCCGGGAAGGACGTAGGGGACACGGCTGGTGTTCTCGACGCCGCCGGCGAGGACCGTTTCGGCGTCGCCCGCACGGATGGCCTGGGCGCCCAAAGCGATGGCCTTCAAGCTCGAACCACAGCGCTTGTTGACCGTGAAAGCGGGAACCCGATCCGGAAGCCCTCCCTTGACGGTCACGAGACGGGCGGCGTTCGGCCCGACGCCGGCCTGCCACCCGTTGCCGAAGATCACCTCATCGATGGCTTCCGGGTCGATGCCGGTCCGGTCCACGACCTCTTTGACCACCAGCGAACCAAGCTCGGGAACCGGCACGTCCTTCAACCTCCCGCCGAATCTTCCGCCCGGCGTTCTCACACCCCCGACAACCACCACGTCTTTCATGAGCTTCCTTCCTTAACAAAAACAGACAGGGTCACCCTTTTCGGGCCACCTTTTCCTGCGCAGCTTCACGATCGCGCCTTCCGTGATTTCTGGGTTTGGACACTACCAGATGGGCCGCAAGAGATCAATTGGACAGTCCAAAGTCGCCGGGCTCTCCCGCGGCGGGCCGATTGACCCTCCCGTCCGTCGAAGCCATGAGCATCATCAGGGACGGACCATTTGCCAAAGAGAATTTTTCGGCATCGCCCGCACAAGTTTCTGTGCCACTGCCAGCTTCAAGAACGCCGTCTCATCCCTGACGTCCTCGGCCGACAAATAGGGCATCCGGTAAACGGGGCGCTCTTCCCGGAACCACCGAGCGAAGAAACGGGCCTCGTCCTTAGTGGCCCCGCGCACGGCAGCGGGGAGATAGGTCTGCGCCCACTCTTCGGTCCTTTGATGGGCGTACCTCATGCCTTCCGCCCAGGCCGACAGAAGCGCTCGGGCCTCTTTGTCTTCATGACTTACCCAGCTCCGCCAAGCGGTCCAGAAAAGCCCGCCCAACTGCCGGCCGTTCCCCATTCGTTCGCCCCAGTATGTGGCGAAGCTCTTCCCAACTCTCCGCAATTTTTTCTTATGTAAGGGCTTCAAGACGAAGGGCATGGCGTTGATTGCCACATCGGCTTCTTTCTCAACGAGTTTTTCGGGACCAATGCGCCAGGGCGCGGTTTGGACCTGGAAATCGGTTTCGGCGTTTAATCCCCAGACGGCGGCCAAGACGACCTGTCCGATTCTCGTTGCCCGCGTATTCCAGCCGGGATGAACCAGCCGCATCCCCTTGAAGACCCGCGGATTTTCCCCCGGCCGATCCGCTCGCGCATACATCGCTTCATAGGAAGTGGAATCCTTTCCCCAAATGACCACCTCCAGGCCGTCCTCCACGGCCAGACGGGCCACATCGATGGTGCTCAACAAGACGGCCTCCGCCTCTTTTTGCGCCAGACGCAATTGAGCGTCGCTGGAGAATTTCACCTCAATATCGACGCCGGCCCGGCGGCCTCTCTTCTTCCAGACGCCAGAATCCCGCAGGTAAAGAGCGATCATCTTCGTCGTCACCGACGGCCCCAGGGCGGCCCGAACCCTATCTCCTGCCCATGAGGGGGGCGCGAGGCCAGGGCCTGAATATGATAAGGTGACACACAGAATTGCGATGAATTTGACCGGCGCGGCAAGAAGCGGGCTTCGTTTCACAACAAAACTTCGGAAAATGTGTTATCCCCCGGCCGAAGGCCCTGGGGTCTTATCTAGCTCTCGCGACCACTGGTGTCCAGCGCCATGACGGTCTCAGCGAAGTGGGGCCAGGCCCATCGAAGAAATCGGTCCTCAGTCCGGTTGGAATCTTATCACCGAGCCCGGTCCGGCCCAAGAACGCCTTTCCTGATACGGTAAAGTCGGACCCCGCTTCGTGGGGAAGCGTTCACGACTCCGGCCGCCCTGGGGGGCGTAGTGAGAAGAATGGGCTTGACGCTCCTTCGTCTGGGGCCATATATTGTGCGAGCCTGATGATTGGGGCGGATAGCTCAGTTGGAAGAGCGCCGGCCTTACAAGCCGGAAGTCACAGGTTCAAGTCCTGTTCCGCCCACCAAGCGAAAGATGCACGAGCGGGGTTGTAGTTCAGACGGTTAGAACGCTGGCCTGTCAAGCCAGAGGTCGCGGGTTCAAGTCCCGTCAACCCCGCCATAAAATCGACGAGATACATGGGGCGGCCATCGGTCGCCCCTTCTTTTTTCCGCTTTCTGTCCGCGTTCTGGACAAAAAATTAGTGGCGACCACCTCCCGCTGCATCCTGTAGAGGCACGATGGTCGGGGTTGTGGGTTTCGAGGCTACGTAGTCCGAAAGGCGGGCGCTGGCCTCTCCCAGATCCGCCTCGTTGACAAAATTGTAGCGCTCCAACACTGAACGCGACTCGTGTCCGGTGGTATCCGTGGTATTCATAGCGACTTGCTCGGGAACGCCGGTGCGGACGAGGTTTCGGGCCACGGTTCGGCGGAAGTCATGGAAGGGCTTCCCCGGAAGACCGACCAGTCGGTAGCCCGGTCCCGACCTGACAATCTCCGGCCTCCAGGAGAAATCCGGCCCGAAAAGCGAAATGGGAGAATGGAACATGCAGAAGAAATGCGAAGCGGAAATTTTCGAACTGCACCAATTTTTCGTCGAGTGGATGACCGGGGCGCAACCTCGAACGCCCCGAGCCTTTGAGCGCTTCGACAAAGTCATCTCAGACGGCTTTGTCATCATCAGCCCTGACGGTGTGCTGACCAAGCGGGCGCCTCTATGCGATCAACTGGAGGCGGCCCACGGTGTCCACTGCGAAGCGGCAAAGAATTTCCGGATCTGGATCGAAGACTACCAATGCCGTCGAACGGAAGGAGACATCTGCCTGGTCACCTATCAGGAATGGCAACAGCTGTCCGGCGCAACCACAGGCCGTCTTAGCACAGCACTTTTCCGCTCTTGCCCAGATACGCCGAACGAAGTGAAATGGCTGCACGTCCATGAGACATGGCTGCCGGGCCAAGCGGCTCCGACATGAAATCAAAAAGTAATGGTGGGAGAAAGACGCAGGCGAACAGAGGTACAATGACCTGAACTCTCAGGAAAAGCTCTTCCCCTACGCCGAGTTCTTGAAGAGAGGAAGGAGGCCGAGGGAAGCAGGAACTTCGGCGTTTTCTTCAACAACCATTTGCGGGGTCAGGCCGCCGCCAATGCCCTACAGCCCAAGGTGACGCTCGCCGAACCCGTTGGAGCTGAGTTCCCCCCAACCATGTAAGGCGCCGTTCCCGGAGGATGCAAAGGGTGTCCGTAGTCGGTGCAGCAGGGGGAAATTGAATAATTCGGGAGGGAACCCATGAAGTTTGGAATTCTTTTCACCTCGCATCCGGATCCGTCGACTGAGCCTTATCCACACCGCGACATCCACGCGCGTGTCACAAGGCAGGTGCTGGAGGCGGACCATCTGGGGTACGACACCGCCTGGATTGCCGAGCACCATTTCAGCAACAAGTACGGAATCATGCCGGACCCGTTTACCTATAGTGCCCACCTGGCAGCAAAGACGAAGCGGATCAACCTGGGGACGGCCGTGATGACGCTGCCGCTGCACAACCCGTTGCGCATCGTTGAAAACGCGGCGCTCGTGGACATCCTGAGCAACGGGCGGTTCCTTTTAGGCCTCGGCTCGGGCTATCGTCCCTATGAGTTCGAAGGTCTGGGCATCGACTTCGAGTCGCGCCACGACATTCAGGAAGAGGCGCTGCCGATCGTCCTCAATGCCTTCCACAAGCGCCGGGTCCACCACGACGGCAAGTACTTCCGCCATGAGGTCGCCGGCGACTGCGAAATTTTCCCGGTCAGCGTTCAGACGCCCCATCCGCCGCTCTACATGGCCGCGGGGACCGAGCGATCGATCGGGATTGCGGCCCGTTACGGCTTCGGCCTGATGCTCTCCACTCTTCCCAGGTTTGAGACGCTGGCGGGCCAGGTGGCTTTCTACCGGGAGAGGTTGAAGGAGGCTCCGGCCCCATGGAAGAGCAACCCCGCATTCGGTCACATCGATATCGCCCGCTGGGTCTACGTCGCCAAGACCGATGCCAAGGCCAAGGAGGAGAGCGAAGAGGGCATTATCCGTCATCTGAAGCATTTCTTGGGGAGGGGGACCGCGGGCTATCTCGGGCGCGTCTCCGAGAAGGACATGCAGGCCGAGCTGAACTACGACGACCTGACAGAGAGCACGTTGTTACACGGCTCGCCGGAGACGGTGATCGCCCGCCTGGGCAAGCTGCAATCGATGACGGGAATGACCTCCCTCGTGCTGCACTACCCCCCCTACTACGGTCCAGAGAAAACGCTCAAGATGCTTCGCCTGTTTGCCAAGACCGTGTTGCCAAAGTTCCAGGAAGTTCGGGTGGAAACCACGGCGGCAGGGTGATGAGCCGGAGGGAGAGGTGATGAACGTCGGTTTTGTTGGCCTCGGGAACATGGGCGGCGCTATCGCGCGCCGCATCATGAGCGTCCGAAAGCTCCATGTCTACGACCTCCGACCCGCGGCAGTAGAGGACTTCGCACGGGCCGGGGCGGCGCCGACCAGGAGCCCGGGGGAGCTCGCGGCGGCGTGCGACTTGGTCCTGACCTGCCTGCCCACGTCGGACGAGGTGCACTCGGTCATCTTCGACGATGACGGGCTGCTATCTGGCCTCGGCGCCGGCAGTGTGATCGCGGACATGACAACGGGCGATCCGGTGGCAACGCGGAAAATGGCTGCCCGGCTCGGGGCCCACAAGGTCCACCTCATCGACGCGCCGGTGAGCTGCGGCCCTCAGGGTGCGGAAAAGGGGACTCTCGCGATCATGGTCGGTGCACCGAAGGAGTTATACGACCGCTGCTTTGAGGTGTTCGCTGCCGTCACCCCCAACATCTTCCACACCGGCGACGTGGGCAGCGGTCACACCATGAAGCTGGTCAACAACGTCATCTCGGCCTGCAACCGCGCGGCCGCCTTCGAGGGCGTGACCCTTGCCGCCAAGAACGGTCTCGACCCGGATGTGTGCGTCAGTATCCTGCAAAAAAGCTCAGGTCGGAGCTTTATCACTGAGATCACTTTCCCCCAGTTCATCCTGTCCGGAGGGCTGGTACAAGACTTCTCCCTGGGCCTGATGCACAAGGATCTCTGCTTGGCAACCAAATTGGGTCAAGAGAGCCGAACCCCGATGCTCGCGGGAAACGTCGTTCGCGAGATCTTCCAGGCGGCAGTGAACGAGTACGGCGCGGATGCCGACATAAATACGCTCATCCGTCTCTATGAAAAGGCGGCCAAGACATCGGTTGTGCCTCCCGAATCCTAACGCAGCAGACGCCCGACCCCAGAAATGTGAGTGAGTGAAGTGAGCGGACGCTTGTTTCTCGGCGCCCTGAGCTGGACTGCGGAGGGCTGGGAAAAGACATTTTCCCCGCCCAGGACCCGTCCGTCCGCCTCCTTCGGGGTCCATCCGCAGCAATTCAAAACCGTCGAATGTGAAGCGACGTTTTACCGGATACCGTCGCCCGCCGCTTCCTTGAGGGACACAACAAAATGAACAACAGTAAAACGAAACGCAGACAGCGGGCGATCGCCATTGGGGGCAGCTTTACGGGATTACTGGCGGCCCGGGTGCTGAGCGATCACTTCGAGCAGGTCACACTCATCGAGCGCGACAAAATCAATGACCGGCCCGAAGCGCGCAAGGGACAGCCTCAGTCCCATCACGCGCACAGCCTGCTGGCCAACGGGCTGGACGTGCTGACCCGGTACTTTCCCGACTTGCCCGATGGCTTACGCGCCGGTGGCGCCACCGTCACCGACATCGGAACCGGCTTTCGCTGGTATGCTTCCGGCGGCTACCGGCTGCAATTCGAGAGCGGCCTTGCATCCGCCTTGATGAGCAGGCCCTTCCTCGAATGGCAGATTCGCCGCCGCGTGCTCGCCCTATCCAACGTCACCGTGCTTGACCAGTCCACGGTCACAGCGTTGCTCACGACCGCCGATGGCGGCCGCGTAACCGGAGTACGGACCCTCCACCAGGTTGAGAAAAGCCGAGAGGCAGCGCTTACGGCCGACTTGGTGATTGACGCCACAGGTCGCGGGTCTGCCGGACTCAAATGGCTGGAAGCGTTGGGATACACCGGACCCAAAGAGGAGACCGTCAAGGTCGGTGTGGCCTACACCAGTCGCATTTACCGTCGCCGTCCCGGTGATCTCGTCGGTGCGGAGTTGGTGTTAATAGCGCCTGAACCGCCGCATAACAAGCGCTTCGGCGTCATGTTGCCAATGGAAGATGATCGCTGGATCGTATCGCTCGCCGGCTGGGCAGGAAATCACGCCCCGGCCAACGAAGCGGGGTTCCTGGAATTTGCGCGCAGCCTGGCCGCGCCGGACATTTACAATATGATTCCTCGTCTTGAGCCGCTGACCGACTTCATCACCCATAAATTCCCGTCCAATCTGCGCCACCACTATGAAAACTTAACCCGCTTCCCGGGGGGGTTCCTCGTCATGGGGGATGCTATCGCCAGTTTCAATCCGGTCTACGCGCAGGGGATGAGCTCGGCAGCCATGCAGGCGGCCGCACTCGACGAACTCCTGGCCGGTCGCGGGTCGTTAGACGGTCTGTGGGAGGCGTTCTTCAAGCGGGCGGCCAAAGTGGTGGACCTCCCGTGGCAATTGGCGGCGGGCCAGGATTTTCGTTTCCCGGAGACTCGGGGAAACAAAACCCCCGGCACAGATCTGATGAATGCCTACTTTGCCAAAGTAGCCCGGGCAACGCACCGCGATCCGGTTGTGTATGGCGCGTTTCTAAGAGTCACGAATTTGATGGCTCGACGGACGAGCCTTTTCAAACTGCACATCTTGTGGCGGGTGCTTCGGGGTGGGATCGAAAGGCGCCCAGTCCCCGTACAAAAGGCTCATTCACCTTAAACGGATCAAGAGCGCGAAGCACCAGCTGCAAGCAGC
>JBHIBA010000010.1:0-38421 GCA_046758845.1 Nitrospinota bacterium
TGGGGACGGCCAACACCTTGGTCTACGCCCGAGGCAAAGGCATCGTCCTAAAAGAACCCTCAGTTGTTGCCATCCACAAGGATACGCAGCAGGTTTTAGCTGTGGGCGTCGAAGCCAAAGCCATGCTGGGCCGCACGCCCGGCTCCATCGAGGCGATCCGTCCGATGAAGGACGGTGTAATTGCGAACTTCGAGATCACCGAGATCATGCTGCGCCACTTCATCACCAAGGTGCACAACCGGAAGAAGCTGGTCCGGCCCCGCATCATCGTGTGTGTGCCCTCGGGGATCACCCAGGTCGAGCGCCGCGCCGTGCGGGACTCCGCCGAGTCGGCCGGCGCCCGGGAGGTCTATCTGGTCGAAGAGCCGATGGCGGCGGCCATTGGCGTCGGCCTCCCCATCCAGGAGCCTACTGGAAACATGATCCTGGACATCGGCGGCGGCACCACCGAGATCGCTGTCATCTCCCTTGCGGGCATCGTGTACAGCAAGTCCCTTCGCGTCGGCGGGGACGAGATGGATGAGGGTATTCTCAACTACATCAAGCGGAGTTACAACCTACTCATCGGCGAGCGGACCGCCGAGTATATCAAGATACAGATCGGCTCCGCCTATCCCCTGGAAGACCGGAAAACGATGGAGGTCAAAGGGCGCGATCTGGTCACAGGCGTCCCCAAGACCGTTATCATCACCGACGAAGAAGTCCGCGAGGCCCTCAGCGAGCCCGTCCAGGCCATCGTGGATGTGGTCAGGATCGCCTTGGAAAGGACCCCGCCCGAGCTTTCCTCCGACATCATCGACAAGGGAATCATGCTGGCCGGAGGGGGGAGTATGATCCGGGGGCTCAGCATCCTGCTCCGCGAAGAGACGGGTCTTCCCATCAGCATGGCCGAAGATCCGCTCACCGCCGTCGTCATGGGGACGGGCAAAATCTTGGATGAAATCGACCTGTTGCGGAAACTGACAATCTAACCCACCGGACGAGAGACCCGTCGTATCCATGAGGTATTTCAAGGATCGGCGCCAAGACCTGATTCTAGTTGGCGCTCTGATTCTTTTCTCCCTTACCCTGATGACCCTCCAAATGCGCCACAAGGGCCTGACCACGCCCATCGAGCGGGCTGTGGTGGCCACCTTTGGTCCTCTGCAATCCTGGGTCCACAAGCCCTTGACGGCCTTCCGGCGCTTGACCTCCAACCTCGCGTCGGTGGAAAGCCTGCGGAAGACGAACCATCAGCTCCAGGGCGAGGTGCAACGCCTGCGCGGTGTGGAGACCGCTTACCAGGAGCTTCGGCTCAGGCACGAGCGGGTGCGACGCCTTCTGCAATTCCGGCAACAATTGCCCTTTAAGACCGTGGCCGCCTCTGTGATCGCCCGCGACGCCACCAATTGGTCCAAGACCGTTACCCTGGACGTAGGCTCCCAGTGGGGCATCCGGGAAGACCTTCCCGTCCTGAACCACGAGGGGATCGTAGGCCACATCATCCGGGTCGCTCCCCAACAATCTCAGGTCCTGCTCATCACTGACGTGCGCGGCGCGGTGGATGCCCTCATCCAGCGGACGCGGGCGGGCGGGGTGTTCGTGGGCTCCTCCAACGGAAACACCAGAGGATACCTCAAGTACGTCCCCCGGGAAGCCGACGTGCGCGTGAGCGATCAGATCATCTCTTCTGGGTATGGGGGGATCTATCCCAAAGGCATCCTCTTGGGGGTGGTGAAGAGTGTGGATCGCAGCGGGACGGACCTGTTCCAGAGCATCGAGGTGGAGTCCGCCGTCGATTTCTCCCGATTGGAGGAAGTCATCGTGGTGGTGGAGCAGCAGCCTCACCCATGATCGTCTTCTACGACATCGGCCTGATTATCGCCATCCTTATCCTACAAACGACGCTGGCCGAGTTCGTGGCCGAGGTCGCCGGAGCCAAGCCGGACCTGATCCTCCTTCTGGTCGTGAGCCTTGGGCTGCTGCGGGGGAAGACGGCGGGGATGGGATACGGTTGGGCGCTGGGGCTTTTGCAGGACGGCCTCTCGGGCAGCCTCCTGGGACAAAACGCCCTGTCCAAAGGACTCATCGGCTTCACCGCGGGGGTCCTTCACCGCAACCTGGGGGATCTTACGCCGATCATCCAAATCCTCGTGGTTCCCATTGCCACCCTTTTCGACGCCGCCATCTACCTGGGTACGGCCTCTCTGCTCTATGACGCTCCAGTGAGCCAGAAGGCGCTGGGGACGCTGGGGATCGTCGTCCTGCTCAACACGGCGGGCTCCCCGGCCGTGAGCTGGATGGTCCGCGCCTGTCTGCGGCGGTTGAAACGAATCTCGGGCGAGGCGCCGCTGGCGAGGCCTCGATGAATCTTCGCAAGCTGCGCCGGCTTCGACACCCGACGGAGACTGGAGACCCCAACCGGCGGCTGAGGGCGCTGGCGGTTTGCGCCTTTTGTCTGATGGGCGCCTTGCTCATCCGGCTCTGGGTCCTCCAGGTCATCCAGGGAGAGAAGTTCCGCCGCCGGTCCGAGACCAATCGAATCGAGACGAAAATCATCCCCGGACTGCGGGGGAAGATTCAGGACCGCGCCGGACGTGTGCTGGCCGGCGATCGGCCCGCCTTTGATCTCGCACTGATTCCCCACTCGGTCCCCAACGTGACGGACACCCTGATACATCTGCAAAAGCGAACGGGTCTTGATCCCCTTTGGGCCCGTTCCCAGATCGGCCTGGGCAACCGTTTCAAGCCGATCGTCGTGCAGAAAAACCTCTCCCGCGAAGCGGTGGCTCAAGTGATGGAGCGCCGCTGGCAACTCCCCGGCGTCCTGATCCAGGTCCGCCCCCAGCGGGAGTACCCCGAGCGCGACCTGGCCGCGCATCTGATCGGGTACCTGGGGGAAGTGACCGAAGGCCAGGTGAAGAAAAGACGCGGATACCGGGCCGGCGACATGGCCGGAAAGCAGGGGATCGAGCGGGAGTTCGAAGACGTCCTGCGGGGCGTTCACGGAAGAAAGTGGGTCGAGGTGGATGCCTTCGGTCGGGAGATCAAGGTGATCGGAGAGCGACCGGCCAAGACGGGAAAGAGCCTGGTGCTGACCCTGAACGTGGAACTTCAGCAAAAGGCCGAGGAGCTCCTGGCCGAACAACCCGGCGTCCTCATCGCCATGGACCCCCGCAACGGAGAGATCCTCGCCCTGGCCAGCAACCCCCGGTTCGACCCCAACGCCTTGACCGACGGCATGAGTGCGAAGGACTGGAACAAACTGATTCGAAACCCCCTTCGGGTCTTGCAGAACCGCGCCACGCGGGGCCAGTACCCGCCCGGGTCGGTGTTCAAGATCGTCCTGGCCGCCGCGGCCCTGGAAGAGAACGCCATCGCCCCTTCGGACACCTTGTTCTGCCCCGGGTTTTACCGCTTCGGCAGGCGGTCCTACCGTTGCTGGAAGGCCGGCGGGCACGGGAACGTCAACCTGCATCGGGCTCTCGTCGAATCCTGCGACGTTTATTTTTACCAACTCGGGCTTAAGTTGGGGATCGACCGCATCGCCCGCTATGCCTCCGCCTTCGGCCTGGGACGCCCGACCGGCCTCGTGTCCGAAGGGGAGAAGGCGGGGGTCGTCCCCTCCCCCGAGTGGAAGAGGAAGAGGTTCGGCCAGCCCTGGTATCCCGGGGAAACCGTATCCGCCTCCATCGGCCAGGGTTACAACCTGGTCACACCCATTCAGCTGGCCGTCCTCATCAGCGCCGTGGCCAATGGCGGGACTCTGTTTCGCCCCCGTCTGGTCCGCCGAATCGAGGAAAAGGACGGCAGCGTCGTTCAAACGTTTTTGCCGGAGATTCGCGGCCGTCTGCCCGTCAAACGGAAGAATCTGGAGTTCGTCCGGAAGGCCCTTCGGGGCGTCGTCCAAGAAAAGCGCGGAACCGGATTCCGGGCCAAGATCCCCGGCGTCCAGGTTGCGGGGAAAACGGGCACCGCTCAAGTCGTCCGGCTCAAACACCGCAAGGATTCCAAAGAACAGGCCCAGGGAGACCGCCTGCGGCGGGACCACGCCTGGTTCGTGGCGTTCGCGCCCTACGAGGAGCCGACCATTGCGGTCGTCGTCCTGGCGGAACACGCGGGCAAGGGCGGAAGCCGGTACGCCCCGCTTGCGCGGGAGCTGATTGCGCACCACCTCGGTATCCGGGAAGACGCCCATCCTCAGAGCGTTCGGGCCGGAAGCCCGACGACGCGCGCCGGAATCACCTCCCGCAGGGAGGGAACCCCTTGACGCCCGGACGCCGGATACTCTCCCAACTGGACTGGGGCCTGATTGCCGTCACCCTGCTCCTGGTTGCGACGGGCATCGTGATGATTTACAGCGCCACCTATTCCAAAAGCGCTGACTTTCAAAGACTTTACCTGCGCCAGCTCTTCTGGTTCGGCGTCGGTGCGACGGGCGTCGTCCTCTTGCTCCTGATGGACTATCGGCTCATCCAGCGTTACGCGTACTTCATTTACGGCTTCGCCCTGCTCCTTTTGATCTACGTTTCTTTTTGGGGCAAGACCTTCGGCGGTGCGCAGCGGTGGCTGGAATTGGGCCCCATGCGCTTTCAGCCCTCCGAGTTCGCCAAGCTGGCGGTTGTGATAGCGCTGGCCCATTATTTTTCCAATGAGGAAAGAAGCGACCTGCTTCGGGTCCGGGACCTGGCGATACCGGCCGCCCTTCTCCTGTTCCCGGTCCTGCTCGTCGCCCGCGAACCGGACCTGGGCACCGCCCTCGTCATCGGCCTGATCGGTCTAACCGTGATCCTGGTGGCCGGCCTGCGCATCGGAACGATCCTGATCCTGGCGACGGGGCTGACGTCCGCGGCCCCTTTGGGCTGGTTTTTTTTGAAGGGATACCAAAAGGAGAGGGTATTGGCGGCCATCCAAGGGGGAGATCCCCTCGGGGCCGGGTACCACACTCTGCAGGCCAAGATCGCCATCGGGTCCGGAGGTCTGATGGGCAAAGGATTCCTGGCCGGAACCCAGAGCCAGCTCCACTTCCTTCCGGCGCAACACACGGACTTCATCTTCGCGGTCCTGGCGGAAGAGGCTGGTTTCTTGGGCAGTCTCTCTCTATTGGTCCTCTTTGCCGTTTTGCTGCTCCAGGGCCTGAGCATCGCCTACCACGCCCGCGATCCCTTCGGAACCCTTCTGGCCGCGGGATTGGTGGGATCCATTTGCCTGCACGCCATTTTGAACATCGCCATGACGGCCGGCCTGCTTCCCGTCGTCGGCCTCCCCCTTCCCTTCATGAGCTACGGCGGCTCCTCATTGGTGATCAACTTGCTGGGGATCGGGTTGCTTTTGAACGTTCGGATGCGGCGATTCAGCTTCTGAAACGATGCGCCGCTTTTGCCCGCAACGGAAGCCCCGCCCGGACGCCTTGACATTTTGCAGGCAGAGGCTATGTTTCACGGAAGGGACGGGAACGCTGTGTAGATTGCGGATCGGGCGGCGCCGCTCAGGGGAAGCTCGGGAAGGGCCGGGTTCCGCCCATTGGGTTGACTCACCGGTTCTCTCGTCTGAAGAACCTGGTGAGAACAGAGAATCGACCCGAGGCAGACAAGCCGCCGGGTCCAGCCCGTAAGATACAGACGCCTGGGCGTCTCATACCCTCAACGACCTGCCATGTCCTCTCAACTCATCGTTAACGCAGAACCTCAGGAAACCCGGGTCGCCCTGCTAGAGAACAACATCGTCACCGAGCTTTACATCGAGCGAAAGCTGGAGGAAGGGATTGTCGGCAACATCTACAAGGGCAAGGTCACCAAGGTGTTGCCCGGAATGCAGGCGGCCTTCGTGGACATCGGCCTGGACAAAGCCGGCTTCCTCTATGTGTCAGACGTAGACGCGGACCGGGACAATCTCGACCCATTTCTGGAGCAGAACGAGGAATTGGAGATCGAGTTTGATCGGCGGGAGCGCACCCGCCGCGCCCCCGCCAAGCCCATAGAAGACCTCCTTCGCTCCGGACAGGAGGTGATGGTCCAGGTCACCAAGGAACCCATGGGGACCAAAGGCTGCCGCCTGACCTCCTACATCTCCCTTCCGGGTCGCTACCTGGTCTTCATGCCGACCGGGGACCAGATCGGCGTCTCGCGGAGGATCGAGGACGAGGCCGAGCGCAAGCGCCTGAAGAAACTGGTCCGCCGCCTCCGGGACAACGGGGGCGGATACATCGTACGCACGGTGAGCGAGGGAGTGTCCGAGGCGGAATTCGAGAGCGACATCCGCTTTTTGACGACGCTTTGGAGTCAGACCCGGGGGACGAGCGATTCGCTCTCCGCGCCGGCCATCCTCCACGACGACCTGAACCTGGTGCTGCGGATGATCCGGGATCTTTTTACCGAAGACATCGAGCAGATGGTGATCGACGATCCGGAGGTCCACCAGCAGGCCCTGGAATTCGTGAAGAACTTCTACCCGCACCTGGCCCCGCGAATTTCCCTCCACGAGAGTCGGGAGCCCATCTTCGACGCCCACGGAGTGGAACTGGAGATCGAGCGGGCCCTGGGGCGGCGGGTATGGCTGAAGTCCGGGGGCTACATCGTCATCGACCAGACCGAGGCCCTCGTCACCATCGACGTCAACACCGGCCGCTTCGTGGGCAAGCGTGATCCGGAAGAGACAATCCTCAAAACGAACATGGAGGCCGTCCGGGAAATCGTCTACCAGGTCCGGCTGCGCAACATCGGCGGGATCATCATCATCGACTTCATCGACATGGAACGGGAGGAGAACAAGGAAAAGGTCTTCGAAGCCCTGGTCCAGGAGCTCAAGGCCGACCGCTCCCGCACCAAGATCCTCAAGATCTCCGAAATGGGACTCGTGGAGATGACCCGCAAGAGGGTCCGCGAAAGTCTCAGCCGCACCCTCTGCCAGCCCTGTCCGTATTGCGACGGCCGGGGCATCATCAAATCCACCACCACCGTTTGCTATGAGATTCTTCGCGAAATCCAGCGGGTCCGGAGCCACGAGCCGAAAGCCGCCAAGCTCAAGGTCAACGCCCACCCTTCGGTCGCAGGCCTGTTGCTCGAAGACGAGAGCGTCCACCTGGAGCGCCTGGAACAGGAGCTGAGCATCAAGGTCGTCGTCAAGGCGGACAAAGACCTCCATCAAGAGGGATTCGAGGTCTTCCCCTTTTGAGCCGCCCGCCAAGCGCTTCCTTGACACCCCCAAAGCACAACCTTAAATATACCCGGCGATTCTGCGAACCCCCCCTGAGCGCTGGGCAGGGATGCTCGATGCGGCCGACTCAACCCCCGGGGACGCAAAGGACCGCGGGGCAGGGAGAAGGGGGATTGGCGAATCTGCAGACGCGAGAGGCGTGGATCGCCCTGAACCTGGTGCCCGGCCTCTCCTCCACCCAGGTCCAAAGCCTTCGGGCTGCGTTCGGGGATCCGCGAGAGGTCCTGCAAGCGGGCGCCGAGGAGTTGCAGCGTCGTGGCGGGCTTGGGCCCAAACCGGCGGCGCGACTGGCGTCTTTCCCTTGGGAGGACGCCCTGGAAAGGGAAACCCAGCGCGCGGGAAGTCTCGGGGTTTCCCTCTTGACGGTGGAGGACGAGGGATACCCCGCCCCCTTGCGCGAAATTTTCGACCCCCCTCCCGTCCTCTACGTCCTGGGTCATCTTCTCCCTGATGAGAGGCTGTCCATCGCCGTTGTGGGGACGCGCCGCCCCACGAGCTACGGGCGCCGGATGGCGAAGAGAATCGGCCGCGAGCTCGCGGACAAGGGCCTCACCATCGTCAGCGGGATGGCCCGGGGGATCGACACCGCCGCCCACCAGGGGGCGCTGGAGGCCGGCGGACGGACGGTAGCCGTGGCCGGCTGCGGACTCGCGAGCGTCTACCCGCCCGAAGCGGCGGAGCTGCAGGAGAGCATCGTCGAGAAAGGAGCGGTAATTTCCGAAAAACCCCTGGAGGACCCTCCCCTGGCCCGCCACTTCCCGCAGCGCAACCGCATCATCTGCGGCCTGACGCTGGGAACGGTCGTGGTGGAGGCGGCCGAGCGCAGCGGCGCGTTGATCACGGCGCGCCTCGCAGCCGAACAGGGACGCGAAGTATACGCCGTGCCGGGCCCGGCGGATTCGGACAGGAGCAAGGGGACCCATCGGCTGATCCGGGAGGGAGCCGCGCTGACGGAGACGGCCGAGGACGTCATCGCCCAGCTCTCCCCCGAATGGGTCGCCCGTTTGAGAGAGTCGGCGGCTCGGGAGGCGGCAGAGCCGTTCTTGGCGGGCCCGGAGGCGAAGATATTCGGCCTGGTCGCGGAAGAGGACAAGCAGATCGATCGCCTCATCGAAGAAAGCCGCTTGAGCCCGGCGGATGTATCGGGGGCGCTGATGTCTCTGGAGCTGAAGGGACTGATCCGCCAGTATCCGGGCAAGGTGTTTGCCAGGGCATAGCGCCCGGCAATCCATGACCCCATCCGGGAGAGCCCCAACCGATGCGTGAACGGATGTTTCACATGGTCAACCTCATCGTCGAGCATCTCCTGAAGGAAAACTCGCTCGCCTTTTACGAGCCGGAATTGGCCGAGCTTTTACGCTCTCACGGTTTCGAGGCCGAGGAGATCTCCGAGGCCCTTCATTGGCTTCATCATTTCGCGCCGGGGGGCGAAAGCGGCCTCAAAGAGCGGGAGACCTCGGGGACGGCCTTCCGCGCCCTAAGCGACGAGGAGCGTCTGGCGTTCTCCGCCGAGGCCTACGGGTATCTTCTTCAGCTCCAGCAGATGGGGATGATCGACGACTCCGTGCGGGAGGAAGTGATCCAGCGGGCCCTCAGCCTGGTGGAGGGCGAAATCACCCGCGACGACCTCCGGGCGATTGCGCTCCTCGTGGCCTTCCACCGGTCGCAGCAGCACTGGCAGACCGATTTCATTCGATTCCTGCGGTCCGAGAACACGAGCTTTTTGAACTGATCATGGCCCCTCCCCTCGTCATCGTCGAGTCTCCCGCCAAGGCTTCCACCCTCGAGAAGTTTCTGGACAAGAAGTTCCGCGTGGCGGCCTCGGTCGGGCACCTGAGAGATCTCCCGCCCAACAAACTGGGAGTCGACGTCGAGAACGGGTTCCTTCCCGAGTACGAGATCATCAAGGGCAAAAAGAAGGTCTTGGAAGAGCTGAAAACCGCGGCGGCCAAAAGCGACGCCATCTTCCTCGCCCCCGACCCCGACCGGGAGGGGGAGGCCATCGCCTGGCACATCCAACAAGAGATCGGCCCCGTCACCAAGGCCAAGATCTACCGGATCACCTTCAATGAGATCACCCGTCAGGCCGTCACCCGGGCCGTAGAGCACCCCGGCGAGATCGACCGGAACAAGGTGCAGGCGCAGCAGGCCCGCCGCGTCCTGGACCGGCTGGTGGGCTACAAGCTGAGCCCCCTTCTCGGCAGGCGGCTGCGCAATTGGGGACTGAGCGCCGGGCGCGTCCAGTCGGTCGCCCTGCGTCTGGTCTGCGACCGGGAGCAAGAGATCCAGGTCTTCGTCCCCGAAGAGTACTGGACCCTCACCGCCCGCATGTCCGGCGAAGAACCTCCCGTGTTCAAGGCGATTCTGCACCAGATCGACGGAAAGAAGGTGGAGATCCCGAACGACGGAAAGAAGGCGGATATCCCGAACGAGGAGCGGGCCAACGAGATCCTGGAGGAACTGAAAGGAGCCGAGTACCGGATCTCCAAGGTCGAGAAGAAAAGGCGTCTGCGCAGGCCCTCCCCGCCCTTCATCACCTCCACCCTCCAGCAGGAGGCCTCCCGCCGGCTGCGCTTCACGGCGAAAAGGACCATGGCCATCGCCCAGCAGCTTTATGAGGGCCTGGAGGTCGGCGAGGAGGGATCGGTCGGGCTGATCACGTACATGAGGACGGACTCCACGCGCGTCGCGCAGGAGGCGTTGACCGAGGCGAGGAAGTTCATCGGGGGGGAATACGGCGAAGATTATCTGCCAGCCAAAGCCCAGGTCTACCGGTCCAAGAAGGGCGCGCAGGACGCCCATGAAGCCGTCCGGCCGACCTCGGTGGCCCGCACGCCCGGCTCCCTCAAAGGACACTTGACCAAAGATCAGCTCTCCCTCTACCGCCTTATCTGGAACCGCTTCGTGGCGTCCCAGATGAGCCCGGCCGAGTACGAACAAACATCGGTGGACATCAAATCGGGAAAATACGTTTTCCGGGCTACGGGCTCGGTCCTTCTCTTCCCCGGTTTCACCCGGGTCTACGAGGAGGAAGCGGACGATTCCGCCAAGGAAGAGGCCCCCCCGCTGCCTCCCTTGAAGGAGGGAGAAGGCGTGAGGTGCGAAGAGCTGACGCCCAAGCAGCACCTCACGCAGCCCCCGCCCCGGTATACCGAGGCGAGCCTTGTCCGGGGCCTGGAGGAAAAGGGGATCGGACGCCCCAGCACATACGCCTCCATCCTGAGCACGCTGACGGACCGGAACTACGTCCGGATGGAAAAGCCTCAAATGCATCCCACCGAGTTGGGGATCATGTTGTCACACCTCCTGGTCAAGAACTTCGCTGACCTGATGGACGTGGGTTTCACCGCCGAGATGGAGAACCGCCTGGACTCAATCGAGGAAGGCAAGGAAAACTGGACCAAGACCCTGAAAAACTTCTACTCCTCCTTTGAGGCGGACCTGAAAAAGGCCGAGCAGACGCTGAACGAGCCCGAGCCCACTGGCCGCAAATGCCCGGAATGCGGCGGGGAGCTGGTGAAAAAACCCGGCCGGTACGGGATGTTCATCGGGTGCTCCAACTACCCGGAATGCCGCTACACCGAGCGCACTGGAAATCGAGAGCCCTCACCCGTCATCGAGACTGAGCAACGCTGTGAGAAGTGCGAGGCCCCCATGGTCGTCAAGAACGGCCGGTACGGTCCGTTCCTCTCCTGCTCGCGGTATCCCGAGTGCAAAAACGCCAAACCCCTCCCCACGGGCGTTCAGTGTCCCCGCGAGGGGTGCGACGGGGAGATCCTCACGCGGCGCTCCAAGAGAGGCAGGCTGTTCTACGGCTGCTCCAACTACCCAAAGTGCGACTTCGTCACGTGGTCCCGTCCGTATCCCAAAAGCTGCCCCGATTGCGAGTCGCCGTACCTGGAGGTGCAGAGGCGAGAGCTGCGCTGCCCCAACCGGAAATGTTCTCACCGTGAACCGCTCCCCGAGGATTGGGAACTGGCCGGAGCCGCGGCGGGCAGCGCGGTCAACGAAGGGGAATCCCCCCGGGAACGGGATTCGTGACCGCGGCGGTCACCATCGTCGGAGGGGGCTTCGCCGGAGTGGAGGCCGCCTGGCAGGCGGCGGAGCGGGGTCTGGACGTCGCCCTTTACGAGATGCGCCCCGTCCGGAGCACGCCGGCCCACAAGACCGGCGACCTGGCCGAACTGGTCTGCAGCAACTCCTTCAAAGCGGAGGCCCTCACCACCGCTTCGGGTCTTTTGAAAGCCGAGCTTCGCGCGCTTGGCTCATTTATACTGCAAGTCGCCGACGCTCACCGGGTCCCGGCCGGGCTCGCGTTGGCCGTCAATCGGGAGGATTTCGCTCGGGAGGTCACCCGACGAATTGATTCTCACCCCCGCATCTTGATTGTCCGGGAGGAAGTCGAAACCATTCCCCCCGGTGACCCCATCATCGTGGCGACCGGCCCCCTCACCTCCTCAAGCCTGGCCCGGGACCTGGCCCGAATCACCCGCCAGGAATATCTCTACTTCTATGACTCCATCTCGCCCATCGTGGACGGAGAGACCCTGGATTACGACAGGGGGTTCTTCGCTTCCCGGTACGGAAAGGGAGGGCAGGACGGCTACCTGAACATCGGCATGGAGAAAGGGGAGTACCGCGCCTTCCGCCAGGCCCTTCTGGAGGCCGAGAAAGTCCCGCTGCACGATTTCGAGGAGCCGAAATACTTTGAGGGGTGTCTGCCCATCGAGGTGCTGGCTGAACGGGGAGAGAAAACCCTGGCATTTGGCCCGATGAAGCCGGTGGGTCTGAGGGACCCTCACACGGGGCGTTCTTATCACGCCGTGGTGCAGTTGAGACGCGAAAACACCGCCGGTTCGGCTTACAACCTGGTGGGGTTTCAGACCAAGCTCACGTATCCGGAGCAAAAACGGGTGTTCCGAACGCTTCCGGGCCTTGAGCGGGCTGTCTTCTTCCGCTACGGGACCGTCCACCGCAACACCTTCCTGAACGCCCCGAAGCTCTTAAGCCCGAGCCTCCAGATGCGCGACCTTCCCCGCCTGTTCGTGGCGGGGCAGATCACGGGCGTCGAGGGGTATCTGGAATCGGCGGCCATGGGCCTGCTCGCCGGCCTGAACGCCGCGGCCAGAGTCGGGGGCCGGACCCTTCCCGCCCCTCCGGCCACAACCGCTCTCGGGACCCTGGTCGCTTATATCACCCAGGCGGACCCGAACCATTTTCAACCCGTGAACATCCACTACGGTCTCCTGCCTCCGGCCCCGAACAAGGGCTCCAGAGAAGACCGCCGCCACCGGGTGGCGGAGCGGGCTTTGAAGGACCTGGAACAATGGCGCAAAACCCTCCCGCTCGACTGAGCGGCGCGGTCTGGGCGTTCGAGCGACACCTTCGCCTGGAGAAGAACGCCTCTCCCCACACGTTGAGGAACTATCTCCGCGACCTGAAAGACTTCGAAGAGTACATGCGCGCCGGCGGGCGACCCGATCCCGCACTGGCGGAGATCGACCGGCTGACTGTACGGGGTTACGTTGCCCACCTCTACAAACGGAAAAACCGCGCCTCCACAGTTTCTCGCAAGCTGAGCGCCCTTCGGAGTTGCTTCCGCCAAGCCCGCCGGGACGGATTTTCCGGCCCGGACCCCGTGGCGTCCCTTCCGATGCCCAGGCAAGAGTCCCGCGCGCCCCGGACGCTCACCGTGGACGAAACCTTTCGGATCTTGGATTCTGCGGAGCGCCGCTCTCCGCAGTCCCCCGCCCTGGAGCTGCGAAACCGGGCGATGTGGGAGGTGTTATACTCCACGGGCGTCCGTGTGAGCGAGCTGGTGGGAGTCTCCCTGGGGTCTTTGGACCTGGCGGAGAGGAGTCTTCGGGTCCTGGGCAAGGGGTCCAAGGAGCGGATCGTTCCGCTGGGGAGCAAAGCGGTGTCCGCTCTCTCGGAGTACTTGGAGGCGCGCCCCTCTTTGCGTCCGCGGGAGGGCGGGCCGAACGCGCCCCTGTTTCTCAACGCCCGGGGGAGTCGTCTCAGCGACCGGGGCGTCCGAAATTTGCTGGCCAGGCATCTGCGGGAGATCGGAATGGGCGGAAAGGCCTCTCCCCACACCCTCCGGCACTCCATGGCCACCCATCTTCTGGAAGCGGGGGCCAACCTGCGGGACATCCAAGAATTGCTGGGCCACAGCTCGTTATCGACGACGCAGAAATACACGCACCTGGCCATCGACCGGCTGTTCGCCGTTTACGACCGGGCCCATCCCCGGGCTCTGGGCGGCCGGGCCCGAAGGAATGACCCCCCGCAGGGGTCGGAGAAGGAAGGGGGATGATCCGCTCGACGACCATCCTTTCCGTCCGTCGGGGAGAAGAGGTGGCCATGGCGGGCGACGGCCAGGTCACGGTCGGGCAACAGGTCATGAAGAACCGGGCCTCCAAGATCCGCAAGCTCTACCGGGACCAGGTCCTCGCGGGCTTCGCCGGTTCGGCGGCGGACGCCCTGGCCCTTTTCGAAAAGTTCGAAAGCCGCCTGGAGGAATACCACGGAAATCTCCCCCGCGCGGCGGTGGAGCTGGCGAAGGACTGGCGGACGGACCGGGTGCTCCGGCGCCTGGAGGCCCTGTTGGCCGTCGTGGACCGGAAGAACACGTTCCTGATCTCCGGGACGGGAGACTTGATCGAGCCCGACGACGGGATCGTGGCCATCGGATCGGGCGGCGCCTACGCCCTCGCGGCGGCCCGGGCCCTGCTCAAACACACAGAACTCAGGGCGGAAGCCATCGTCCGGGATGCGCTGGCGGAGGCCGCCGCCATTTGCGTCTACACCAACACGGAAATCCGTGTCGAGGTGCTCTAAGATGGAAAACCTCACCCCCCGACAGATCGTGGCGGAGCTCGACCGGTACATCGTCGGCCAAAAAGCGGCCAAGCGGGCCGTGGCCATCGCCATGCGGAACCGTTGGCGAAGGCGTCAGCTCAGCCCGGAACTTCGGGAGGAGGTCGCCCCGAAGAACATCATCATGATAGGTCCCACCGGCGTGGGCAAGACGGAGATCGCCCGGCGTCTGGCCCGGATGGTCAAGAGTCCCTTCGTCAAAGTCGAAGCGACCAAGTACACGGAGGTCGGCTACGTGGGAAGGGACGTGGAGAGCATGATCCGCGACCTGATGGAGACCTCGAAGAACGCGGTGGAGGCCGAGCACCGAAGGGAGGTGGAGAGCCGGGCCAAGGAGCGGGCGGAGGAGCGGCTGCTGGACGTCCTGCTCCCCCCGGGTGAGAGAGAGGTCCGGGAAGAGCCGCAATGGGAGCCCGTGGCGGCCGAGGGGGCGGAAGGGCGACGTTTTGACTACATCGGTCCGGAAAGTCCGCCCGCCCCGTCGCCCCGCACCGCCGGCGGGCAGAACACGCGGGAGAAGCTCCGGGAGCTGCTGCACGCCGGCAGGCTGGACGACCGAGAGATCGAGATCGAGGCCACCATCCGGTCCTCTCCCATCATCGGTGTCCTTCCGGGAGCCGGGCTGGAAGACCTGGACATCAACCTCAAGGAGATGCTCGGAAACATCCTGCCGGAAAAGAAGAAGCTTCAGAAAATGAAGGTCCCCGACGCCCTGCGGCTGTTCGTCGAGGAGGAGACCGGCAAGCTCATCGACCGGGAGAAGGTCATCCAGGAAGCCGTCGAACGGGTCGAGGAATCCGGGATCGTCTTCGTCGACGAGCTGGACAAGGTGGCCAGCCGCAGCCAGGCCCACGGTCCCGACGTGTCGCGGGAAGGGGTGCAGCGGGACATCCTCCCCATCGTCGAAGGCTCAACCGTACCCACCAAGTACGGACCGGTTCGCACTGACCACATCCTGTTCATTGCGGCCGGGGCCTTCCACATGTCAAAGCCATCGGATCTCATCCCTGAGCTTCAGGGCCGTTTCCCCCTCCGGGTGGAGCTGGAGGCCCTGGGGGAAGAGGAGTTCGTGCGCATCCTCACCGAGCCGAAAAACGCCCTCATCCGGCAATACACCGAACTCCTGGCGACCGAAGGGATCGCGCTCAAATTCACCCCCGAGGGCATCCGGGAGGTGGCCCGCCTCGCGGCGCTCGTCAACGGACGGACCGAGGACATCGGCGCCCGGCGCCTCCACACCGTCATGGAACGGCTTCTGGAAGACGTCTCCTTCGAGGCGTCCGACCTGGACAGCCAGGAGGTCCTCATCGATGCGGAGTACGTCCGGCAGCGCCTCCAGGACGTGGTCCAGGACGAGGACTACAGCCGCTACATCCTCTGAGCCGCCCAGCGAGATGGTTGAGGAAAGAAGCCGAGGGGTCGTCTTCGACCTATGGAACACCCTCGTTTACGACAGCGCCTCCCCGAACCCGATCATCTGGATGGCGAAGCAACTGGGCATCGCCGGCCGGCCGGACTGGCCGAACTGGCTGGAGAGGGCCTATATGACCGAGCCGGTCGCGGGGATCGAGGAGGCGTTGGGGCGCCTGGAGAGGATCCTTCCCCTACCCCCGGTGGACCCGGCGCCCTTTGTCGAGGCGTTCGGGCGGGCCGACCGCTCCGTCCGCCTCTTTGACGACGCCCTGCCGGTTCTTCGCCGCCTCCGCCCGAATTTCCGCCTGGCTCTTTTGACCAACACCCAATCGTTCGGCCTGGAATTCCTGCAAAGAACCGGCCTCGCCGATCTGTTCGACGTGACCTGCTATTCGTTTGAGCGCGGCTGGCTCAAGCCGGACGCGCGGATTTTCCAGTGGACGGCGAAGCGACTGGGCCTGCCGGCCGAGCGGCTGACGATGGTCGGCGACAATCTGGCGAAAGACGTCCTGGCGGCCGAGGCGGTCGGATGGCGGGGAATTCTGATCAAGCGAGCCGGGGGATTTCTCTCCCACTCCGAGGCCGGAACCCACCACCGGACCGTCCGAGGGCTGGAAGAGATTCTTCCTTTTCTGGACGGCTAACCCCCCTGTGAAGATTTCGCACCTGTCCGCCAGGGTTATCTCTTAATTTGAGTTGAAAGCCCGCCTGGGCGGGTCCATAATGACTTGTTCGAATCCCCCTTCCCCGCAGGATCGATACGCGAAATGGACCTCACGGCCAGCGAAAAGACGAACGTCCTCGTCCAGGCCCTGCCCTACATCCGCCGCTTCCACGGCAAGACCCTGGTCGTGAAGTACGGAGGCGCCGCCATGGACAAGGCGGAGCTGAGGGAGTCCTTCGCCGAGGACGTGACGCTTCTGAACTACATCGGCATCCGCACGATCATTGTCCACGGAGGCGGACCCCAGATCGGAGAGGTGGTCGAACGCCAGGGCAAAGAGAGCAAATTCGTCATGGGGCTCCGCGTGACCGATCCCGAAACGATGGACATCGTCTCCATGGTCCTCGGTGGTAAGGTGAACAAGGACATCGTCAACTGGATCAATGGCCACGGAGGCCGCGCCGTGGGCCTGTCCGGCGTGGACGGCGGAACGCTTCTGGCCCGAAAGCTCCACATCGAACCCCCCGAGGGCTGGGAGGGGGAGCCGCCGGATCTGGGCATGGTGGGCGAGGTCCGAGAAGTGCGCCCGGAACTGATGGAGCTGCTCACCGCAAACGGTTTCATCCCCGTCGTGGCCCCGATGGGGGTAGGAGAGAGCGGCCAGCTCTACAACATCAACGCGGACACGGCCGCCGGGCACATCGCGGGGGCGCTGCGGGCTGAGAAGCTCGTTTACCTGACCGACGTCCAGGGAATCCAGGGCGAGGACGGCAACCTGCTCTCCTCCTTGGACAAAGCCACGGTTCAGGCCATGCAGAGCCGGGGCGTGATCACCGGCGGGATGCTGCCGAAGGTGGACGCCTGCTTGCGGGCCTTGGAGACCGGGGTCCAAAAATCTCACATCATCGACGGCCGGGTTCCCCACTCCATCTTGCTGGAAGTCTTCACCGATCAGGGGATCGGGACGGAAATCGTCCTGACCCGATAGGGGACGACGAAGTCGGCCGGGACGTGTGACTCGCTACTTTCGGACGGGCGGTGACCCATGCCCGCCTTCAGATCCGTCGCACGCGGCGGACGCCAGGGAAAAACAATGCGTTCGGAAGAGTACATCGCCGAGGGCGAAAAATACGTCGCCAAGACCTACGCCCGCTTTTCCCTGGTGCCCGTGCGGGGAGAGGACACGCGCCTTTGGGACGCCGACGGAAAGGAGTACACCGATTTTGTGGCGGGGCTGGCGGTGGTCAACCTGGGACACTGCCACCCCAAGGTGGTGGAGGCCATCCGCGAGCAGGCGGGAAGGCTGATTCACACCTCCAACCTCTTCCACATCCCGCCCCAGATCGACCTGGCCCGGCGCCTGGTGGAAACCTCCTTCGCCGACAAGGCCTTCTTCTGCAACAGCGGGGCAGAGGCCAACGAAGCGGCCATCAAGCTGGCCCGAAAATACAGCCACGACAAATACGGCCAGGGCCGGGGGGACATCATCACCATGGTTGACTCCTTCCACGGCCGGACGCTGGCGACGCTGGCGGCCACAGGACAGGAGAAGTTCAAGAAAGGTTTCTATCCGCCCTCTCCCGGTTTCGTCCACGTTGCGTTCGACGACCTGGGAGCCGCCGAGGCGGCCGTTACGGACTCGACCTGCGCCGTCCTGGTGGAACCGATTCAGGGCGAAGGGGGCGTCAACGTCCCCCGGGAGGGATATCTGGCCGGCCTGCGGCGGCTTTGCGACGAACGCGATCTGGTGCTCATCTTCGACGAGATTCAGACGGGGATGGGCCGGACCGGCAAGCTCTTCGCCTACGAACACGAGGGCGTCGAGCCGGACGTCATGACCCTCGCCAAGTCCCTGGCCGGGGGGACCGCCGTCGGCGCCATGGTGGCCAAAGAGCCCTTCGTCTCCGCCCTCGGCCCCGGAACGCACGCGAGCACCTTCGGGGGCAACTTTCTGGCGGCGGCCGCGGGAGTGGCCGCCATGGACGTGCTGGCCGAAGGGGGCCTGTTGGAAAACTGCCGCAAGATGGGGAGCTACTTCAGGTCCGGCCTGGAAACCCTCCGGGAAGGCCATCCCTGCGTCCGAGAGGTCCGCGGAAGGGGTCTTCTTCTCGGCGTCGAGCTCGACCACGACGGTCCGGGATACGTCCTTCAGGCCATGGAGCGGGGGTTCCTCATCAATTGCACGATGGGCAACGTCCTGCGGTTCATTCCGCCGCTGACGATCACGCAGAAAGACATCGATGCCCTCCTGGCGGTCCTGGACGAAATCCTTCCGGGGCCGCGAGAGGGGGCGAAGGCAGGCGGCCCGTGAAGCACCTGATCAGTATAGACGACGTCACCGCGGCCGAAATTCACAGGCTCTTTCAACGAGTGGATGGGCTCGTGGATGCCCGAAAATCACGACGGGTCCTGGACCTCCTGCAGGGGAAAACGCTGGCGATGATCTTCCAAAAACCCTCCACCCGGACGCGGATCTCCTTCCACGTCGCTATGGCGGAGTTGGGGGGCGACGCGCTCATGCTCCGGCAGGACGAGATCCAACTCGGCCGGGGCGAGACCTTCGCCGATACGGCTCGCGTCCTCTCCCGCTACGTGGACGGCGTCATGATCCGCACGTTCAAGCAGTCGGACGTAGAAGCCTTGGCCAAATTCGGCGGCATCCCCGTCATCAACGGCCTCACCGACCTGGAACATCCCTGCCAGGTCCTGGGCGACCTGTATACCATTCGAAACAAATTTTCCGTATTGGAAGTGGAGGTCGATGTCTTACACACTCTTCGGGAAAGGTTTTCCGTGCAGAAAGCCGGACAGGAAAGTTCTCTCGCTTGGGGGAAGATCAAGATCGCCTATGTTGGAGACGGCAACAACCTGGCGAACTCCTGGCTTTTGGCCGCCGGGAAGCTGGGCCTTCATCTCGCGCTGGCCACGCCCCGGGAATATCCCCCCGATGAGGGCATCGTGAGGCGGGCGCGGGAGCTGGCGTCCGAGAGCGGGGCCAATCTTGAGATCGGCAGCGACCCGAAGGGGGCGGCCCAGGGGGCTCACGTCATCTACACCGACACCTGGGTCAGCATGGGGGCGGAAAAGGAAAGGCAGGAGCGCCTGAGCCGCTTTCAGGGCTTTCAGGTAAACGCCGAGCTTCTCGCCGGCGCCGATCCCAAGGCCATCGTCATGCATTGCCTGCCGGCCCACCGGGGCGAAGAGATTACCGACGAGGTCATGGACGGTCCCCAAAGCGTGGTCTTCGATCAGGCGGAAAACCGCCTCCATATCCAGAAAGGGATACTCGTCGAGCTGATGGCAAGCGAGTAGAGAGAAAGGCGCTCCATTGAGCAAAGGGGTTCAGAAGATCGTCCTGGCCTATTCAGGCGGGCTGGACACCTCGGTCATCATCAAGTGGCTCCAGGAAACCTACCAATGCCCGGTGGTGGCGTTCGTTGCGGACGTCGGCCAGGGAGAAGACTTGGGGGCCATCCGGCAGAAGGCCCTGCGAACCGGGGCGGCCGAGTGCTACGTGGAAGACCTCCGGGAGGAGTTCGTCCGCGATTACGTCTTTCCCGCGCTCCGGGCGGGGGCCGTCTATGAAGGGGGGTACCTCCTGGGGACCTCCATCGCCCGCCCGCTCATCGCCAAGGCCCAAATGGCCGTCGCGCAGAGAGCGGGTGCGGACGCCGTCGCTCACGGCGCCACAGGCAAGGGCAACGACCAGGTGCGCTTCGAACTGACCTACCTGTCCATCGACCCGAAAATCAATGTCATCGCTCCGTGGAGGGAATGGGGCTTCAAGGGCCGGGATGATCTAATCGCCTACGCCGCGTCCCACGGGATTCCCATCCCCGTGACGACGGAGAAGCCCTACAGCATCGACCGCAACCTCCTGCACATCAGTTTCGAGGGCGGGACCTTGGAGGACCCCTGGGCCGAGGCCCCCGAGGACCTGTACGTGATGTCGGTCTCGCCCGAGAAGGCCCCGGAAAGACCCGAGTATGTCGAGATAGAGTTTGAGCGGGGAGACCCGGCGGCCGTCAACGGGGAGGCGTACACACCCGCAGCGCTGCTGAGCCGGCTGAACGAAATCGGGGGAAAGAACGGCGTGGGGCGCGTGGATCTTGTCGAAAACCGCTTCGTGGGGATCAAGTCCCGCGGCATCTATGAATGTCCGGGGGGGACGATTCTGCACGTCGCGCGGGCGGCGCTGGAATCCATCGTATTGGACCGGGAGGTTCTCCACCTCCGCGCCCAGCTCATGCCCAGGTACGCCGAGCAGGTCTACTACGGATTTTGGTTCTCACCGGAGCGCGAGATGATCCAGGCGGCGGTGGACGAGGCCGCCAAGCGCATCACCGGCACGGCGCGCCTCAAGCTGTACAAGGGCTCCTGCGCCGCCGTGGGCCGAAAGTCGCCTTATTCCCTCTACAGCCCCGATCACGCCACGTTCGAGGCCGACGAGGTGTACGATCAGCGTCACGCCGAGGGGTTCATCCGCCTGAACGCCCTGCGCCTCATGATGCGAGCCGCCATCGAAGGCCCGGAGCCGGAAGACTGAAAAATCCCAGGGGGCGCTTTTTGGGCACTTGCGTGCCGGCCAAGCTGCGGTTGGAGACCCGTGCGCTGAAGTCGGACGTCTGTGGCGCTCGCCTTGCGATAGGTGATTGAGCAGGTGCGCAAGTGCGGAAACCTGACGCCGTGCTTCCGCCCCCGTGGACCCCCCGGAAAACTTTTGTTTCGCGAGAGGATGCCGCCCGTTCAGGGGCGGCATCCTCTCGCATAAGCAAGTGGGCCGGTACAAAGCCTTGTATCTTGGGGACCGAATCAGGACCGCCGACCAGTAGGGGCAGGGGTCATTCAGCAAACTGACCCACTACCTCCCGCCGTATCTTTTTGACCCGCTGATGAACATAAGAACAAGACCTACAATAGCAGTAATTATCCCGACACTCTTTTGATAATCCCCGAATATCGCAATCGTCTCAAACTCAACCGACAACATCGGTAGAACAAAAAATCCGAGGCCAACGATCAATAGAATTAATCCCCAACCGAACATGAGGTCCCGCTGGTCAACGTTTCGTAATCGCTTCGATCCCCCCGCAGGCCAACCGGGCGTTGCTTCACCCAGAATGAATCGTTTTAGTTTCGGCTGTCAAGCCGCTCCCGTTCAACCGAGATTGCAACCAGCCGACCCTGAAGCCTGTCCCGACCGAAGCCGAGGGGTCGCACCGAGCGTTGCGGGAGGCTATCCAGGGAAAGTCGCCCTGGGAACTTAAGCGCGCTTTTTCTTGCGGAGTGCGGTCGCCGTGGCCTGGGCGGGCGTCCAGGCCAAGATGATGGGAGCCGCAATGTAGATGGAGGAGTAGGTTCCGGCGAGGATTCCCACCAACAGGGCGAAGGCGAATCCGCGGATCACCTCGCCCCCGATGAAATAGAGCGCCAGAACGACGAACAACGTGGTGGCCGAGGTCAGGACCGTCCGGCTGATCGTCTGGTTGATGCTGACGTTGATGAGCTCTCCGATGGTTTCCTTCCTGCGCATCTTCAGATTCTCGCGGATTCGATCAAAAACGACGATGGTGTCGTTCAGGGAATAGCCGATGATCGTCAGAATCGCCGCAATCACCGGCAACGTAAATTCCAGATTCATGACGGAAAAAGCCCCAATGGTGATCAGGACGTCGTGAGCCAGGGCAGCTATGGCGGCGACGGCGAACCGGAATTGAAACCGCAAAGTGATATAGAGCAGGATCCCTATCATGGAATAAAGTATGGCCAACAGAGCCTTTCGCCTCAGGTCCGCCCCCACCGTGGGACCGACGGTCTCCACCCGGCGCACCTCAAACGCCTCCCGGCCTCCGAAGGCATCGGCCAGGGACCGCTGGATGAGCCCCGAAAGCCCCTTTACATCCGCGTCGGACTTCTCCACCCGGATCAGGATCTCCCGCGGATCGCCGAACTCCTGGACGACCGTGTCCCCGAGGTTCAACTTCGTCACGGCCTCACGGACGATGCCAATCGGCTGCGGCGCCTGAAACCGGGCCTGGACCATCGTCCCCCCGAGGAAATCAATTCCATAGTTCGGCCCTCCCCGGACCACGAGAGAGACAAGGCCGGTGAGGATGGCGAGGCCCGAAAGCAGAAAGGCCGACCTCCATATCCCGATAAAGTTGATGCGAGTCTCGGTCTTGAAGAACCTCACGGCGTCCCCTCAGATGCTGAGCGCGCGGACCTGGCGCTGGCTCAGGATCAGATCGAACACCGCCCGGGTCATGAAAATGGCGGTGAACATGCTGGCGACGATGCCGACGGACAGGGTAATGGCGAATCCCCGCACCGGGCCGGTTCCGAACTGCAACAGGACGAGCGCGGCGATGAGGGTCGTCACGTTGGCGTCCATAATGGTGAGGAAGGCCCTTGAGTACCCTTGATCCACCGCCGTCCGGATGGTCTTGCCCAGGCGAAGCTCTTCCCGGATTCGCTCGAAAACGAGGACATTGGCGTCCACGGCCATGCCCACCGTCAGGAGGATTCCGGCGATCCCCGGCAGCGTCAAGGTGGCCCCGAAGCCCGCCAGCGCGCCCATGACGATGACCAGGTTCACCACCAGCGCCAGGTCGGCCAGCAGCCCCGAAAGACCGTAATAGACCACCATGAAGAGCAGGACGAGGATACCGCCGATGATGATGGAGAAAACCCCCGCCCGGACGGAGTCCCTCCCCAGGGACGGGCCCACGGTCCGCTCCTCCAGGATCTTCACGGGCGCCGGCAAGGCGCCCGCCCGCAGAACGATGGCCAGGTCCCGGGCCTCTTCATCCGTGAAACTTCCCGTGATGACGGCCTGGCCGCCGCCGATCCGCTCCTGGATGACCGGAGCCGAATAAATGCGCTTGTCCAGAACAATGGCGAGCCGTTTTCTCACATTCGCGGCGGTCACCCGGTCGAACAGCCGCGCCCCCCGGCTGTCAAACCGCACGGCGACATGAGGCTGGCTGAACCGGTTGAACTGCACCCGCGCGTCCACCAGGGACTGCCCCGTCAGGACCGTCCGGCGCTTGACCAGGAAGGGGACCCTTCTTTCTTCCTGCCGGGTTTCACGATTGATGATGGGCTGATAGAGGATCTCGTCTCCGGGCGGGACGCGGCCGGCCAAGGCCTCCTCTACGCTATTCTCATCATCGACCAGCTTGAATTCGAGCAAGGCCGTCCTGCCGATGAGACGTTTGGCCCGATCGGGTTCTTGAACGCCCGGAAGCTGGATGACAATCCGCCGATTGCCTTGCCGGACGAGGCTGGGCTCCGCCACGCCGAACTGGTCGATCCGATTCCGCATGGTCTCAAGCGCCTGGCGGATGGCCAGGTCGTGAACACGGCTCTTCGCCTCCGAATCCATCTGAATGACGTATTCCTTATCCCTTTCCTGCTTCAGGCCCAGATCGGGAAAGCCCTGCAGGACAGCGTCCACCTTCTGCCGGTCCGAATCCTCCCCGGGCAAGGAGATCCGCAGGACCTGTCCCTCACGGGTAAAGCCGGCGTATTTGACTCCTCTGCGGTTCAACTGCCCGCGGATCTCGCCGAAGATGCGCTCCATGGCCCCCTCTACGGCCTTTTCGGCCTCCACCTCGAGGACCAGGTGCATTCCCCCTTGGAGATCCAGCCCCAGCTTGATCGTCTCATTCAGCGGCAGGGCGTACAAGACTGCAAAAGTCAGAATGACGAGGATGAGCTTGAATTTCCAATATAAGGGGGACCTCAAGAAATTAGGCAGCGTCACCTTCCAGAACCCTCTTAATTCCGGGAGCTCAATCCCGGCCTCTCAGCCCCTGAGCGGCGAACACAGGGCGCCGCACTCGTCGCCCGTCCCCGCAAAGTTCGGACAGCCCCCCGCCCCTAAGACCCGCGGCGCTGATGCGCCCCGGGGGGCGTCACTCGGAAAAATTCACCGCACACATTCGGGCGGAAAAAAGGAGCGTCGCGTCGCCGCGCCCGTGCACAGAAGGAACCGGCAGAAACCCCTTTGGGGCAACACAGCGAACAAACCGCCCGCGTCAGGCCCGCCGCGGACAGGGGTGAGGATTTTGGGTCAAATCCGCAGAAGTGGCTCGGCGTCATTCCTGAACCCGCCGAGGTCACCGAAATCAATCCTCATCGTCATCGTCGCTTTTGGACGCGATCTCTTTGGCGCTCGTCCTGCTCCCCCGGCCAAGCAGGGCACTGATGTTGTTGCGCTGAACGCGGATGCGGACGTTCTCCGCCACTTCCAGCCAAACCTTATCCTCTTTGATCTTGCTGATGGTCCCGTAAATTCCCCCGGACGTCATCACCTGATCTCCCGGGACCATGGAGTCCAACATCCTCCGTTGGTCAGCCTGCTTCTTCTGTTGTGGCCGGATCATCAGGAAATAAAAAATGGCGAAGATCATGGCGAACATGAAAAGCATCGAGGACAAACCGCCGCCGCCCTCTCCGCCGGGCGCTCCACCGAGCGCGTATGCGAGTTCAGCCGCCATGAGCCTCTCTGCTAACCCTCCGCCGTCCGCCCAAAACCCCCTCAATTACGATGATATCTTCTATCAAATGACCCCTCGATGTCAAAGGGCCCGGAGGTCTCGGGACGATTCCGCCGCGCTCCGTTTTCAACAAGCCTCCCGATCCGCTGCGAGCGCCTCAAGCCGCCTCTCCGACGTCGATTCCAAATCCCCGGAGCGGACGGCCTCCCGTAACTCGGCCATCAGCCGGTTGTAAAAATACAGGTTGTGTAAGGTATTCAGCCGCGAACCCAGGATCTCTTCCGACACGAACAGGTGTCTAAGATAAGAGCGGGAGAACCGCCGGCACGTGTAGCAGCGGCAATCGGGGTCCAGAGGCCCCGTGTCCTGACTGTACCGGGCGTTCTTGATCATCACCTTGCCCTGGGAGGTGAACAGACACCCGTTCCGGGCGTTGCGGGTCGGCAGGACGCAATCGAAGAGGTCCACCCCGGCCAGCACTCCCCGCACGAGGTCCTCGGGCGTGCCGATTCCCATCAAGTACCGGGGCTTCTCCTCCGGAAGAAAGCCAAGGGTGCGCTCGGCGATGTCGTACATCAGCCCCTTGGGCTCGCCCAGACACAGGCCTCCGAGGGCGTATCCCGGAAGGTCCAGGGCAACCAACTCCTCGGCGCTCCGCCTCCGCTGCTCGGGAAGCGTGCCGCCCTGAACAATTCCAAACAGCGCCCCGTTCCCCGTATGCGCCTCGCGGCTCCGCCGCGCCCAATCGGTGGTCAGGGTGACGGACTGCCTCGTGCGATCCTCACTGGACGGATAAGCGAGGGGGTCGTCCAGGGGCATCAAGATATCCGATCCGAGCGCCTCCTGGATCTCGACGACCTTCTCGGGAGTGAACTGGTGGCGGCTGCCGTCCAGATGAGACTGGAACTCGACGCCCCCCTCGGACACGCGCGTGAGCCCCTTGAGACTGAAGGCCTGGAAGCCCCCGCTGTCGGTCAGGATAGGCCGGTCCCACCGCATGAACCGGTGAAGCCCCCCCTGAGAGCGGATCAGATCGTGGCCGGGCCGAAGGTAGAGGTGATAGGTGTTGGCGACGATGACTTCCGTGCCGAGTTCCCCGAGCTCCTCGGGGGTCAGGGACTTGACGGTCGCCTGGGTCCCGACGGGCATGAACAGGGGCGTCTGCGCCGCGCCGTGGCCGGTCAGGAGGCGCCCGGTCCTGGCCTTTCCGCCGGGGGCTCGAGAATCGATTTGAAAGGAGAAACTCAAAAGCGTCGAGAGCCGCTGGGCCCGCTCAAGTGACCTGGATGGGGCCTTCGGCGCTCCCTGTAATGAACTGCCGGACGACGGGGTCCTCGGAGTTCTCGATTTCCTCGGCCGTACCGCAAGCCTGGATCCGCCCGTCGTGCAGCATGGCGATTTGGTCTCCGATTTTGAACGCGCCCTCAATGTCATGGCTGATGATCACCGAGGTCACTTCGAGCTCCTTTTGCATCTCCATGATGAGCCGGTCGATGGTGTCGCGCAGGATGGGGTCCAGTCCCGTTGTGGGCTCGTCGTAGAGGATGATGGGAGGGTCCAGCGCGATGGCCCGGGCCAACCCCACGCGTTTGCGCATCCCGCCCGACAGCTCAGCGGGCATCTTGTGCTCCGCTCCCTCCATGCCCACCAGCTTGAGCTTCCTCCGGACCCTCTCCCCTATCTCGGCCCGGCTCAGGCGGGTGCGCTCCCGCAAGGGGAAAGCGACGTTTTCAGCCACGTTCATGGAGTCAAACAGGGCGGCGTTCTGAAACAGCATCCCGAACTTCTGTCGGACGCGATCCATTTCGTCGGAGGAAAGACGGGTGATCTCCTCCTCGTCGATCCAGATTTGACCCTCATCGGGCCTCAGCAGGCCGATGATGTGCTTGAGGAAAACGCTCTTACCGATGCCGGAGCGGCCGATCACCACTGTCGTCTCGCCCCGCGGAATGTCCAGGTCCACGCCCTTGAGCACCCGTTGGCCGTCAAAGCCGCGGTGAAGGCTTCGCACGCGGATGATCACATCCTCTGGCATATCACCCGCCTTTTCGGCTGGCGCGGCTGTCACAATGGCCCTGTCCGGGATCGTCCACCGCCTCCGCCGCCTGCGCCCACAGGTTGAGGCGAGCAGACGCCGGGACGGCCACCGGAAGGGCGCCCTCCGGGAACAAGGCATCCGGATAGGTGGCCCGAACGATCCGCCCTCCTTCCACGTACACCCGTGGGACCCGCCGGGACAACCCGCAAAGGATTTCATAGGGCACAGAGTCCGCCAGGTCGGCCAGCTCTTCGGCGGTCACCTTTTCCTTCCCTTGTTCCCCCAGAAGGACCACCTCCTCGCCCACCGAAACGCCGGGCAGGTGCCCCACCGAGACGGTCAGCATGTCCATGGACACTGCGCCCACGACCGGGGCCCTGCGCCCCCGGACCAGGACGTCCGCCTTGTTGCTGAGAACCCGGGGATAGCCGTCTGCGTACCCCATGGGGACGATGGCGATCCGGCTCCTGGCCGAGGTGCGGAACGTGCGGCCGTAGCCCACCGTCCGGGGACCTTCGGCTTCGTTGATGTGGGTGACGCGGCTCTTCCAGGACATCACCGGGGAAAACCCTTCCACCCAGTCGCCGGCCCGGGGCGAAACTCCGTACAGCAGCACTCCAAGCCTAACCATGTCAAGCCGGGAGTCGGGAAGGGAGAGGAACGCGCCGCTATTGGCGCAGTGCAGCACGGGGGGCAGCAGACCCCGTCCGCGGAGCCCTTTGACAAGGTCAAGAAACGATTCCAGTTGACGCGCCGAGCCGCCCGCCGGGTCCTCCGCGTCGGCGAAATGGGACATCAGCCCCCGGACTTCGATCCCCCCCATGTCCGCCAGGCGGGCGAGAAAATCCGCCGCCTCGCCGGGTTGGACGCCCAGCCTTCCCATCCCCGTGTCCACTTTGAGGTGGACGGCAATCCGCCGCCCGACCGCCCGACCGGCCGCCGACAGGGCCTCGGCCAGGGCAGCGTCGCAGAGCACCACCTCGAACCCGCCCGCCGCCACGGAAGGGGCCTGCTCGGCCAACGTCCCCCCCAGCACCAGAATGGGGGCGGCTACGCCGGTCCGCCGGAGTTCCCATCCCTCCTCCAGGACCCCCACCCCCAGGGTCTCGGCGCCCGCGGCGACAGCCGTTCCGGCGACCTCAGCCGCCCCGTGGCCGTAGCCGTCGGCCTTGACGACCGCCAGCAGCCGGGTCGAACGCCCCAGAAGGGAGCGGACCCGGGCCGTATTTTTCGCGAAGGCGTCCAGGTCGATCTGCGCGACCGTGGGCCGCAGGGTTTGCGAGGAACTCAGTCCGGTGGCGGCGGTTGTGCTCAATCCTGGGGATCTCGTCGAAAATCAGAAAAGCGCAAGCGGGCCTCGGCGCACGGGCGATCAGAACGGAACCGGCTCGTCCACGGACTCGGAGTATTCATGTCTCGCGATGCTCTCGAACCGGGCATATTCCTTGATGAAGGCGGTTTCGACGGTCCCCACGGGTCCGTTCCGCTGCTTGGCGATGATGATCTCGGCCTTTCCCTCGATTTCCTGACGCTTTTCTTCATCCCTCTCATACACCTCGGGGCGGTAAATGAAGGCCACGACGTCGGCGTCCTGCTCGATGGCGCCGGATTCGCGAAGGTCGGCCAGCTGAGGCCGGTGACCTTCCCGGTGCTCCACCTGGCGGCTGAGCTGAGAGAGGGCCATGACCGGAAGGCGCAGTTCCTTCGCCAGCTCCTTGAGGGAACGGGTGATCTCGGTGATCTCCTGCTGGCGGTTTTCGACCCGGCCCCGGCCCCGAACGAGCTGGAGGTAGTCGACCACGATGAGGGAAAGACCCCTTTCCGCCTTGAGCCTCCGGGCCCGGGCCCGGATGTCCAGGGCGGTCAAGGCCGCGCTGTCGTCGATGTAGATGGGCGCCTCGGCCAGCTTGCCGGCGGCGGTGGTCAGACGCGGCCAGTCGTTCTTGTCCAGAAAGCCCGTCCGGAGCTTTTGGATGTCGATCCTCGCCAGGGCGCAAAGGAGGCGGATGACCACTTGCTCTTTGGACATCTCCAGGCTGAAGACGCCCACGGGCAGCTTATTCTGGGTCCCCACGTTCTGCGCGATGCTCAGGGCGAAGGACGTCTTCCCCATGCTCGGCCGGCCGGCGACGATGATGAGGTCAGAGGGCTGAAGGCCGGCGGTCAGCCGATCGAAGTCGGTGAAACCGGCCGGGACGCCCGTCACCAACTCCTTGCGTTCGTAGAGTTCCTCGATGGTCTTGAAGGTGGACTTCAAGACGTCGCTCATGCTGACGAAGCTTTGGGAGATCCTGTCCTGGGAGATCTCGAAGATCACCCGCTCGGCGTTATCAATGAAGGTCTCCACCTCCTCCGTCGCCTCGTAACCCTGTGCGACGATCTCCGTGGCGGCGGAAATGAGGTCCCTCAGCAGGGCCTTCTCCTTGACCAGACGCGCGTGGTGGCTGACCCCCGCGGCGGTGGGAACCGCATCCACCAGGGCGGCCAGGTAAGACTCTCCCCCCACCTCCTCCAGGGAGACGTTTTTCCGGAGACGGTCGGTGAGGGTCAACAGGTCGATGGGCTCGTTGCGCTCGAAGAGGTCGGCCATCGCAGTGAAGATTTTCCGGTGGGCCTCGCGATAGAAGTGCTTATCCCTGATGGCCTCAAGCACTTTGGGGAACGCGGAGTTATCCAGCAGGACGGCCCCGAGGACGGCCTGCTCGGCCTCTACGTTCTGAGGCGGGACTTTGTGGAGAAGTTCCGGCGCGGCGGGTGTCATGAGTCCATCTTTTGGCTGGGCTTATCCGCCTGATGCTACGCGGGTCGAATTTTTTCCTGCGTCCAATATACCCGGTTCAGGTGTGCCGGGGCATTTTAGCAAACCGCCGATGCCGACGCGGCAAAGGGCCCGCTTTTCGGGAACGGGGATTCCGAGGCGGCCGAAAATCGGACCCGACTGCCGAGCCTCATCACGGCCTCGAAACCGACAGGCGGAGACTGCCTATTCGGTCTCCTTCGTTGACACCCCTTCGGTCTCCGCCCCAGGAGATTCTTCTTCCGCGCCCTTCTCGGCCTCGGAACGCGGCGGCGTCTCAGCGGCTTCCGCCGGGGCGCTCTCGCGTTCCCCTCCGTCCCCCTCCCCAACCACCCAGACGTTCAACTCGGCCGTGACCTCCGGGTGAACCCTGACAGGAACCTTGTGAACCCCCAGGGATTTGATGGGCGATTCGAGCTGAATCTTCCGGCGGTCGACCTTCTCTCCGGCAGCCTGAACGGCGGCGGCGATTTCCTGGGCCGTCACTGAGCCGTACAGACGATCGCCCTCTCCCATCTTCTTCCTGATGCGCAACGAGAGTTGCTCCAGCCGGGCAGCGAACTCTTCGGCCCCGCCCCTCGCCTTTTTCAGCCGCTGGGCCTGCAGGCGCTTCTCGTGCTCCAGCGCCTTGACGTTCCGCTCGGAGGCCGCGACGGCCAACCCCTTGGGGATGAGGTAATTGCGTCCGTATCCGTCGGCAACCTCGACCAGATCCCCGATGTCACCGAGGTTTTCGACCTCCTCGCGAAGGATCAGCTTCATGGGGTTTCTTACTCCTCAACCGTTCGCTCAATCTCCCGCTGGACCCTCCGGGGAGGGGCCGGCGGTCCGGATTTTTCGAAAATCGAACCACAGGTCAAACAAGCCGAACAGGGCGACGAGATAGCTGAAAGTGAACCCGACGAAGTACAGAGGGACCCGAAAGACGATGGCGACGTCGAATTTTCTGAAAAAGAAATGCAAAATGGCTAGCCCATGAAGAAAGTAACCGAAGGAAAGAAGCAGGAGGATGTTGCCCCCCGCCGAGAAAAGGGGTTCTCGTCGCAGGAAAAACATGGCCAGGCCGCTGGCGATCAGCACCCACACTGCGCTCTCCGGCATGGACCACCGGCCCAACTCACGGGGCGGAAACATGGCGCCCAACCCGCGAAGGGTCCACACGTAGCGAATCACCATGTAATTCAGCAATGAAATCAAGGCCGCCTGCATGATCGCAACCGCCGGCATTAATCGCCCGACGACCTGGAGCAGCCGTCTGAACTCCTCTCCGTCCATCCCCCCGAGGCCGCTGGGCAACCGGCCAACGCCTTCGTTCACCTCCGGCACCAGGCCGGGAGCCACGGTCCCGTCGCTCATCCCCAGCGCCTCCGCGGCATAGAGCACCCCGAGCCCCAAGGCGGCCCCCAGGACGCTCCAGCCCACCGCCACCTCGACCGAGCGCCCGGAAAGAATCGCGACGGACAGCATCCAGACGATCACACCGATAGAAGCCAGGAACTGAATGGAACTCCCCCACCCGCCGGCCAGGCCCAGGGCGAAGGCCACCCCGAGAAGCCCCGCGATCCCAGCGCGCGTTCCCCAGCGGAGAAACACCTGAATGGACGGGGCCGGGGCGAACAATCCCACCACCGCGCCCACGATCCCGATCAATCCCCCGTAAAAGGGCAGATGCTCCAGGGCAAGATAAAGCAGGAAGGTCCCGCCCGCCAAGGCACAGACCCGGGCGACCCCCGAATAGGCGATCCCTTTCCCTTCATTCCGTTCGGGGCGGCCCTCTCGGCCTTCTCTTTCGTCGGACCCGTGGGGTGGGAGTCCGTGCGGCGGGCCGCCGGCCACCTCGTCAACCTCCACCGATCTCTCCGACCCGAAACCGGAGAGTCCGGGGGCCCCTTCTGGATTCCCCGATTGATCGCTGTGAGATTGCCCCTCCCCTTGAGCCGCAGCAAGAGGCCCTGAAGACACCGGAGGCGACCCCCTTCCGCCCTCTACATCCTTCATCACTGCCGGTCGACGGCGAAGGGCAGTAGGGCGATATTGCGGGCCCGCTTGATGGCCAGCGTGATCTGTCTCTGGTGGCGCGCGCAGTTGCCTGAGATTCGACGCGAGATGATCTTGCCCCTCTCGGTCATCAGGTTTCTGATACGCCGAAGGTCTTTGTAGTCGATATAATCGACCTTGTCCACGCAAAAGCGGCAGACTTTCTTGGGGACAAACCGTTTCCTCTTCTTCTTCCGGATGATCTTAGCGGGCAACGAAATCTTCTCCTAAAAGGGAATGTCGTCATCCACGGCCTGGGGTTGCTCCCCGAAATCGGACTCCCCCGCGGGGGTCCTTCGCCCCCCTCCCCCCGAAGGCATGAATTTCACCGATTGGGCGACGACTTCGTGTTTGCTCCGCTTGACGCCGTCCTCCCCTTCCCAGGTCCGGTATTGAAGCCGTCCCTCCACCAGGGCCAGCCGTCCTTTGGCGAGGTATTCCCCGACCAGTTCCGCCTGCCGTCCGAAAGCGACGATGTCCACAAAGCAGGTCTCCTCGCGCTGTTCCTCTCCCTGACGGTAGCGCCGATTGACGGCCAGGCCGAATTTGGCCACGGGCGTGCCCTGAGGCGTGTAGCGGACTTCGGGATCCCGGGTGAGGTTCCCCATCAGGATCACGCGGTTAAAACTCGTCATCTCGAGGCGAATCCCTCTTCGGCCGGTCCCTCATTCCTCCGGCGCTTTCTCGGATTCCTCACCCTCTTCGGCGGCCCCTTCTTCTGGGGTCCCCACCTTCACCGGCCCTTCCTCGGGTTCTTCAACCTCCACGGCGGCCCCTTCTTCTGGGGTCCCCACCTTCACCGGCCCTTCCTCGGGTTCTTCAAGCTCTACAGCTGCCCCTTCTTCAGGGGTCCCCACCTTCGCCGGCGCGATCTCCTGAGCGGGCTTCCGCTCCGGGGCTTCCGGTTCCTCGACGCGCGCCCGCTCCCCTTTCAATAGCTCCGGCGGCGTCGTCTGTCCAGGCCTGCATCGGACCGTGAAGTACTTCAGGACTTGTTCGGAAAGTTGGAGGCGACGCTCCGTTTCGTGGATCAGCCCGGGGGGGGCGGAGTATCGGAACAGGACGTAGTATCCGTAGCGCTGTCTGCGGATGGCATACGCCAGGCGCCTCTTGCCCCAATGCTCGCAGTCTGAGATTTCGGCGCCTTCGGCGCTGAGCCTCTCACGTAGACCCTCAGTCGCGGTTTCCACCACCTCATCAGAGAGATCGGGGTGATAGATGATGACCGTCTCGTAACTGCTCATCCAGTTCTCCTCTCGGGTTGACAGCCCACAGACTCCCCCGGGCCTTCCGGTCGCCTGGAGCAAGGAGAAACACACATCAAGGAGAACCCTATCACAAGGGTGTCCCCCAGACAATCGCAGAATCGGTCTATTTCATTCCCATTCCTTACAACAGCAACGGAGCCATCACCAGCGAAATGATGGACATCAGCTTGATGAGGATGTTCATCGAAGGTCCCGACGTATCCTTCAGCGGGTCGCCTACGGTGTCGCCCACGACGCCGGCTTTGTGGGCCTCGGAGCCTTTGCCGCCGAGATGGCCTTCCTCGATGTACTTCTTCGCATTGTCCCAAGCGCCCCCGCCGTTGGCCATCATCAGCGCGAGGAGAACGCCCGCAACCGTCGCGCCCGCGAGCATTCCGCCGAGGGCCTGGGGACCGAGCCCGAACCCGATCACCACCGGCAGGACGACGGCCGTCACGCCGGGCAGGATCATCTCCTTCAGGGCGGCGGTCGTGCTGATGGCGATGCACCGCTCGTGGTCGGGCTGTCCGGTTCCCTCCATCAGCCCCGGGATCTCACGGAACTGGCGCCGGATCTCCTCCACCATCTTGAAGGCGGCCTTGCCCACGGAGGTCGTGGTGGCCGCGGCGATGAAGAACGGCACCGCCCCGCCGAGGAGCAACCCGACCACCACCCTGGCGTTGGTGAGGTTGATGATGTCGAGCTTGGCGGCCGCGGTGTAGGCCGAGAACAGGGCCAGCGCCGTCAGGGCGGCCGACCCGATGGCGAAACCCTTTCCGATGGCGGCGGTCGTATTGCCCAGCGAATCCAGGCTGTCGGTGATCTTCCGGGTCTCGGGGCCGAGCCCCGCCATCTCGGAGATGCCGCCCCCGTTATCGGCGATGGGACCATAGGCGTCCACCGACATGGTGATTCCGATGGTGGCCAGCATCCCCACGGCGGAGATGGCGATCCCGTACAGGCCCGCCAGGACCGAAGCCGCCAGGGTTGCGGCCGCGATCACCACGATGCAGGGCACCGCGCTTTGCATCGCCAAAGCCAGACCGGCGATGATGTTGGTCGCCACCCCCGTCTTGCACGATTCCGCCAGGGCGATGATGGGTTTGCCCGCCGTGTAATACTCAGTCAACCGGCCGATGAGGATTCCGGCCACCGCCCCCGAGACAATGGCCCAGAAGACGTTGCTGGAAAGCCCCAGTCCCACGGTGATGAAGTAGGAAGGGACGAGCATCAGCAAGGCGCTGATGTAGGTGGCGTACCTCAGGACAGCGGCCGGGTCCAGGTTCCGCAGGATGCGGACCGAGAGGATTCCCAACAGAGAAGCCACCAACCCGACCATCGCGATGATCAGGGGAAGGGCCATCGCCGCCCGGGCCATCTGGCCCATCGTGGTTCCGATGGCGATGACGGCGATGATGCTTCCGACGTAGGACTCAAACAGGTCGGCCCCCATGCCGGCCACGTCGCCCACGTTGTCCCCCACCAGGTCGGCGATCACGCCGGGGTTTCGGGGGTCATCCTCGGGGATGCCGGCCTCCACCTTGCCCACCAGGTCCGAGCCGACATCGGCCGTTTTTGTGTAAATGCCGCCCCCCACGCGGGCGAACAGCGCAATCGAACTGGCCCCCATGGCGAAGCCGAAAATGACGGCCGGGTCCTTGCCGGCGTAAAGCCAGAAAAAAGCGCCCACACCCAAAAGTCCCAGGCTGGCCACCGCCAGCCCCATGATGGACCCGCCGATGAAGGCCATGCTCAGAGAGCGGCCCTGGCTTCCGAGCCGGGCGGCCTCGGCCGTGCGCAGGTTGGCGCGGGTCGCGGCTTTCATCCCGAAGAAGCCCGCCAGGACGGAGCAAATGGCTCCTCCCAGGAAGGCCAAGGCCGTATCCAACGTCAGGGCCGCCGTAATCAGGATAAACACGAGGACGATGAAAATGACCAGGATCTTGTACTCCTGTTTCAGAAAGACCATGGCCCCGTCGTGAATGGCCTTGGCCAGGCCTCGCATCTTCTCGTTGCCCGCCGGCTGGCGCGTAATGTAGAGAAAGAGCCATCCAGCGATCAGAAGGCCGAGCAAGCCCAAAATGGGCGCCCAGTCCGTCACTGCACTCATAGACGCCGTTCTCCCCTGGGACCCTCTGGAATCCGATCCCGGCCCCAGACCCGAATAAGCTCACAGATGCGATCGACCCCCTTGTCGATCACATCCTCCACCTCCCGTAGTTCCTCCGGCGTGAAAGGACTCAAGACGTAATCCGCTTCCTTTCCCCGGTCCGTCCCCCGGCCGATTCCCATCCGCAGTCGGGTGAAACCCCCGCTTCCCAGGGCTTCGATGATGGATCGGATTCCATTATGCCCCGCGTCACCCCCACCGCGTTTGAGGCGCACGCGGCCGAACTCGATGTCCAGGTCGTCGTGGACCACCAACAGGTCTTCGGGCCCCAGGCGGCAGTCTCTCAGCAATCCGCGAACCGCCGGCCCCGACCGGTTCATGTAGGTCAGCGGCTCCGCCACGAAGACCCGCCGGCCATAAAGAGAGCCATTGCCCGCGACCGAACAATGGCCCGCGTCCCGAAAAGTGATGTCCAGCCGGGCCGCCAGCCCGTCCAGGACTCGGAACCCGACGTTGTGCCTCGTCCTTGCGTACCGTTCGCCCGGGTTGCCGAGTCCGACGACAAGCAACGCTTCGCCAGGGGCCGGCCCGGCTCGACGCCTCAGGAACCTCAACCCTCGGCAGGCTCTTCTTTGGCGCCCTCGGGTTCCTCCTCCGCCTCCACGGCTTCACCCTCGGCCGGCACCGCCTCGGCCTCCTCCTCGACGGGGGCTTCCACTTCGACGGCCACCATCGTCACATTCGCCACCCCCTCCTCGGGGTCGGTGAGCACCGTGACGCCCTCGGGCAATTGAAGGTCGCCCACGTGAAGGACCTCTCCCAAGGCGAGCCCGCTCACGTCGGCCTGGATGGAAGCCGGAATGCGGTCGGGCAGACAGCGGACGGCCAGGTTCCACAGGAGTTGACCCAGGTGGCCGTTGTCCTGCGCCACCCCGACAGCGGTCCCCTCCAGCTCGATGGGCACTTCCACCTCGACCTCCCGGTCCATGGAGATTCGCATCAGGTCGGCGTGAAGGAAGCCTCCCCGGACGGGATCGCTTTGCAGCTCCCGAACCATCACCACGCGTTCCACGTCTTCCTCGCCCTGCAGGCACAGGCGCATGAGGACGTTGGCGCCCGCCTGGGTATTGAGGAGTTGGCGGAGATCACGGATGCTGACGACGAGTGAGAGATTTTCCCCTTCCCCGTACATGACGGCCGGCATCTCCCCCTGGCCGCGAAGGCGGCGAGAGCGACCTTTGCCCCGGTCTTCCCGACGTCGGGCGTTCAGGACCAATTCTTCCATCATTTCCTCTCGTCAAATGAAGAGCGAGCTGACCGAACTCTCGTTGTGAATCCGCTGAATGGCGTCGCCCAGAAAGCCCGCGATCGACAGGACATTGATGCGGGGACATTCCAGCGCACGGGGCTTCAGGGGTATGGTGTCTGTGACGATCACTTCCTTCAGCTGGGAGCGCTCAATGCGGTCCACGGCCGGTCCGGAGAAGACCGCATGCGTCGCGCTGGCGTACACGGCCGTCGCCCCCTTCTCCAGGAGCGCCCGGGTCCCTTCGGTCAAAGTACCAGCTGTGTCGATCATATCGTCCACGATGAGAACCGTTCGGCCTTCCACGTCGCCGATGATGTTCATCACCTGCGCCACATTCTCTCTCTCTCGGCGCTTGTCGATGATCCCCAACGGGGCGTCCAACCGTTTGGCGAACGCCCGGGCCCGCTCCACCCCCCCCGGGTCCGGAGACACCACCGTGAGGGCCGGCAGGCCCTTTTTGCGGAAGTATTCAATCATGATGGGGGCGGCAAACAGGTGGTCGACCGGAATGTCGAAAAATCCCTGGATCTGGCCGGCGTGCAGGTCAATGGTCAGGATCCGGTCGGCGCCCGCCGCGCTGAGGAGGTTGGCCACCAGTTTGGCCGTGATAGGAACCCGCGGCGCCACCTTTCGGTCCTGGCGCGCATAGCCGAAGTAGGGGATCACCGCCGTGATGCGTCGCGCCGAGGCCCGCCGAAAGGCATCGATGAGGATCAACAACTCCATCAGGTTCGTTTGCGTCGGAGAGCAGGTCGGCTGAATCAGAAAGCAGTCCATCCCCCGAACGTTTTCCTCGATGTGGACGTAGATCTCCCCGTCACTGAAATCGGTGACCCGGAGCTTGCCCAAGGGAACGTGCAGGGACTTGGAGATCCCTTCGGCCAAGTCCGGATTGGCACGGCCCGAGAACGGCTTCAACTCTCCATTCATCTGCACCGGAGCCCTCGACAAATCACCACTGAACACTGGCTGGGGCGGGAGGATTCGAACCTCCGATTGCTGGATCCAAAATCCAGTGCCTTACCGCTTGGCTACGCCCCAAGCAGGGGGCAGGGGGGTTCTCTTAAAAGGATTCCGTGGTTTCAGGAGGTGGTGTCCCGCCAGCCGATTCCTGTCCTTCGGAGGGGGGCGTCGCGTCGCGCGGCTTGGGGCGGTGACGCAAAACCTCTTGATACCTTTGCAAAATCCGGTCTTCGATCATCCGCCGGGTTTCGCTGTTCAGGGGGTGGGCGGTGTCCTTGAACGAACCGTCCTTGCACTTGCGGCTCGGCATGGCCACAAACAAGTTGTTGGTCCCTTGGATAATCTTCAAATCCCTTACGACGAAGCAGTGGTCGAAGGTGATCGTGACATAGGCCTTTAATTTCTCTTCGTCCACAGGATAAACCCGGACCTCGGTGATCTCCATCCCGCCATCCCCCCTTCCGGGGCCGTGGGTCGCTTCAGCCGCCTCAGAACATCGAATCCCCCGCTGCCAACGTTCGCGTCAATCGACAGAACATCCCCCTGCCCGCCAAGACCCGGGCCGCCCGGCCGGCCCGACGGACGTCGCGAAACCACCCGAACACCGTTGGACCGCTCCCGCTCATCAGAGCGAAGTCTGCGCCCAGTTCCTTCAGACGGGCCTTCAATTCTCCCACCACCGGATGGGCGTGCTGAACAGGGGCTTCCAGGTCGTTCCGCAACACGTCCCATCCCGGCGGGACCCACCTAAGGCGAACCGAACCGTATGTCATCTTAGATTTCGCCGGAGGGGGTGTCAACCCGGAATTCAGGGCCCCGTATGCCCCGGCCGCCGACGCCGAAAAAGGCGGCTTGACCAGAACCACCGGCCGGACCGGACCCGGTTTCAACTCCGCCAAGAGCTCCCCTCTTCCCTCTCCCAGCGCGCAAGGCCCCCCGAGGAAAAAAGGCACGTCCGACCCAATCTCAGCCCCCAGTTCCGCCAGGTCCTCGGCGGAACGGCCCAAACCCAAAAGCGAATTCAGACCGAAAAGGACCGCGGCCGCATCGGCGCTTCCCCCGCCGAGCCCCGCAGCCACCGGGATCTCTTTCTTGATGTACACCGAGCAGCCCCCCGCCCCGCCCGCCCCCCCCCGCCGGCGGCCCGCCCCCCCCGAACCCCGGGTTCCCGCCCTCCCACTGCGCGTAGAAGCGGCCGCCCGTCTCGGCCGCGATGAGGAAGCTCCCGTTCAGGCCCTGGCGACCCTCGAAGTCCTCGGACGGCTCGAG
>JBHIBA010000011.1:0-36275 GCA_046758845.1 Nitrospinota bacterium
TTTCCGGCCGGGCCACAGTCGGCGCCACCGTCCGGGACTTCGATCTGGCGGGTCGGGATACAGAGGTTGACTTCAGCGTCGGAACCGAACTGACCTGGCGCCCTCTTGCCCGAACGTTCCTGAATCTCATAATCCTGCGGGAATTTGCCGACACATCCACCCCGGGCCAGTTTGGCCTCGTGCGGAGCACATTCCAGGTTACGGGAAACCAGGCGTTTACGAAGTATCTGGCCGCCCACGTGCTCCTCAGGGCGGTCACGGACGATTTCGTCAGCTCGGCCCGAGACGACATTACCTACAATGTTATTGTGGGGGGAACCTATCACCTCCTGCGATGGCTCGGTGTGGGCCTTCGTTATGAGCGGGAATCGAAGGACTCCGACGTGAGCGTAAATGACTACGACCAGAACCAGGTCATCCTCACCCTGACGGTAGGGCTCCGAAGTTTCCTGCCGGCCTTCCCGTGATTGTTTGACTCCCTACCCGGTACCAATCTTTTCAATCAGTTATCGAAGCGAGAGATAGTCCGAAAGAAGCCGGGGGCGGTAATCGCCGCGAAAAGGCACCTTGCAAATAGCCGCATCCCTGCGGCGGTGTACCCGAGCGAACTCACTTGGGGGTCCCTATGAGGGAAGCCCCCACAGGCCACCCCCTCAAACTTCCAGCTTAAGTCTGGAAACTCGCGGAAATTTCACTTGATCGAAGGCCTAGGAGGGAAGCAACATCTCCAATCTGGGCAAGGCGCAGCAGGAATCTCCCATGTCTGTCGAAGTCGCCATGGAGCCGAAGGATCTCACGGACTTTTTTCAACCGAAGCAACGCCACTAAGCGATCCAATTCCCGGTCTGAGAGAACGCCCAAGACTGTCTGGAAGCCTCTGGCGATATGGAACTCCGTCATCATTTCTCGTTGCCAGGCCGTCTCATATCGCTTCAGGGAAGCCCTGGTGAGGTCGTCGTCTGACAGGGCCTGGGCCAGGCTTGCACCGGCTATGTGGCCGCAAACGACGCTAGCGCCTATGCCCCCTCCAGTGGTGGGTTTCACCTGCCCGGCCGCGTCTCCCACTACAAGGCACCGTGCGCCGTAGGAGTTTTTCACCGGGGCGACGGGAATAATCTTGGCCAAAACCGGGCGGCTGTTGGAGACAAGACGCCGGGAAATCATGGGATGGGAGAAGAAGCGCTTTAGGTAGTGAACCGCCCGCTTCTCTGAACAGATACCGATGCGAACGTGATCCCCGTCAAACGGCAGCGCCCAGGCAAAGTACCCGGGAGCCCACTCCCTTCCAAGAAAGACCTCAATTTCCGGTACATCACGCATCTGGACCACCGTGTGGGCTGCTTCCATGTAGCGAGCGGGCGGCGACAGGCCGACGGCTCTCTGAAGACCTGACCTGATCCCCGTTGCGAGAATCGCGGCTCTCGCTGAGAGCGAAATCCGTTCCTTGGGAGACCCCTTCGCCGGCTGCACCGTGAGTCCTACCCTGTCCGGATAAACGCAAATGTCCGTACAGCGCGTTCCTGTCAAATAGGTCGCTCCGACCGACTCGGCCTTTTGGGCCACCGCCCGGTCGAACTCAGCCCGCTGAACGACGTAGGCCATAGGACGGTTGAACTGGACGTGCACTTTTTCACCACTCGGGGAATAAAAGCTGGCCGAGTCGAAATCCCGCAGTACTGTTCGACTGGGAAGGTCGTAGGAAGAGAAGAGCTCCGCCCCGACCAGCCCGGCGCAATTCTCCGGGTCACCGATCCGGGCGTGCTCCTCCAAAACCGTGACACGGTAACCCTCCTTCGCCAGCGCGAAGGCAGCCGAACTCCCAGCGGGCCCCCCGCCGACAACAATGACATCTTCCATCCCTACCCATCCTTTTACAGGACATCTATCCTGTTGGAACGCCCTTCCGTCCCGAGCATTCCCGCGAAGCAAAAGAGTTGAACAGTGCACCTGCGTTTAACAAACTGAGGGTCGCTCCTTCAAGGCCGAGCCTCTCTAACTTGCCGTGCTTTGCAAAAGGTAGCCGTGTGGAGACTCGGGTGGGATAGATGCCGGGCGCACCTTTCCCGGGGATTCCTACTCCACACCAGGAGAATTTGATGGGCAGCTTCCCCCTTTCCTCGACAGCGCTCGTATCCCATGTGGGGGCGGTGCGGAGGCACCAAGTCAGTCATCTTCGCTGGCCATTGCGTCTTTCTTAATATTAGCCCTTCCCCGCTTGACTGTACAACCCGGCGAAGGATTGCCGGTCTGTATCGCGGACTGGGTTCATTTTGTATCAGTCACGATGCAAAATGGCCCAAAAGGGGCCGCCCCCAATTCAAAGGTATAAGCCTATAAAGTAAGCGGTCCCGAGCAGAGCCGGATGTGAATTGACATGGACCCCAAAATCCGCTGGGACACAGTCCCGTCAGGTTTCAAATGCCCCCCACGTCAAAGTTTTCAATAGATCAGAAAGTTCAATCTTCACGCCTTACCATGAAGAATCCGTTTTGGTGACCATTTGGTCCTCGAATTTCACCTTTGTCACCTTGAGAGAGTCCAGCCGACTTGCGGCCCCTTGGAGGGCGGCATCGCAGCCAACGTTGTGCCGGTCCCAGACTCCCGGATGTGGCCGTAAATGAGGACCCGGGGAGGATCTGGTAAACTTTGAAAAATAGTTCCTTGTTCGCTGTCCGATCCCGAGTGCGGAGATGGCCGATCGAAAGAGTCACATCATATCCGCCCGATTTCGCAGCCTACTCCCTGCCGGTGCGTTCCAGCCATGAAACACCGATCCCGTCAATCCCCACCCAGTCGACTGAGTTGATCGCGTTCGGGGAATTCGGCTGACTGGAAGCGAGGAGAGCCATGACGCAGCCAGGTGAGAAACAAGTGAAGATGCCTTACGGCTGGGGCCGGGTGCCCTTCCACCTCGAGCGCCGCAGGCGATGGATGGACCTTCCATTCCCGCAGGCCGAGTATGAGAATCGGATTGATCGGCTTTGCGTCCAGATGAAGGAGCGAAGGCTGGACGGACTGATCGTCCACGGCGATCGGAGCGACCGCGGGCCGATTCGATACCTAACCAACTTCGAAGATTACTACAAGGGCGACAGCCTCGTTGTGATCCCCCTGGAGGGCGAGACGGCCTTCATCACGAACTCCGTCTTCCACGGCGAGCCGATGCACTCGGGAATCCACAATTGCTGGATCCCCGACGTCCGTCCCGCGGCTCACCCCCGCACGGCCAAGGCCGTAACCATCTACGACCACCTAAAAGACATCCTCGGCGAACGGCGACTCGATGGGGGGCGGATCGGGGTCTCGGGCGAGACGGTGAGGGCGCACTTCCAGGCGTTCCGCGAGGCGGCGCCCCGTTGTGAGTTCGTCGAGGCGCAGGACCTCCTCCCCCAGGCGATCACCATCAAGTCGCCGGCCGAGGTGGAGGTCTTAAGGGAAAGCGCGCACGCGCTCGATGCCGCCCTGGACGCCGTCATGAGGAACGCCCGGGAAGGAATCAGCGAGAACGATCTGGCCGCCGGGGCGATGGAGGCGCTCTTCAAGCGGGGCGCGGAGAACGGGAACTTCCCCATGGCTCTGTCTTCCGGACCTCGATCGGGATTCAAGCACGTGCCCCCAACGGATCGCCGGCTCCAGGGCGGGGACATGGTTTTCGCCGACCTGGGCGGCATCGTGAAGGGGTATGCCAGTGACGCCTCCCGGGGGAGGGTCGTGGGCGAACCCGATGCGGAGCAGAGGGATTTCTTAGAATCCCAGATCGAAATTGTCGAACGGTGCATGGCGCAAATGAAGCCCGGGACACGAATCAAGGACCTGGGTAAGATCGCCACAGATGTGGCGAAGGAGCGGGGGGTTGAGCAATGGCTCTACTTCCGCGGCCATGGGATCAGCACCTTTAGCCACGTTCCGCCTTCCATCAACCCCGCCAATGAGGCGCGTCTGGAAGAGAACATGGTCTTCTGCTTTGAGCCCATGCTCGTCAGGGAGGAGTTTGGCACCGCCTGTGTCGAGAACATGTTGTGGGTTACCCGAGACGGTGTGGAGCCCCTGAACCGCTGTCCCTGGCGGTGGTGGGACTGAGAGAGTCGCCGGATGAGAGCCGCCGACCGTTGCCCTCCCGGCGCTGGCCCATCCACCCCCATCTGAATTGACACGCGAAAGACTTGCTGGTAACCAAGAGATCTCCTTTTATCAACAGGAGCGCTTAGTCGTTAAGACCCCATTCACGTGAGGCAGACGGAGGCGAGTTCAGCCATGATCATCGACTGTCACGTCCACGCCGGCAAGCTGGGGGAGCACTATCCCGAATGGTGGGTGAAAGAGCTTTACCGGGTCTGGGGAGGGGTTGACCGATGGGCCGCGGGGAAGAAAGACCTGAGCGTCGGAGAGCGCCTCGTCGCTCAGATGGACGAGCACCGAATCGACAAGATGTGCATCATGACGTCCGACCATCGCCGGGTCTACGGTCGGGTGAAAGGCCCTTACACCCCCAACGAGTTCCTTCTGGAAGTCCGGCAGGCCGCGCCCGGGCGGTTCGCGTTGACTTGCAGCGTAGACCCCTTGCGCGACGTATTCGAAGCGACGAAGGACGTGGAGCAGTGTATCCGGGAGTGGGGGTTCCAGGGCTGCAAGATCTATCCCTCCTACGACCACTTCGACCCCCGGGACGAGAGGCTTTTCCCGTTGTATGAAAAGATCCTTGAACTCGACATCCCGCTGCAGATCCACATGGGGTGGACGCCTTGCCAGAACGCGCCCATGAAGTACCAGCGCCCCTACCTCTTGGACGATGTGGCCCTACGGTACCCCGAGATGAAAATGGTGGTGTGTCATTTGGGGTGGCCGTGGGTGGACGAGTGCATGGCCCTCATCGCCAAGTACGACAACATCCACGCCGACCTGGCCTATTGGGGTTGGTTTACGCCGGAGGAAAACCTCCGGACCCTCCAGCGGTTCGGGCGCCTGTGCGGGTATCAGAAGCTCCTCTTCGGCTCGGAGAACTCCCACACCCACATGGCGGTGGAGCTGATGCTCGGGCTCAACGACGAGGCGCGGCGGCTGGGGCTCCCTGAAATCTCCAAGGAGGACATGGAAAAGGTCCTTTGGAGAAACACGGCCCGCCTTTGGAAAATCGAGACAAAAAGCTGAAGGACGAAGAGCGGGCGGATTTGTAGCGTCGGCCCGGAGCCTGCGCTGAGCGAAGCTAAAAGAAGGCCCCCTGGGAATCCGGGTTTTCATCCCCACCCGCCCCTGGGAAAGGAGGTCTCGGGGTCAGGCCTTGAATTATCAGGTCGTGTGAACTGACACCGCCATTCCCCGAGTCCACGTCATCCATGGGGATCTTGGGGTCCGGCCATCTGATGATTCAAGATCTGACCCCCCAATGCCCCCCGAAATGAAAGTTTTGCTGGGGGGTGCGGGGGGGCGCCTTTCAAAAAGCGCCCCCCGCAGATTTCTCCTTCCCCGCCATGGCGGCCAGGATCTTCTCGGGCGTGAAGGGCAGGGACGTGATCCGGACCCCGATGGCGTCGTAGATGGCGTTTCCGATGGCCGCCGCGACCGGGTCGATGGCGGTCTCGGATGCTCCCTTGGCGCCGAAGGGGCCGTTGGGTTCGATGGTCTCCACGAGGGCGCTCTCCACTTTGCGGGGCAAACAGGAGGCCTTCGGCAGGGTGTAATCGGCGAAATTCCCGTTCATCACCTGCCCGGCATCCACGAACCAGTTCTCGTAAATAGCAAAACCCATGCCCTGCATGACGGCGCCCTGGATTTGCCCTTCGGCGGTGAGAGGATTGATGGTGCGGCCGACGTCGTCGGCCACCCAGAATCCCACCACTTCCACCTGCCCGGTCTCGGTGTCCACCTCGACTTCGGCCGCCTGCGAGCAGAAGGTGTACCCGGGGGAGACGTTTCCGTAACGGGATTCGTCCGCCATCTCCGTCGGGTTATCCACCGAAGCAGAAACCGAGATCAGATCCCCTCCCTGGCGGAAAAGCCCGTTCTTGCACACGTCAGGGATGGACATCTGGCGCTCCGGCACGCCCCGGACGGAAATGACTCCCTCCCGGATATCCAGGTCCACCGGGTCTACTTCCATCAGCTCCCCGGCCGCTTCCAATAGGTTTAGCCGAGCCTGCGCCGCCGCCTTCTTGACTGCGTTTCCGGCCACCAGGGTCACCCGGCTGGCGAAGGCGCCCATGCAGATGGGTGTCAGGTCCGTGTCGGGCTTGCTCACTTCGATATCCGGGAGGCGAAGCCCCATCTCCTCGGCGCAGATGAGGGAGAGGACGGTCGAGGCCCCCTGGCCGATGTCGCCCTCCGAGATGATCAGGTTGACGCGCCCGTCCTGGTTCATTTTCACCGTTGCGGACGCCCCGTCCCAGTTGGTGTAGTGACGGTTGCCGCTCACGTGAATGGCGTCGGCGATCCCGATCCCCCGGCGCTTGGCCCCCCCCTTGATGGCCCGCTCGCGATTTTTGCGGATGCCGCTGGACTGGGAGACGAACTTGATGCACTCGGCGAGCCCGCAGCTGCCCATCTTCCAACCGTGCACGCTGGTTTCCCCTTGCTGGATGGCGTTGACCAGGCGGATCTCCACCGGGTCCATCCCGATCTGCTCGGCCAGGTGATCGAGCGCCGACTCAAAGGGGAAGATCTTCTGGGGGTTCCCCAGCCCTCGGAAGGCCCCGGAGGGCAGCTTGTTGGTGTAGGCCAGGCGGGCCCGTGCGCGGACGTTCTGCATGCGGTATGCGTTGTCGATCCGCATGGCGGTGACGTTCATGATCTTGGCGCCCCGGCCCGTATAGGCGCCGTTGTCGGAGATGATGTCGGAATCCTTCGCGCAGATCGTCCCATCCTTGCGGACCCCCGCCTTGATGTGAACCACGGCCGGCACCCGGGGCCGGCTGGCGAGGAACTCTTCCGTGCGGGTGTTGATTAGCTTGACGGGCCGGCCGGTGGCCACCGCGAGCAATGCGCAGATCTGGGCGTTGGGCTCATCATTCAGCTTTCCGCCGAATCCGCCCCCCACATAGGGCTGGATGACCCGAACCCTGGACTCGGGCACCCCCAGGGACTTGGCGATGCGGCTTCTGGTGAAGTAAACGGCCTGGGTGCTCGCCCAGACCGTCACCTTCCCGGTGGAATCCACGGAGGCGACGCTCCCGATGGGCTCCATGAACGCCTGGTACTGAAAAGTGGTTCGGAAGGTATCCTCGTAAACGGCGGCCGCCTCCCGGAAGCCGGCCTCCACGTCTCCCCGATTGATCCGCGTCTCCCAGGCCAGGTTTCCCGGCCATTCCTCGTGGAGCAGCGGCGCTCCCGGCTCCAGGGCCTCCACCGGGTCCAGGACGTAAGGCAGGGGCTCGTACGCAACTTCGATGAGCTCGAGGGCCTCCAGCGCCGTGGCCTCATCCACCGCCGCAACCGCCGCAACCTCCTCGCCCACGAAGCGAACCTTGTCCTTGGCCAGGGTGGTCTGATCGTTGTTCTCGTGCCCCCACTTCACTTGCGGGATGTCGTCGATGGTGAGGACCGCCTTGACCCCCGGCAGGCGGCGCGCGCGCGAACTGTCGAGCTGACGGATGCGGGCGTGGGCGTGCGGGCTGCGCAGGACCTTGCCGATCAACATCCGGGGATGGACGATGTCGGGCGCGTACTCGGCGGCTCCCCGGACTTTCTCCGGGGCGTCGATCATCGGCGTGGGTTTACCGATGACGGAAAACTCCTTCTCAGCCATCGACAGAGATCCTCCCCGGGGCGCCTCCATCGGATTGGAGTTCCCCGCAATCGTTTCCTCACGCCCGCAGGCGCAATCCAGATTCTCTCTTACATTAGCCCTTCGCGACTATGATAAGGGAGAAGCGTCGCAAAAATCCATGCCCGCTCCGTCCGTTTGTCCGGCCTTTTCTGACCCACCGCACCGAGAAAAACTGTTGCCGTGATTCGAGCGCAGGGTCACAGACCCAAGCGGAAATTGCAGCCATCGAATCATCGGCCGGTCCGCGCATGGCCCTGTGGGAACGTGCAGCGTCCGTCGTGTAAGCCGGCTAGGAAGCCGCCAGCAACTCCTTCACCACAAACGACGGATCCTCCAGCTGAGCCTCTTTGCCGGTCAGGTCTATCCCGCGGCGGATGAGGCGCTGGAAGGTGAGGAACTCTTTGGAGCCGGTGTTTATGGCGAAGTAGGCCCTCAACGCGTTTTCCTTGAGGTAAAAGACCGTGAAGGACTTCTCCTCAAGGCGACCCCGGACGATCACCCGGTCGTACTCGCTCTCATCCCCGGCGAACTCCAGGTGAAGGTCGAAGATGTCTGACCAGACGTAGGTGAGAAGGTTGTAAGGGTTGTTGGCGCCGGCCATGTTCTGTCCGGCCAGCTGGCCGCAGTACTCCGCGTGACCCCAGTGCTCTACCCGCCGCCGTTTCCCAAACACCGGGTCGGGGTAGTTCGCCACGTCGCCGGCCGCGTAGACGTCCGGGTGGGAACTTTGGAGACATTCGTTGACGACGACGCCGTTGTCCACCTGAAGGCCGGCCCGCTGGGCCAACTCCACGTTGGGAACGATGCCGATGGCGATACACACGAAGTCGCAGGGCAGCTCCTTTCCCGACTGGGTGAGGACGGAGGAAGCCCGCGCGTCGCCTCGAATCTCGGTCACCGTCTCGCCGGTGTGGAAGGTGATGCCCTTCTCGGTGCAGTAGCTCTCGAAGAAGCCCGCCAGGGTCGCATCGGCGAAGCGCGCCCAGATGTGGGGCAGGGCCTCGATGACGTTGACCTGGACGCCCCGCTGGGTCAAAGACGCGGCGGCTTCCATGCCGATGAACCCGGCCCCGATGATGGCCGCGCGCTTGCCCGGGCCGGCCTCGGCGGCGATGGCCGCCGAGTCGTCCAAGGATCTCAAATACTGGACCCCGGGGAGGTCGGCCCCCGGAATATTCAGGCGGATGGGTCTCCCCCCCGTCGCAATGAGGGCCTTCTCGAATTGAAGGACCTCGCCGTTGGTGAGGGTCGCGGCCTTGGTCTTCAAATCCTGCTCCTGGACGGCCGCTCCCAAGATGAGATCGATTCCCCGGTCGCGGAAAGACTGCTCAGGGTCGAAGAAGACCTGCTCTTGGGGTTTCTCCCCCCGCAGAAACTCCTTGGAGAGGGGCGGGCGGTCGTAAGGCACATACGGCTCTTCGCTCACCAGAGTGATCGAGCCTTCAGGGTCGGCTTCCCGGAGCTGCTTGGCCGCCTCGCTGGAAGCCAGGCCGCCGCCGATGAGAAGGTATTTCGTGGATTTCATGGGACCTCCTAGGCGCTGCCTCTCACGTTCAGGGATGTCTGAGGACCACGGCGCACCCGCCGAACGAACGTCTCAAGTACCCTCAAACGCCGTGGAATCACCACTTCATTTTATCTGACATCCTGATCGTCCTCCTTTTGTGTCTTGGCCGCGGCGCACGGGATCCCGAAGCCCCTTCCGTTGGCCCAGCTCGCAAGTGCACGAGGTTTCGCCGAAGTCTCGTTGGGGAGCCCCTTGTGGCTCCCGGAATGGAGAGGGTGCGACAGGGGGCACGGTCATCGACCGACGCGCCTCGCCTACATTGTTTATGTCCGTGACGATTCGGTCCTCCGGTCCACAAGGAGCTTCTATGCGAAAGAGGGCGGCCCTGCGGGGCCGCCCCCTTTCGCGAAACAAAAGTTTTGCGGGGGGGCGCGGGGGGGCGCCTTTCAAAAAGCGCCCCCCGCAACCGCAGTTGGGCCGGCACGCAAGTGCCCAAAAAGCGCCCCCTGGCAAAAATAGTTAAGGGGATTTTCCCGCAGCCGAGCGGACGGCGCGGAGGATCTCCGCGTGGGCGCCGCAGCGGCAGTAGTTGCCCAGGAGGTATTCGCGGACCTCATCGTCGGAGGGATTCGGAAGTTCGGAAAGAAGCGCCTTCACGGCCAGGATCATGCCCGGCGTACAGAAGGCGCACTGAAAGGCCGCCTCCTCCAGAAAGGCCTCTTGCACGGGGTCGAGCTCCCCGTCTTTGGAGAGCCCCTCTATCGTCGTGATTTCCTGCTTCGGCCGGAGCTGCGCCGCCAGGGTGAGGCAGGAGCTCACTGGGTTCCCGTCGATGAGGACGGTGCACGTCCCGCAGGCCCCCACCGAACATCCCTCCTTCGTGCCCGTCAGAAAAAACTTCTCTCGAAGGACGTCCACCAGCCGGGCCTGGTCTTCTATCTGGAGCGTCCGGCGCTCGCCGTTGACCGATAACTCAATCGCCCTCATGAATTTCCGCTCCCGTCGCTCATCCCGCGCAAGGCCCGCAGGACGCTCTCCGGCGTGATGGGAATCTCGTGTATCCAGATGCCGACGGCGTCGAAGATGGCGGCGGTGACCGCCGGGATGGTCGCCATCGTCCCCGTCTCGCCCACCCCTTTGGCGCCGTAAGGGCCGTCGCGGTGGGGCGTTTCGAGGACATGGGGGGTTATCTCATCCGGCAGGTCCCCGAAGGCGGGCAGGATATATTCCAGGAAAGATTGGTTCGTGATCTGCCCGTTCTCAAACCGCATCGACTCGAACAACGTCAGGCCGAGCGTCGTGATGGCCGCCCCGAGGATTTGCTGGTTGCAGTGGGCGGGGTGGATGGCCTTGCCGACGTCCGCGCCCCCGGCGAATTTCACGAGCTTCACGGACCCCGTCTCGCAATCCACCTCGACCTCGGCCGCACAAGCGCCACCGAACCAGTAGGCCGCCATGTTGTCCGACTGCCCCGTCTCGGGGTCGGCATGGCTGGACGACGTCTGAAAGACGCCTTGGCCGACCAGCGTCGTCCCCTTCGCCCCCTTGAAACGGCGCGCAAAGATTTCCGCGATCGAGACACTTCGATCGGGCATTCCGCTGACCTGGACCGCCTCCTCGCGGAGTTCGAGCTGATCTTCCCGCACCTCAAGGGCCTCGGCAGCCACCTCGAAGAGCTGGCGGCGCAGGTCCCCAGAGGCCAGTTGAACCGCCCGGCCCATGTGGAAGGCCGAGCGGCTGCCCGCCGTGAGGGTGTCGTAAGGCGTCACGTCGGTGTCCGGCTGGACGATGTTCACATTCTCGAAGGGGACGCCCAGTTCCTCGGCGGCGATCTGGCAGAGGATGGTGCCGGAGCCCTGACCCATCTCCACGGTGGAGGTCAAGAGATTCACGCTCCCGTCGCTGCCCATCTCCACCACCGCGCCTGAGGTGGAGGGCGTGAGCACGGACTTGAGGGCGAGGGCCGCCCCCTTGCCGCGGCGCTTGCCCCTCAATGGGGGCTGGGAGGGGGGCTTTCGCGGGCCGGCCTCCCAACCGATGGCCTCGGCGCATTTTTGAAGCGATTCCTTGTGGCCGAGGCTGTGAAGCTTCGTTCCCGAGGCGAAGATGTCTCCCTCGTCGCAGGCGTACTCCATTCTCAGGTCAACCGGGTCGCGTCCCAGGTGATAGGCCACCTTATCCATGTGGGACTCGTAGGCGAAGGCCACCTGGGGAACCCCGAAGCCCCGGAACGGCCCGGCGGGCGTCTTGTGGGTGTACACGCAGTAGGAGTCGATCCAGACGTTGGGAATGTTGTAGGGACCCGCCGCGGTGAACCCCGTCTTGTATGCGATCCGGGGTCCGATCTCTGCGTAGGCCCCCGTGTCGTAGTAGACGGCCACCTTCCGGACGGTGATCCGGCCGTCTTTGGATACCCCCGTTTGCATCCGGCACACCGCCCCGTGTTTGGAGGAGGTCACGAAGACCTCTTCGCGGTCCAGGATCCATCGGACGGGCCGACCGGAGACCTTCGCCAGAAGGGTCGTGATCGGCTCCAACTTGTCATACATCTTTCCCCCGTACGCGCCCCCAAGATAAGGGACGACCACCCGCACCTGGTTCAGCGGAATCCCGTAGATGTTCGACAGGTCGTTCCGGACGAGGGAGGGGCTCTGTGTGGATGTTTGTACGGTGAGCTTTCCGTTCAGGTCCCACTGAGCGAGGACGCCATGGGGCTCCAGGTGGGCGTGGGAGGCCGGAGGGGAGAGGTATTCATCCTCGAAGACCTTGGCCGCTTCGGCCAGGGCTTTCTCGGCGTCGCCCCGCCGGAGCCTGAAGTTGTAGCAGATGTTGGTCCCCCCGGCCTCCAGGTGGGCCAGGTCGGCGAACGTCTTGGCCGATTCCACCTTCTCGTGAACCAGGGGCGCGTCGGGCTTGATAGCGTCCAGGACCGTGTGGACGGCGGGAAGCGGCTCGTATTCCACCTGGACCACCGAGAGGGCCCTGTCCGCGGCCTCGCGCGTCTCCGCCGCCACGGCCACCACCGCCTCACCCACGTGGCGGACGCGCTCAATCGCCACGATGGGCTGGTCTCTGAAGGCCGGACCATAATAGTGGGAGATGTCCTTCATCTTCAGGAGTTCGGGGCCCGTCAGGACGGCCCTCACGCCGGGGACCTTTCGGGCCTCACCCGCGTCCACCCTCTTCAGCAGCGCATGAGGGTGCGGGCTCCTCAGGACCGCCGCGTGAAGCATTCCCGGCAGGGAAAGGTCGGCAACGTACTGCGCCCGGCCCGTCACCTTGGGAAGCCCGTCAACCCGCGGGACCGATTTTCCGACGATTGCGAGTGACATTCTTTTCTTATCCTTCTGGGTCTATGACCCTGTCAGTTTTCTTATCACCCCATTACCCCGCCATCCCGAGCGGCGTAGCGCGGGGGCGCTTCTTGGGCACTGGCGTGCCGGCTGAACTGCGGTTGCGGGGGGTGCTTCCCTCGGCTTCGCTCGGGACAAGCTTTGTAAGGCGCCCCCCCGCACCCCCCAGCAAAACTTTTGTTTCGCGGAAGAGGGGAGCGCCTGGCGGCGCTACCCTCTTTCGCAAGAAACTGGCCCGTTGCCCGAATGCGGGAGCCTTGCGCAGCACGGCGCGCATTCGGGCAAAGACAGCAGACATCGCAAGGCCCCAGACAACCAATCCGCCAACCCCACACCCAACCCAGGCAGGCCCGGCCATGCAATGCCGGGCCGTCAAAAGTTTTCGAGGGGGGTCAGGGGGGACAGTTTTCAAAATGTCCCCCCTGGGAATCCGGGCTTTCATCCCAATCTACACCTCACAAACGGCGGCTCAGCCCGAGGCCAGGAGCGACTCGATCGCCCGCCTCACGTGAACCTTCACCATCTCGCGTTTGTACCAGGCCGACCCCCTCTGGTCTTCGATGGGCTGGGTCTGCGAGGCGGCGGTCTGCGCGACCTGCTCGATCCGTTCCTCGTTCAGCTCCTGACCGGATGCGAGTTTTTCGAGACCCCGGACCTTGACGGGCCTTTCCGCCACAGCCGTCAGGACGACCCGCAGATCCTCGCACTTCCCGTTCGACGTCTTGAGCAACACGGCCGTTCCCAAGGTCGGCCAGTCGGCCGCGGCGTTTCCCACGTACTTCAGATACGCCCCCTTCATGCCCGCTTCTGGGGGCGGGACGGTCACGGCCGTCACGATTTCGCCCTGCTCCTTCGCCGTGGTGTAAAAGCCCGTGAAGAAATCCTCCAGGGGAAGGGCTCGCTCTCCGCCGGGGCCCTGCAGGTGGATCCTGGCGCCCAGGGCGATGAGCGGAGCGGGGGGGTCGATCCGGAAGTCGCCGTGAGCCAGGTTGCCCCCGACGGTGGCGCTGTTCCGCACTCTGACGTTGGCCACGCGCGCATAGGTTTGCGCAATGACGGGGTAATGCTCGCAGACGGCCGGGTGGCGCTCCACAGCGCGGTGAGTTGCCAGGGCGCCGAGGTGGAGGCCCCCCTTGGGATCGAAACGGATGCCCGAAAGCCCCTGCAGGGCCATCAGATTTACCAGGTGAGCCGGACGGTATAGTCCGCTTTTCATCAGGATGAGGACGGCAGTCCCGCCCGCAACGGGAATCGCCTCATCCCCATAATCGGTCAGCATGCGGCAGGCGTCCTGAACCGATTTCGCGTCGTGCAGCGAGAAAGGAGGGAGAGCCATGTCTTCCGACTCGCAAAGAGCGGGGTTTTACAGTTGCTGGCCCACTTCCCAGCGGATGACCAGCTTTTCCAGGACGATGACGGCCGCGTAAAGGATGACGCCCACAAAGCTGAGGACGGTCAGCGCGGCCATGAGCATGGGCGTGTCCACGTTTCCCTCGGCGAAGACGATGAGGTAGCCGAGCCCCTTCTGCGCCGTCACGAATTCCGCGACGATGATCCCGATGACTGAGAAAGTGATTCCAATCTTGAGGCCGCTGAAGATGTAGGGGAGGGCGTTGGGGAACTCGATCTTCCAGAAGAGTTGCCGCCGGCTGGCGCTGAACGCTCTCGCCATCCGAATCATGATGGGGTCGGTTGACTCGATCCCGGCGAAGGTGTTCACGACCATGGGGAAGAATGCGATGAGGAATGCAAGCATCGTCCGCGAAAGGGTTCCCAGGCCGAACCAGACGATAAACAGCGGCGCCAGGGCCACCTTGGGCACCACCTGGAAGGCGACGATGAGCGGATAGATGCCGTTTCGGACGAACCGGGACAGGGCCAGGAGGATCCCCAGGCCCACGCCGGTCCCCACGGCCAGGCCGAACCCAATCAGGCATTCGATGGTGGTGGGCCAGGTGTGGTCGAGGAGGAGGTCGGCTCGCAGGATGATGGTGTCGATGATCTTGAGCGGCGTCGGCAGGATGGCCTCGGCGACATTCTGCGTCTGCACCCAAACCTGCCAGAAGATCAGGAGAGCGAGGGCGATGCCCACCGGCATGACCGATCGGCGCATCTGGGCCGCGACCTTCGCTCCCAGGCCGTTTCCGGCTTCACGCGCCATTTTCTCTCCTCCTTTCTCGCCTCTCGACCGGCCTCGTCGGCGCCGCCGCGCCCCCCGGACTGAAAGGCCCCTTCAACCTTTAGGTTGTCCCGCCCTCGATGGCCTGGCGGAGCTCCGCCACGTAGGCGTTGAACTCGGGGGTTTCCCCGATGGACAGGGCCCGCGGACGGGGCAGCTGGATGTCCACGATCCGGCTGATCACAGCCGGCCGGGGAGACATGACGTAGACCCGGTCGGACAGGTAAATGGCTTCCCGGATGCTGTGGGTCACGAAGAGCACCGTCTTGCGGTACTCCTCCCAGATCCGCAGAAGCTCCTGGTTCATGCTGTCGCGCGTGATGGCGTCCAGGGCGCTGAAGGGCTCGTCCATGAGCAACAGGCTCGGGTTGTGAATCAGCGCGCGGCAGATAGCGACCCGCTGCTGCATCCCGCCGGAAAGCTCGGAGGGAAAGTTCTCTTTGAAGTCCGAGAGCCCGGTCATCTCCAGGAGCTGTACGGCGCGCGCCCGATACTCCCTGCGGGATAGACCCAGGGTCTCCACCGGGAACAGGACGTTCTTCAGGATGGAGCGCCAGGGCATCAGGACCGGCGACTGAAAGACCACGCCTGTGTCCCGGCGCGGACCGGTCACGTCCCCTTCGTCGATGAAGATCTTTCCCGCCGTGGCGGGGAGCAGCCCCCCGACGGCCATCAACAAGGTGCTCTTGCCGCAGCCGCTGGGTCCGACGATGGTGACGAACTCCCCCTGGCGGACATCCATGGAGACTGATCGGATGGCTTCGATCTCGTCGCGGCGGGTCTTATAAATTTTCTGGACGCCCTCGATGCGGACGTGCAGGGAATCTACGGTCATTGGAGGAAAGAAGAGAGGAGGTTTCCCTTTGGGGCGTGAGAAGCCCCTCCCCGCCGGCCCCTCGTGGCCGGCGGGGAGACGGCAGCTTTTTTCGGTTTACACCTTACTCGGGTTGTACGGGGCGGCCCAGGCCTTGGCCTTGGCCCATTCTGCGGCCGTCAGCTTGACGTTGCCTGCAAACTGGTTGGTGAAAAGCTTCTCAACGGGCGGAACGTTCTTGACCTTCATATATTTAATGACCACATCCCGCGTCCGTTTCTGGTCCTTGGGGTCCATCCACCCGAGGCCGTGCTTCTCGACGGCCGCACCGATGGACAGGACGTTGGTGTTCCCGACATGGGTCATAAGGAGCTTGCGGGGCTTCGTCTTGAGCTCCGGCTTGGCGGCGATGTAGATGTCCATCGCCTTTTCGGGTTCCAGGAGTTGCAGCTTGAGGCCTTCCATGGCCCCGTCCACGATGTCCTGGGTCAGTTTGGGTTCCTTCTTGACCGTGTCGCTTCGGGCGATGAGCCCCAGGTCCAGGGTCTGAAGGCCGAAATCGGCGTACAGGAAGTGGACCGAGGGGGTGCGGAAACCCAGGGAGGCGGCGTTGCTGACGAAGTAAGTCCCACAGCAGTCCGCTTGCTTGTTAAGGACGGTGCTGATGAGCTTGCCCGGGGAAACATGCGTGATCTTCACCTTGGAGGCATCGATTCCCGTCGCCTTGACGAAGCCCGGCCAGATCACCGCATCACCTGAGGCGGTCCACTGAAGGAGGTGGTGGCCTTCCAAGTCCTTTACGGATTTGATGCCCGTGTCCTTCCGACAGGAGATGGCTTGAGGGGCCTTCTGGAGCTTCGCGCCGATGGCGACGACGTCCAGCCCCTTGGCGACGCCGGCGATCATGACGTTGTAGCTCGCCTCGCCGAACATGGCCTGGCCGGCCGAGATGGTCTTGGTAGCCGCTCCGGAGCCGTAGCCGCGGGCGATGGAGACGTCGAGGCCCCGCTTCTTCCAGCCTTGGGCCTGGGCGACGAACTCGAAGGCGTGACCGCCAACGAAGAGCCACGGTAGCATGAAGGAGACCTTCCGAAGCTTGGAGGCGCCGGCCTCGCTGATGAAGGCGGGGGCCGCCCCTGTCGCGAGGACGACGCTCAGGCCCCCGACTCCCTTCAGGAACGAACGGCGCGTGACCTCGACCTTCTCATCCTTGCCGATCCGGTACCGCTTCGTATACTTATCCATGTCCTTCCCTCCATAGAGGAACATCAACAAATGGGCACCCTTTGTGCTATTGGCTGTAACGCATCATCGAGAAGGAGGTCTTCCCCCCGCCGACCGCTACATTTTCTTCGTCTGTTCCGCCCGCTCGCGGAAGTGGGCGCCCGCCGAAGCGAAACGTCGCTCCCTGCCCTCTCGCAGGAAAATGCCAGAGTCTTTAATGCCAATAAACACTATCCGCTTTTGTGTGTCAAGGATGAATCCATTGAAGGTAGGGCCTTTCCGGCGAGGCTTTCTCATCGGGCGGCGGAGGAGGTCCGCTCGCTCGTGGGGTTGCAAGTCGTGAGGGGCTGAAAGATGATCACCCGGCAAATGGAAGGCGAAAGCGGGGGCAGACATGCGTGAGGTGGAATGGCCCTACGGATGGGGGCGCGTGCCCTTCGATTGGGAGACGCGGCGAAAATGGCTGGACCTGCCGTTTCCCGTGGAAGAATATGAGTCCCGCGTGAACGGCCTTCGAAAAAAGTTGCAGTCGCTTCAGATGGACGGCCTGATCGTCCACGGGACCCGCGACGACCGGGCCGCCATCCGCTACCTGGCGAACTTCGAGGATTTCTACGGCGGGGAATCCCTCTTCGTCCTGCCGGTGGAGGGTCCGCCGGCCTTTCTGACGAACGCCATCATGCACAGCGAACCCATGCACTCGGGGATCCAGGAAACCTGGGTGCGGGACGTACGCTGCGCGCCCCATCCGCGCACACTCGTGGAGCCGACCACTTCCATCCACGACCACCTCTCCGACGTTCTGATGGAACGGGGCCTGGGTCGCGGCGCCCTGGGCGCGTCAGGAGCGGGCAAGGCCGGCCTTTCCGACCGGCTGGCCGGGACACATCCCTCCCTGCAGCTCAAAGACGCGGGCCGCCTCCTGCCCGAGGCCATGGCCATCAAGTCCAACCGGGAGGTCGAGATGCTTCGGGCGGCCGCCCGCGTTGCGGATGCCGGACTCCTGGCCTTGATGGAGGCCGCCAAAGAAGGGGTGAGCGAGCACGAGCTGGCCGCCGAAGCCAACCGCGCCATGTTCCGGGCGGGCGCGGAAGACACCGCTCTGCCCATCGCCGTGGGCACCGGCCCCAGGGCCGGTTTCAAGCACGTCCCCCCCACGGACCGGCGGCTTAAAACCGGGGACTGGGTCTATACCGATCTGGGGGCGCGCTACAAGGGCTACTGTTCGGACATGTCGCGCAACCGGACGGTCGGCCCGCCCACCGATGAGCAAAGGCGCTTCACGCATGACCAGATCGACATCGTCCACGCCGTCATGCAAGATGCGCGCGCGGGCTCGCGCATCGGGGACCTGGCCGAAATCGCCGAGTGCCTGGCAAAGGAAAGGGGCGTGGCAGACTACCTCTACTTCCGGGGCCACGGCATCGGGACCGCAACCCACGTGCCTCCGTCGTTCGCTCCCGGAAGCGACACCATCCTGCAAGAGAACATGGTCTTCTGCTTCGAGCCCATGCTGGTGAAGTACGGGTTCGGAACGGCCTGCGTGGAGCACATGTACGTGGTCCGAAAAGACGGCTGCGAAAACCTCTCCACGTGTCCGGAACGGTTCTGATGAGGGGATAAGAGGGGAGAAAATTTTGACGCGGGGGGCGCTTTTTGGGCACTTGCGTGCCGGCCGAACTGCGGTTGGAGGCGTGTAAGCCCAAGCCGCACATCTTTGGCGCTCACCTTCCGAGAGGTGATTCACCAGGCACGCAAGTGCGGAAACCTGACGCGGCGCGTCCGCCCCCCGCGCCCCGCGCTACACCGCTCCCGGTCATGAAGGAGGCGCACTGTTAGCGGGAATTTTGTTGCATTTAATCGCGGGACAGGACGGTACTGTTTGGTTTCAAAAATCGCGACACATCATAGGCGCGATCTGAGCGAAGGGCGCAGCCGCAGCGGGGGTCGAGGCGGCCCGCTCACCCCCGGACCGTCGCCATCAAGTACGCGCCCGTGGCGAGGAAGATGACGTTCGTCGCCCAGGCAGCGATCAGCGGCGGTAGCTTGCCCGCGTGCCCGAGAGAGACCCCCGCGTAAAACAGGATGAAGTAGCTGAATCCGATGATGAGCGTCACCATGATGCTTCGGCCGAGCCCCCCGCTGCGCCCGGTTTTCAGGGATAACGGGATGCCCACCAGCGCCATGATCAGCCCCACCATGGGATAGGCGAGCTTTCCATGCAGGTTGACTACGTATTTCGTGGCGTCGATGCCGTTGGCCCGGAGCCCCTGGATGTATTCGCGCATCTCGCCCAGATACATCTCACCCGGTTCTTTGCGGATCTGCTTGAAGTCTTCGGGGCGCTCCGGCACCAGGATGCGGGCCTCGGCAAAGTCTTGGGTCTGCATCTCGCCCTTGGCCGGGAATTTCCGGCGCCGCCCGTCCCGGAAGACCCAGGTCTTGCCGTCCCACTGCACGGCCTTGGCATCGACGCGCTCCCGCATCCGGCCCACGGGAGAGAGGCGGTAGAGGGTGACGCCCTTGAGGAGGTTGCGGTCCGGATCGAAAGACCGGATGTGCCAGATGGTCCGGTTGTCTGAGCGGTACCAGATCTTGTTCCTCCGGATGACCCCTTTCCGCGGCTTTTTCCGGATGTGGACCTGGACGATCTGGTTGACCTCCTTGTTGGTGAACGGCATCACGTACTCCCCGCCCAGGAACAGTAAGACGCTTCCAACGCACCCCCAGAGCAGGATGGGATAGGAGATCCGGTACAGGCTGAGGCCGCAAGCCCGCATGGCCGTGACCTCGTTGTTGCGGCCCAGGATCAGAAGCGAGAACACCGAGGCCAGGAGGATGGCCGCCGGGCCCACCTGCATGAGGATCAGAGGAATCTTGTAGGCGAAATAGGCGACGGCCGACTCGAGGGGCGTATCTTTCTCCAGGAAGTCGTCGATGCGCTCGAAGAATTCGACGATGAGATAGATGCTGACGAAGGCGAGCAGACTGACCAGGAAGATTCTCAGGAACTGGGCGCTCACGTAGCGCGTGAGAAGCCTCAAGCCCCCTCTCCTTCCGGTGTTTCAAGGCCCTGCAGGAAGAGCTTCTGCCACAACGCCTTGCCCACCCCCCGGATGCGTTCGCCGACCTGGGCCACCAACCGGAAGGGCGAGTCCCTCTGGACTTTCGTGATGAGGTAAAGGCCGATGGCGCCGAGAACGACGTTGGGCATCCACATGGCGATGACGGGCGGAATTTGGCCTCCGTCTCCCAGGCCCTCGCCCAGGGAGAGCAAGACGTAATAGAGGGTGATGACAGCCAGACTGAGGGCGAGCCCGCCGGATTTTCCCGAGCGGCGGTTTTGAATTCCCAACGGGGCGCCCACCAAGCCAATGATCAGGCACGCCATCGGCAGAGAGAATTTCTTATAATACTCCACCAACAATTCGTTATAGAGCCGGTGCTTCGGCCCGTACCGTTTCAGCTTCTCCCGGATCACGTACAGGGAGTGATTCTTTCCGGCGCGCTCCAGCCTGCCGGCCGCACCGAGCAAGGATCGGGTGTCCAGGTTGACCTCGTACGTGGTAAACCGGATCATCTGGTACTTTTTCTCGTCCTGCGCCGCTTTGTGGATGGAGCCGTTGCGCAGCCGAAGCGACGCTTTCATGGATTCCGGGTTGGAAATGAAAACGCCTTCCTCGGCGATGATGGTCTGCGGCGCCTCCTTCGACCGGCTGTCGTAGATCAACACCCCCTTCATAACCTCCTCGGTGGAGGGCTTCTCGTTGACGTAGAGGATCAAGCCGTCAAAATCGTCCATGAACACCCGCTCTTTGATGGAGGTCGTGGCGGCGCTGGAGTTCGCCAGCTCGAAACGGAGCTCGTTGAAGGCCTTCTCGCTCCAGGGCAAGGCGTAAAAGACGAGATAGCTGGACGTTGCGTAGGCCATCACCGACAAGATGCACACGGGGACGAGCTGGCGGAAAAAGCTGACGCCGGTGGCGCGCAGGGCTATGTTTTCGCTGTCGGCCGACATCCGGCTCAGCGTCATGACAGTGGAGACCAACAGGGCCATTGGGATGGTGACCAGAAATAGGGAAGGGGAGATCACCAGCACCATTTTGAACACCGTGCCGAAGGGCAGGCCCTTGTTGATGAAAAGGTCCGTGAAGTGAAGGATTTGGTTCATGAATAGGACAAAGGTGAAGACGAGAAGCCCCATGAACATGTAGCTAAGGAGCTCTTTGAAAATATAGCGAGTGATGATGCGCACGGCCCCGGTCCCCAACCGCCGGCATGTTAATCCTTCCACCTGGGGAAGTAAAGCCGGTCCAGGGAGGCCAAGATCACTGAACTCCTTGGTTTTAAGCATTTTACGTCAGCCGCCATCCCGGATAGAATTGACAGGGACGTGGGCGTCCGGGTTGAATGAACCGATACGTAGCCGAGGATTGATTGCGCCCCGAAATGGGCAAAAGGCGGAGAAAACAAAGAGGCCTCCTTTTCCGGACCCTTGACGTTCTGGAGTGGGTTGCGTTGCGCTCCCTGGTTTCGACGTTCAACGCGCTGGGGAAATGGGGGGCCGCCGCCCTGGCCGAGGGGGCCGCGAAGGCCGCATTCCGGCTGAGGGTGCGCCTTCGGGTGGTCAGGGAGAACTTGACAGCCGCCTTCGGCGGCGAGATGACCCCCGAGCGGCTGGAGGTCCTGGCCCGAAAGTGCTACCACCAGTGGGCCCTCAGCTTCGTCGAATGGGCGAGGACGTGGGGGCGGGGCCTCGACGACGTCCTCGACCGGGTCGAGATCGAGGGCGACGAGCCCATTCTGCACGCCGTCGCGCAGGGCCGGGGGGTGATCCTCGTGACGGCCCACTTCGGCAACTTTGAGGTGATGCCCCTATGCTGGGCGCGCCGCCACGGCCCCATCAACGTGGTGGTCCGCCCCCTGGACAACCCATTGTTGGACAAGTCCCTGAACCGCCTTCGCAGCCGTTACGAATGCCGCGTGCTGACGCGGCGCGGAATCGTCCGCAAGGCGATTCGATGCCTTCGAAGCGGGAAGCTGCTGGGCGTTCTCGTCGACCAGAACATGGTCCACGACGAAGGGGTCTTCGTCGATTTTTTCGGCAAGCCGGCCAGCACGACTTCTTTGCCCGCCCTGCTGGCCCTGCGAACCGGCGCCGCCGTGTTCCCGGGATTCATCCTCCGGCAGGCCCCGTTTCGGCATCGGATGGTCTTCGGACCCGAAATTCCAACCATCGAGACCGGCGACCTCCGGGCCGACGTCGAAGCCAACACTGCTCAGTACACGCAAGCGGTCGAGGACGCGATCCGCTCTCACCCGGACCATTGGCTCTGGATGCACCGGAGGTGGCGGACCCGGCCCATTGAGGAGACAGCCCGCGTAGGCGCCCTCGGAGGCAGCGGAGCGAAACTCCCATGAACACCCTGATGGTGGGGCCGACCTGAGTGGCGGCGCTTTCTTGTTGACGTTGGTGGCGACACGTTTTCGATATTTGCTATCCAGGGGCTCTGCGACAGGTCCGGCCGGCGGGCTTTTGGAGGATTCCGATTCTGCTCATTTGCAATGGCGCTGAAAAGCGCCGCCCTTACAGGGGGCGGTGCGCATCCTTACACACGGGGACCTGTCGCTCTTGGTGCCCTGACGGACGGGGGTCTCCGCCTTAGGAATTCTGGCGCGGCGATGGAAAACAATGCTGAAAAGATTTTGATCGTTGGCCCGGCCTGGATCGGAGACATGGTGGTTGCCCACAGCCTGGTCAAACTCCTGAAAGCCCGGCGACCCGAAGCGGTGATTGGCGTACTCGCCCCCCCCTGGCCCGAGCCCTTGCTCGCGCGCATGTCGGAGGTACACGAAGCGATCCGCATGCCGCTGGGCCACGGTCAACTTGCTCTGGGCCTCCGCTGGCGGTTGGGTCGTGAACTGCGCGCAAGGCATTATGAGCACGCCATCATTTTGCCCAATTCGTTCAAGTCTGCGTTTGTTCCCTTTGCAGCGGGTGTCCGCCGGCGCACGGGGTTCCTGGGCGAGTTGCGCTGGGGCCTGCTCAATGATATACGGGCGTTGGACGAAAAGGCGCTGCCGCGCGTTGTGGACCGCTTCAATACCCTGGGTCTGGAACCGGGGGAACCGCTCCCATCCGAGACCCCGCAACCCCGCCTGCAAGTTCACCCGGAGAATGCGGCTGCGGTGCTGCGCCGTTTGAACCGGGAAGCGCCCAAGGACCCCGTGCTCGGGCTTTGCCCGGGCGCCGAGTATGGGCCCGCCAAACGCTGGCCGGTGGAATACTTTGCGGAAGTGGCAAACGCCAAACTCGGCGAAGGCTGGCAGGTGTGGCTCTTCGGTTCGGAAAAGGATTCCTCCCTCACGGGGGCGATCCAGGCCCTGACCGATGGCCGCTGCCTGGATCTCGGCGGACGCACCCGGTTGGCTGAGTCCATTGATCTGATGGGGTTGACGACGACAGTCGTGACCAACGATTCCGGTTTGATGTCCGTGGCGGCCGCGTTGGGTAAGCGAGTGATAGCCATTTATGGCTCTACCGACCCTGGCCTTTATCCTCCCCTGAGTCAGAAAGCGACATCCTTGCGCTTGGATCTGGAGTGCAGTCCTTGCGCAAAGCGCGAGTGTCCCTTCGGCCATTACCGCTGCCTGCGCGACCTCAAGCCGGAGTTGGTGCTGGACGCGCTGGAAGCCTAGCAGGATGGTGGAAGACTTTTCTTGCCGGGATGCCGCATTTCCAGGACCCGCGCGCGACCGCCGGTCCGTGAAAGCGGGGATTGGGCATAAGCCGATAGCTGGATCTCTTCAGGCGTTTGGTGGTCCTTCCGGAAGCGCCGAGGGGGTCCACATGCCGAGCGAGGCCGCCCTACCGCTCGCCGTCGGGGAAGAGCTGGAAAGGGACGAAGATTGATGGACTCCAACCTGCGCCAGCGCGCCGAGAGCCTTTGCGGCCGCCGCATCCTGGTCCTCGGCGACGTCATCGCCGACGAGTACCCCCTGGGGCTGACCAGCCGCGTGTCCCGGGAGGCCCCCGTCCTGATCTTGAAGCACCAGCACCGGGAACTGAGGCGGGGGGGGCTGGAAACGCTGCCAACAACGTACGCGCCCTGGGGGGGGTCCGCCTGCTGGGTGTGCTGGGAGAGGACGCCCTGGGCGGGGAGGGCCTGCGACCTGCTGGAGGAGAAGGGGATCGACGGCTCGGGCGTCCTGCGTCTGCCCGCCGTCGAGACGACGTGCAAAACCCGCGTCCCGGCAGGCGGCGTCAACACCGCTATGCAGCAGGTGATCCGCATCGATCGCTAATGGGACGGGGAGGTCCCGGCCAGCGCCATCGATCGTCTGGCCGCAGGCCTGAGAGAGTCGGCGGATGAGGCCGACGCCGTCCTCATCTCCGATTATGGACTGGGGGTCGTCGGACCCTGAGGGATCGAAGCGGTGAACGCCCTCGCCTTCAAAAATGGCCCCTGATTTGAGAGCCGTTTCAATTCCTCATTGTCCGAAGTGTTTTGAACCAAGAATCTAAGCAAACGTTAGACGCGGATTTCCCGCGCATCTCTCAACCCGGGAGCTTCCCAGTCAGAGAACTTGATTATGGGCGAACATTTGAATCGCTTCTGGCGGAGCTTTGCGGGCCGGAATTCGGGGCAACCGTGTAGGATAATTTTAGGATAGACCCGTCGGGGCGGCCGACTGTGGTTACCGTACGTGGACGCTGCCGAAGAAATGATGGCTAGATTCATCCCGATACTGCTAGCAAGATTATAACTCTTTTGGTATACATGAATGAAAATTCGGAGAGCGCGGGCGGACGCTTGCGTTTGCTCCGGAGCGAGGATGACTTGGAGGATATGGTGTTCGCGGTTCCGCCTGATGGGGGCATACTCCTCGCTTTTTGCCGCTCGGCCAACACTTATCGCGGGCATAAGCCCTTTGGGGGGAAACATCGCGTTATTCAGTTGAATTGGGTCGCTGACGAGCAGGTGGTGGCTCGTGAATTGGCTCGTCCCAGAAGGTCGGTGCGCATAAACTGGTTGATCCCTTCCGCCTGGCGGAGTGGCTGACAGCGACCGCGCAATCTTGTTGAAGGGGCTTTGACGTGGTTGAGTGCAGGCGCGCGCCGTGGCGCTCAGCCGTCCGGTTGGGAATTCGGATCCGGGCTTTTCAATCCCGCAAAAGCGCTTGCGGAGGTTAGACACGTCGGGTGCTGAAGCATGAATGCAAGCATCGAGAACTCGGAGAACGGGCCGCAAGCGGAGCCGGGGCGTAAAGTTCAGCAGGGGGGAGTGGATCGCAGCTTCACTCATATGCTGAGTTAGGCTCATGCGAATTGCTATCGTGCGGCTCACCTCACTCGGCGACGTGGTTCATACGCTTCCCGTTGCCCACGCGCTGCGTTGTCACCGATCGATCTCCTACATCGTTTGGATCGTCGAGGAGCGGGAGCAGGTGCTTCTCCTCAACAATCCGGCCGTTGACGAAGTGGTGGTGGCCCCTACGCGTCGCTGGCGGCGCGAACTCCGTACGCCGGCTGGTGCCATGAAGGTGCTGAAGGAATTCAGAGGGCTAAGGGATCAACTCCGGTCGCTGAGCATCGATGTGGCGATTGACGTGCAGGGGCGCTTTCCGAAGAGCACCATATTCACCCTTTTGACCGGTGCACCGATGCGAATCGGCCTTGGGTGGCGCCACGTGAGCGATACGCTTTCCTCCCTGTTCATTACGCACCGGGTGACTCCGCCGCGTGAGGCGGTTCATGTAGTCGAGCAGAACATGAGCCTGCTGGGGCCTCTGGGAGTTCCGGTCCGGGACCTTGCCTTTCCCCTCCCCGTGGTTCCAGTGGCCGAGAGAAAGGCTGAATTTCTTCTTCAAGGCCATGGGGTAACGCCCCGGGATCGCCTCTTGGTTCTCCTTCCCGCAGCCCGGCGGCCCGGCAAGCGGTGGCCTCCGCCAAGGTACCGCGAGCTGGCCAATCGCCTGTGGAAGGAAGCTGCGGTTCGGATTCTCCTCCTCCCGGGTCCTGGAGAGGAAGGGCTGTTTCACCTTATCAGCGACGGGCTCGATGGTCGTTGCATTCCCATTGGGGGAACGTCCATCCCCGAACTGGTGGCGTTCCTCCGAGGGGCGCACCTCGCCGTCGGCAATGATACGGGTCCCCTCCATCTGGCCGCGGCCTTAGGGGTGCCCACAATCGGTCTCTACGGGCCTACGAGGGCTGAGCGGAACGGCCCGTATGGACCGCGGGGTCGGACCATCAGCAGCCCGACCGGACGCATCGAGGACATCCCGGTGGACCGAGTGTTCCAGGCAGCCATGGAGTGGCTGGGCTGAGCGACTTCTACCGGGTTCGGGAGGAGAGTTCATGGCCCAAGGGCTCTGCGTGACTGTCATCACGAGAAACGAACAGGAGCGGATCCAGGACTGCCTGGAAAGCATCGCGTGGGCCGAGGAGATCGTTGTGGTGGACGCGGAGAGCACCGACCGAACGGTTGAGATCGCTCGGAAATTCACCGAAAAGGTCTTTGTGCGACCCTGGGTCGGCTTTGCCGCGCAGAAGAATTTCGCCCTCGCCCAGGCCACCCAACCGTGGGTTCTCTCACTCGATGCCGATGAACAGGTAACGCCCGAGCTTCAGGAGCAGATACAAGCCGTCTTGCAAGCCGATGGCCCTCTGGAAGGGTATCACCTTCGCCGCAAGAACATATTCCTGGGCCGGTGGATTCGCCACAGCGCTTGGTTTCCTGACAACCAGCTTCGCCTCTTCCGCCGGGGGACGGGCTCCTTTCGGGCAGTCAGCGTCCATGAGGCGGCGGAGGTGAAGGGGAAGCTTGGTCACCTTACCGGCTGTCTCCGTCACCTCAGCTACCGGGGTATCTGCGACTTTGTCGACCGGTCCAATTTCTACTCCAGCTTGGCCGCCCAGGATCTGATCCGCCGGGGCCGCTCCATCTCATGGCTCGATCTCCTGCTCCGGCCGTTCGGCAGGTTCCTTTCGATGTACCTTCTCCGGCGGGGTTTCTTGGACGGAAGACACGGTTTCCTCCTCGCGCTTCTCTACAGCTACTACATATTCCTCCGTTCCGCCAAGGCTTGGGTGACAAGCTGGGAAAAAGGCTTCACACCTTTGGAAACGGTCGCTAAAGGGGATACTGACCGAGCGGTGGGTGGTGATCTGATTTGACCAGGAATGAATCATCTCCGACGTCAAAATGCGGGCCGTATGAACTTCCGTGCAGCCAGTGCCATCAGCGGATTTGTCCCGGATTCGGCAACCGATGCCTCGCGGAAGTCACGGTCGCCGAGGTCGCCGAAACGCCCCTGATGGCCTGTGATCGGAGGCGGGCGGGCGCGGGCTTCCATCTGGCCGCGGCGCAAAGAGTCCATCCTTGAAGATGCGTTGCCTCGTCACGGGCGTTGCCGGATTCATCGGGTCTCATCTGGCGGAGGCCCTGGTGGCCGAGGGGCACGAGGTCGTGGGCCTGGACTCGTTCAGCGATTCCTACCCCCGGGAGATCAAGGAATCGAACCTGTCGGGCCTGCGCAATGAGGCTGCCTTCGAGTTTGTGGAAGGGGACGTGGCCCGGATCGTCCTGGGGGGGCTGTTGCGGGGGGTAGACTGGGTTTTCCACCAGGCCGCCCAGGCGGGCGTCCGGGCGAGCTGGGGAAAACTTTTTCAAACCTATGCGGACAACAATGTGATGGGCACCCAACGCCTTCTGGAAGCCGTCCGGGAGACCGACACCGGCAAGAAGGTCCGGCGGATCCTCTACGCCTCTTCGTCCTCCATCTACGGGGATGCGGAGGAGACCCAAACCCCGGAAGAAATAACTCCCCGCCCCATCTCGCCTTACGGCGTCACGAAGCTGGCGGGCGAACAGTTAGCCTACCTGTACTGGAAGCAGATGGGCCTGCCGGTGGTTTCCTTGCGGTACTTCACGGTATATGGTCCGCGCCAGCGGCCGGACATGGCATTCCACCGGTTCATCGAGGCCCTCCTCAGCGACGCGCCCATCGAGATCTACGGCGACGGCGAGCAGACGCGGGACTTCACGTACGTGAGCGACGCGGTGGCCGCCAACCTGGCGGCGGCGGTGCGCGGACGGGACGGGACCGTCTACAATATCGGAGGGGGCGAACGGGCCTCGATCAACCGGGTCGTGCGGCTCCTGGAAGAGGTTTCGGGCCGCCGGGCGCGCACGCAGTATCTACACCCGCAGGCGGGGGACGTGCGGCATACGTGGGGGGACATCTCCCGCGCGGGGCGTGAGCTGGGCTTCTGTCCGCGTGTGGGACTGACTGATGGGCTCCGGCGGCAATGCGAATGGCATTTAAGGAGAAGGTCGGATGGCAATCAGCAAAGAGCTTCTGGAAATCCTGGCGTGTCCAAAATGCAAGGGGGCTCTTCGTCCGGATGAAGGGGAGAACTGGTTGATCTGTGACGCGTGCAGGCTGAAGTACCCTGTCCGGGACGACATCCCCATCATGCTCATTGACGAGGCCTCCCCCCTGGAAGAGGGAGGGTGAGCCGCCCGGCGGTCGCGTTGCGCGGCCGGGGGCGTGCGTCCTGGGAAATCCCTGGCACGGCTACGCCGCCCGGGAGAGTTTCGCTTTGGAGAAGGCCTCCGACTCCTGGGTCCTGAGCCCGCGCGCCGACGAGCGAGTTCTCGAACGAACCAGATGCTTGACATCCTTCACACCGAATCCTCCACTGGCTGGGGCGGACAAGAGACCCGCACGGTCCTCGAGGCGGAGCACCTCACCCGGCGTGGACATCGAGTACGCATCGCCGGGCCTCCGGGAAGCGGGATCGAGCGGGAAGCGCGCCGCCGCGGCCTGCCTTTCTTTCCGACGCCGATCCGAAGCGTCCTGGACCCGACGGCCTATCTCCGGCTCGTCCGTTTCCTGCGGCGCGAAAAACCCCTCATTCTCCACACCCACAGCTCCAAGGACAGCTGGCTCGCCGGCCTGGCCGGAAGGCGTGCGTGCGTGCCCGTCATCTTCCGCACCCGTCACGTCTCCATCCCGGTTCGCCCGCAGCGCCTGAACCCCGTGTACCGCCTGCCGGACCGCATCATCGTCACGGCCGCCGCCATCCGGAACGACCTGGTGGGCCGGTGCGGACTCGCCCCCGATCGGGTCGTCCCGCTGCCGACGGGGGTGGACCTCCAGCGGTTCGGTCCCCACGTCTCCGGCCGGGCGTTCCGTGAGGAATTCGGCCTCGGGGCGAAGACACCGGCGGTCGGGATGGTCGCTCAGCTGCGGGGCTCCAAAGGACACGACCATTTCATCCAGGCGGCCCGCCTCCTGTGCCGACGAAAGCCCGACGTCAAGTTCTTCATCGTCGGGAACGGGCGGCGGCGCGCCCTCATCGGGGAGAAGATCCGGTCGGAAGGGATGCAGGAGCGGGTCACCATGACCGGCTACCGGGAAGACATTCCGAACGTCATGTCGGCGCTGGACGTTCTGGTCATCGCTTCCACCCGGACGGACGGAATCCCCCAGGCCGGCCTCCAGGCGTTGGCGACGGGCGTGCCCGTTGTGGGAACCCAGGTGGGCGGCATCCCCGAGATTGTCCTCGACGGGGAAACCGGACTCCTGGTCCGACCGGGAGACGCGCGGGCGCTGGCTGAGGCCATCGAAACCCTCCTGGACGATCCCGCCCGAAGGGAAAGGATGGGGCGGACGGGCGCGCAAATAGCGCGCGCGCGGTATTCGCTGGAGGCGATGCTGGACGCGCTGGAAAATCTCTACTGGGAAACCCTGCGAGAAAGCCGAGGGAACGGATGTTGACGGATGAAGGGCCGCTTTCGATCCTCCAGGTCGTCAGCAGCCCCTGGTACACGGGGGCCGCATCGGCGGCGCTGAACCTGGCCTGCGCATTGCGGGAGCCGGGCCATCGCGTCCTCCTGGCAGCGGTGCCCGGGGGGCTGCTGGAGGCGCGGGCCCGCGAGGAGGGTCTTGCCTTCCAGGGTTTCCGCTTCAACCGGCGTCTCGGGCCGGTGGATTTCTGGAACGACCGAAAGCGCCTCGGCCGGCTCATCCGCGAGGCCGGCGCCCAGGTCATCCACACCCACCTCTCTCACGACCACTGGACCGCTTCAGCGATTCGGTGGCGGGGGTCCGCGCTGGCGGGATGTCCGGAGAATCCCCCCCTCGTCGTGCGGACCTTTCACCGGCCCCGGGCCGTGCGGGGAGATTTTTTCCACCGGGCGTTCTGCTACGGCCGGACCGACGGCTTCCTGGCCGTATCGGAGGAGGTCAGGGAGCGGTGCGTCCAGGTAGCGGGAATTCCTGAAGGACGCGTGCAGACCCTGCGCGGCATGGTGGACACCGATCTCTTCCGGCCGGGAACGGGGGACCCTTCGGCGGGAACAGTTCTGGGCCTGAACGGCGCAGGGCCGGTAGTGGGAACCGTATCGCGCCTGGCTCCGGGCCGGGGGCACTTCACACTCCTTGAGGCGTTCGCCCTCATCCGGGCCGCGGTCCCGAACTGCCGCCTGCTCGTGACCGGCAAAGGGGATCATCGAGCGAAGGTCCTCCGGCGGGCGGAGGTCCTGGGGCTGGCCCGTGACGTCATCCTGCACGGATACTGGAAGGGCGATCTGCGGGACGTCCTTCGCCAGCTGCGGGTCTTCGTCCTTCAGTCGGCCGGCTCGGAGGGAACGGGCCGGGCGCTTCTGGAGGCCATGGCTTTCGGCGTGCCCTGCGTCGTCGCGGCCTCGGACGGTCTGGACGAGATCGTCGAGGACGGGGAGACGGGGGCGGTCGTGCCGCCCTCCAATCCGCGGGCCCTGGCAGTGGCTGTGATTCGGCTGCTCAGGGAGCCGGAACGGGCGGCAGCCCTGGGTCGGAACGCCCGGAAGAAGGCGCAGGCGGAGTTCCGCTGCGACTTACAAGCCCTGCGGACGGAGGCCTTCTACCGGACGCTCCTGAACCGGGCGGGAAGGAAAACGGGCCCGTGAGAGCGGTCTGCGCCGGTTGCCGAACCGGCTCATCCTGCTATACTCGGATTGCGTGGATCTAGCTGAGAGAGCGGAGGTTGGGTGAGGTTTCGGGGATGACCAGCTACCTTCGGATTCTTGGCTACATCAAACCCTACTGGCGAAGGGCCGTCCTGTCGGTGATCTGCATGATCGTCCTCGGGGCGGTTACCGCCGTTCCCGCCTTCCTCGTCAAGTACCTGATCGACGACCTTTTCATCTCGAAAGACGTGTGGATGCTGACGTTTCTCCCTGTGGTCATCGTCGCGACGTATGCGATCAAAGGGGTTTTCGCCTACGGGCAGAGCTATTTCATGTTCTGGATCGGCCAGCGGGTGGTGATGGACGTACGAAACGACCTCTATGGCCATCTTCATCTTCTGCCCCTGTCCTTCTTCGTCCGAAAGGCGACGGGAGAGCTGATGTCGAAGATCACGTATGACGTCATGATGATGGAAAAGGCCGCCTCCACCGGCCTGCGGGACCTGGGTCATCACTCGCTGGGCTTTCTGTTTCTCCTGGCCTTCGCCTTCTATCGGGACCCGCTGCTCACGGGCGTCTTCGTCGTCGTCTTGCCGCCGATGGGGCTGCTGATCGGCCATTTGGGGGGGAAGATCCGGCGCATCACCCGGCGGATGCAGGCCCAGATGGGCGACATCAACTCGGCCATGAAGGAGGCCTTCCAGGCCGTCCGGGTCGTCAAGGCCCACAACGCCGAGGATCATGAGGTCGCTCGGTTCGCCCGGCACAACCGCCGGTTTTTCGGCCTGGCGATGAAAGCCCGCCGGGTCCGGGCCCTCCGCCACCCCGTCATGGAGATCCTGGGCGGGGCGGGAGCGGCCTTCATCCTGTGGTACGGAGGCCACCAGGTGTTCAGCGGCGTCAGAACCCCGGGCGAGTTCACATCGTTCCTGACGGCGCTCGGTCTTCTGATGGGCCCCCTCAAGCGCCTCTCCCGCACGTATAACACCCTCCAGGAGGGGGTGGCCGGGGCGGATAGAGTCTTCGGGCTCATGGACGAAACCGCGTCCCTCAAAACCGTCCGAACGGGACGCGCGGCGCCCCCCCTCACGCGAGGGATCACCTTTGAGGGCGTGTCCTTTCGGTACGAGGAGGTACCCGTCCTTCAGGACGTGAGCGTGGAGATCCCTAAAGGGGAAGTCGTCGCCATCGTCGGGCAGACCGGAGTCGGCAAGACGACTTTCCTGGACCTGGTTTTGCGCCTGTATCAGCCCACCGGCGGTCGAATCCTGTGGGACGGGATGGACGTCTCCGCCTATGACCCCGAGTCCCTCCGGGCGCAGATGGCCGTCGTCGCGCAGCAGACATTCCTGTTTAACGACACCGTGGCGGCCAATATCGCGCACAACCTGACCAGCGCCTCCCAGGAGCGGATCGAAGCGGCGGCGCGGACGGCGAACGCCCACGGCTTCATCTCCTGCCTCCCCCAGGGCTATGACACCCTCATCGGAGAGGACGGAGTGAAGCTCTCCGGAGGGGAGCGCCAGCGCCTGTCCATCGCCCGTGCGGCCTTGCGGGACCCGAGTCTTTTGATCCTGGACGAGGCCACCTCCGCCCTGGATTCCGAATCCGAGTTGTTGGTCGAGGCGGCCCTGGACCAGCTCATGAAGGGCAGGACCACGCTGATCGTGGCCCACCGCCTCTCCACTGTCCGCCGGGCGGACCGGATCCTGGTTTTCCACGATGGCCGCCTCGTCGAGCAGGGCACGCACGGCTCCCTGATCGCCGGGGAGGGCCTCTACCACCGTCTCTACCACCTTCAATCGCTGGACAGCGTCCCCGCCGGCGCGAGAGGGATGAACTGAGTTGTCCGCAGACCAGCGGGAAGAGTCGCTCCGCGTCCTCCAACTTATGAGTTGTCGGGGCTGGAGCTCCGATGCCTGGGCGGCCGTCTCTCTGACATTAGGGCTGCAAGAGCAGGGCCACGACGTCGTCCTGGTCTGCCGGGAGGGAAGCGGCGAAGGGGTGGCCGCTCGGGCGGGTGAGGCCGGCGTGCAGAGGACCGAGTTTCTCTCTTTCGAAACCGGATTCATGCCCCGGGCCTGGCGGAAAGACATCCGGGGAATCCTCGATCTCTGGCGGAAGGAAGGAATCCAGGTCTTCCACACCCACCGGGGGCAGGATCACTGGCTGGCGGCGGCGGCGCTGCGACTGATCGGCGGAAGGGAAAGGTCCCGGCCCGTCCTCATCCGGTCGCGACACATCCTGCTGCCCGTTCGCACCCACCTGCCCAACCGCTGGCTCTACAACCGCGCCACCGACCGGACCGTCGCGGCAACGGACAAGATCCTGCGAGGCTTCATGAGGACGGGCGCATTCCGGGAATCCCGCTTCATCACCCTTCGGGGGGGCGTTGACGCCCGGGACTTCCATCCCCGCCTGAACGGCCGGGAGGTTCGCGATCAGTTGGGGATCTCCGATTCCGACGTGGCCTTCGGCATGGCCTCAAGCTTCGCGTCCTACAAGGGCCATCTCACAGCCTTGGAGGCGCTGGCCAGCCTGCGCAACCGGGGGCTCCCCGCCCGTCTTCTACTGGCTTCCTCGGGGGGGATCCAGGACACAGTGGCCCGACGTTCGGCGGAACTGGAAATCGCGGACGCCGTTCACTTCCTGGGGTACCGTCAGGACCTTTCCACTGCCCTATCGGCCGCAGATGTGGGGTTGTTCGCCGCCCGGCAGTCGGAGGGAACGAGCCGGGTCGTCCTGGAATGGATGGCCTTGGGCAAACCGGTGGTTGCGACGGACGTGGGTTGCGTAAGGGAGCTCTTGAGCGACGGGGTAGAAGGATTGATTGTCCCTTCGGAAAACCCTGCCGCCCTCGAGGCCGCCATGGAGCGTTTGATCCTTTCTGCCGCCCTTCGCCGCCGGATGGGGTCGGCCGCACGGGACCACGCCGAAAGAGAGTATGACCGCAAGGCCTGGACCGAGAGGATGGTGGCCGTCTATCGGGAGGCCCTGGGCCGGACGGCGCGCATCCAGGACCCCGAAATGCGTCGGTCGGAAAAAATTCCCGCGCACGTGATAGGGGAAGGGGGACCCTGACGGCGGCCTCCGGGTTCGCCGATGGCCGCTGCGCCACCGCCATTCCTCTGCTGGGACGGGATACCTGACCCAAAACGAAAAGTAAATCGCGGTCGGGGAAACACCGGCTCTCTCAATCCGCCGAGTTGCCGTTCGTCGGAAACAAACCATTCGTCACCCTTGGGAAGGGAGCTTGTCCCCTGCGCAGAATTCGCATGGCCTCTGGAGCGGAGCTTGTCATTCCGAACGGAGTGATTGACCCTCGCGGGAAGTCACGACAAATCTTGTCCGAATGCAACGATTATCCGAGATCCTTCGCTTCGTTCAGGACGACAGATCGACGCTGGGGGTTGCAGACGGACGTTGAGGCTCGCACACGGACGGCGCGGCAGGTTGCGCGGCGGGTTGCGTTCAATTTATGAACGATGACCGCCCCCTGCGGATCGCTCTCGTGCGCAACGCCGTCCATCGCCACGGCGGCGTGGAGCGCTACGTATGGCAACTCGCGCAAGACCTCGCTTCGAGGGGTCACGAGGCGCACCTTTTCGCCCGCCACTGGGAGGGGCTGCCCTCCGGGGTGATCTGCCGGCCGGTCGGCCGACTGGGTGGCGTCTCGGTTCTCAAGGCCTGGAGCTTCGCCAGCGGTGTCGTTCACGCCCTGGAGGGGGAGCGGTTCGACATCGTCTACAACTTCGATCGCGCACCCGTGCGGGGAGTTTACCGGGCCGGCGAGGGCTGCCACCGCGAGTGGCTTCGCGTGGCTGCGGCTTACTGTTTTCCCGCCTCACGGGTGGTCCGGCGCATGGGATTGCTCCATGCCTTTTATCTATGGGTCGAGCGTCGGATTTTCTCGCCGGAACTTTCTCTCAAAGTCGTCACAAATTCGAAAAAAGTGCGGGATGAGATCCTTCTGCATTACGGGGCAGCCGGCGGGACCGGCATCAAAGAGGAAGATATCCCCGTTATCTACAACGGTGTGGACCTCTCCGAGTTTTCCCCGGTCCACAGTCCGGAACGAAAGCGCGAGATCCGAAAGAAGCTGGGAGTGCCCCCGGACGATTACGTCGTCCTGTTCGTCGGCTCGGGGTTTTTCCGGAAGGGCCTCGTCCATCTCTTCCGGTCGGCGTCCAGACTCCAGAACGAGCGGAAGGAACTCCGGCTTCTTGTGGCCGGTCATTCGGGCCGCAAAGCCGGGGCCGCACGGATGGCGAGGCGGGTTGGAGTCGGGCGAGTCGTCCACTTCCTGGGCGGGGGACTGGAAACGGCCGATGTTTACCGCGCCTCGGACGTCTTCGTCCTTCCCTCCCTCTATGAGCCCTTCGGAAACGCTTGCCTGGAGGCTTTGGCCAGTGGCCTTCCCTGTATCTTGAGCCGGCAATGCGGACTGTCAGAGGTCCTGACCGATGGGGAGAATGCGTACATTCTGGAAGATCCGACGGATGCGGACGAGATGGCTGCGAAGCTGAGTTTGTTGATGGATGAGGAACTGCGGCGGCGGGTGGGTCTATCGGGCCGGAGGCTGGCGGAGCGCTTCCCCGTCTCCGCGAACACAGACCGGATGCTGGAGGTCTACCGCGAGGTTGGTTCGCGCAATAGCTCGGACTGAATTTCGCAGCCTTCGACAGAGAGAGGGAGGGAGAACTCAACATGGCGGGAAGGCTTTCGGGACAGACGATCATTGTAACGGGCGGCGGCCGGGGCTTCGGCGAGAACATGGGGAAGGCAGTGGCCCGGGAAGGGGCCAACGTGGTGGTGGCCGACGTGGCGCTGGCGGAAGCGCAGCGGGTCGCCGAGAACATCAACGCCGGCGGGGGGACGGCCATCGCCCTGGGGACGGATGTGAGGAAAGCGGGCCGGGTGAAGGACATGGTGAAAAAGGCCCTCGACCGGTTCGGCCGGATCGACGTCCTCGTCAACAACGCCGGCGTCTCGGGACCGAGCGGCGGGTTTGTCTCCGTGCGGACACCGGAATGGGATGCCGTCTTCGACGTCAACGTCAAAGGGGTCTTCCTCTGCTCCCGGGCGGTCCTCCCCCACATGATCAAGCGGCGCTCGGGCCACATCGTGAATATCTCCTCGACGACGGCGCGCATCGGTTTCACGCACATCCGGAGCCTCCCCTACACGACGACAAAGTACGCCGTCGAGGGGTTGTCCTACTGTCTGTCCCTTGAGATGGCGAAATTCGGCATCCGCGTGAATGCCATCTGTCCGGGGCTGGCGGTCACGAATTTCCAGGCCAAAACGCCCAGGGAATACTTGAAGGGCCAGCGGTGCTGGAATCCGGATCACACCGTGGGACCGCTCCTGTACGTCCTGACCGAAATGGAGGGAACGGGGAAGTCCGTCGAGTCGCCCGCCTGGCACGAGGAACGGGGGACGCTGGAGGAGTTCACATATATCTACGAGTGAGGTCGC
>JBHIBA010000012.1:0-35605 GCA_046758845.1 Nitrospinota bacterium
AAGCTGGCGAATGACAAGAGCCCCGCGCGTCACAGACGAACAGCAGGAAGACCCGCCCCACCCGCCAGCAGGCCGAGCCGCAGGCTCGGCCGTCAAAAGTTTTTCGGGGGGTTCCAGGGGGGCGGTTTTACAAAAAAGCCCCCCTGGGAAAATGGCAGCGCCTTGGCCCTTAATACCTCAGCTTAGCCTTCTCGTCGTCGGCGAGGATCAGCAGGACGCCGTCCTCCGGACGGAGGTATTTCCGGGCCACGCGAAGCACGTCCGCCACGGTCACGGCGCTGATGAGCCGGGGAAACTTCTCCACGTAGTCCAGCCCGAGACCGTACATCTCGACCGTGGTGAGGAAGGAAGCGGTGTTCCGATTGCCGGAAAGCCGCAAGGCAAAGCTCCCGGTGAGGAATGCCTTGGCGTCGGCCAGCTCTCTTTCGGTCACAGGCTTTTCGCGAATCCTGCGGATCTCTTGGAAGAGGGCGTCGAGGGCCCGGTTGGCGGTCTCGTTCCGGGTTCCCAGGCCGGCTTGGAACGACCCCCCTTGCAGGCCGTGCCTGAAGTAGCTCCAGGCGCTATAGGCGAGGCCCTGCTCCTCGCGAATCGTCTTGAGGATCCTGGACTCGAAGCCTCCCCCGCCCAGGATGTAATTCATCACCCGAACGGCGTAGTAGTCCGGGTTGTCCCGGCGGATGCCCGGGTGGCCGAAGAGGATGCGGGCTTGGGCGACCTGGCGCTGGATTTTTGACACCTTGAGACTTCCCGGGAACTTCGGCTCGGGATGCGGCGGAGCGGGGGGCGGCGAGCCGGACCACCCGGGGAAAACGCGCTCCAAGAGACCTTTGGCTTCTTGAAGGCTCACGTCCCCCACCACGGCCACGATGGCCCCGCCCGGCCGGTAAAAGTCCCGGTGGAAGCGAACGAGGTCCTCGCGCTGGATGGACCGCAGCGTTTTCACCGCGCCCGCGACTCTGCGTCCGTACGGATGAGAGCCGTACAGGGCCTTGCGGAAGGCCGCCCGGGCCTCGGAGGCGGGATTCTGCTTGCTCCGCTCGATTCGGCCGATGGTCTCTTTCACCGCTCGTTGAAGTTCCTTCTCGGGGAACGAGGGCCGGAGAATCATCTCCGCGAGAAGGCGCATCCCTTCCTCCACGTCGGACCGCAGGACGGTGATTCCGCCGCTGGATGTGTCCCGATTCGCATCGAAGCCGATTCGTCCGCCCAAGGCGTCGATGGCCTCGGAAAGCTCAGTCGCCGTGCGCTCTTGCGTCCCTTCCCTGAGCAGGGTGGCGGTGAGGTTGGCCAGTCCCGCCTTCTCCGCAGGCTCCACGGCGGCGCCCGCCCGGAAGGTGATCCGCACGGTCACGATCGGCAAGGCCCGTTGCTCGGAGTGAAGGAGAACGATGCCGCTTGGGAGGACCGTTCGGGTGGCCAGGGGTTTGCTGAAGGCGGCTCCTCGGAGCGGGGCGGCGGTCAAGAGGAGGGCGACAGCGGCCGGAATAAGCGCGGAGAACTTTCTCGATGTCATCGGATGTCCCCTTCTCCAACCGGATGCGCCGAAGGCCGGCGGGCCGGCTTTTTCCCTTCCATGGGAAGCGGGAGCAATGTTCCCACGGTGCGGTTTTTCTCGACAATATACTTGGAGGCCACGCGTGTCACGTCCTCTGCGCTCACAGCGGCGATCTTGGGAAGATACTCGATTAGCCACTTCCACGACCCGGTTGTCTCCGTCCGGCCCAAGGACATCGCGCGGTAGAACTGTGAATCCAGACGTATGACGTATTGGGCCGCAAGTCGGCGCTTTACCCGGGCGAGTTCGGCCTCCGAGGGGGGCTCCCGTTTCAGCTTTTCGACCTGCTCCCACACGGCGGCTTCCACCTCGTCCACCTTGACGCGGGGGGCCGGCTGGGCGGCGAAGGTGAATAGGTTCGGGTCGATGGAAAGGCCGGGATATCCCGCGCTCACGGAAAGGACGAGCTGCTTTTCCCGCTGAAGGACGCGATCCAGGCGCGCGGCCCGGCTGCCCCCCAGGATCTCTCCGAGCGCGTCCAGCGCGTAGGCGTCCTCGTGAGGGTAGGTGGGAACGTGATAAGCCGCCGCGAAGTAGGGAAGCTTCGCCGGTTTTTTGACCTGAATCCTTCGCTCGCCTCGCTGCGTGGGTTCCCTGGCCGTGAGAGGGGGCGGAGAGGGGCCGCGTGGAATGGGCCCGAAGTGCTTGCGGATTAATGCCAGCATCTCATCCGGGTCGAAGTCCCCCACAGCTACGGCCGTGGCGTTGTTGGGGGTGTAGTAGGTTTCGTAAAACCGCTTGGCTTCTTCGACCCTGAGTCTTTGAAGGTCGGTTCCCCAGCCGATGACCGGCCAGCCGTAGGGGTGGGCCTGAAAGGCCGCCGCCCGCAGACTTTCCCAGAGAAAGGAGACGGGGTTGTCCTCCACCGAGCGCCTTCGCTCCTCTTGGACGACGTTCCGCTCGAGCAGGAACTCTTTGGGATCCAGCAGGAGGTTCTTCATCCGGTCGGCTTCCAGCTCGACGGCCACTTCCACCCGATCGGCGGCGATGCGTTCGAAGTAGGCGGTGTAGTCCTGGCCGGTGAAGGCGTTGTGGCGTCCGCCGTTTCGCTGGACGAGGTTGGAGAAGACGTTGGCGCCGAAGCGTTTTGTCCCTTTGAACATCATGTGCTCGAGCAGGTGGGCGAGGCCGGTCCTGCCGGGGAGCTCGTTGCGGGCGCCGACGCGGTACCAGACCATGAAGGTGGCGACGGGGGCTCTCGTATCGCGAAGCAGCAGAATCTTGAGTCCGTTGGAGAGCTTCTCTTCGCGGACGTCCCAGCGGATCTCGGGAAGGGCGCCGACCCCAAGCGCGGGGGCGGCGGCCGCGACGAAAGCAAGTACCCAAAGCGTGAGCATCGCTCGGAGTGATCTTTTCCTCATGCTGGATGTCTCCACAGTTCCGCGGACATGGGTGTCAGACCCTATTTGCGACACGTCATCCTTCTTTCATCGCCCCACAAAAAACTGGATAATGAACGGGAGCAAAACAGGTAGTATGGGAACCGCTACCGTACCCATAAATGCCCCGATAGATTTAAAGTCAAAAGGCCATACAGGAATTCCCTTTTTCATTCTATCATGGGCCGCGGCCAGCGGGAAGAAGAACAAGAGAGGAGCCAGTATAGCATACCCCCCCAACATTATTGGATTACCTATGTCCGCTCCTAACGAGCGTCCTTGTACGATGACCTTGTCAATGACTTTTAACGAAAGATATATGCCGATCAGAAAAGAAATCATATTCAATTTCATCGCGACAGCACCGATGTTGCCAAGCCCACAACAACCATCAGGATGTAAAGGTTCTATCCTTATCGAGAAGCCCTTCTGGTTGAACAATTTGTGTAAAGCCCAGGAAAAAATAACTCCTCGGTAGATAAGGTTTAAGACCCAATAAATAAGGGTTACCTGAAGCAATGCGGCATACAGACCAACGCGGGTGAAGCCATTACGGGTGAAGGCGGACTTCAGCAGGCGTCCGCTGGTAATCCAGTCGGAAGGTGCTGGACGTAAACTGGATGAACGGGCGCGATTTTGTTCAGTTCTTCCGGCCTGGGCAGGCGCTTCTCGGGGAACTGACTCACATGCCAACCGCCGACAACGTTGATCCACTCGCCTTTCGGGACATGCGCCGTCGCCTTCTTGATCATGGCGAGCGCTTCTTGCAGTGACTTCGCATCCGTCCACCCGATCTCGCGCCCGAACGTAAGCGCGCCCCTGATTGCGTGGATGTGCGAGTCGATCAGGCCGGGTATGACAGTTCTACCCCCCAAATCAACGACTCGCGTGTTTTCGCCCGCCAGCGCCTTAATCTCTTTGGAACTTCCGATCGCGGCTATTCTGTTGCCCAGGATTGCAATCCCTTGCGCGATCGTATTCTCCGCGTCGACGGTCACCAGCTTGCCATTGACAAGAACGTAGTCCGGCGCAGGTGACTGGGCCATCGCCGGTCCCATCGCCGTGAATACGGCCATTATTGCCGCTGCCCACACAGCGAGCAGGTGAGATCTCATGGCGCATTTCCTCCCCTGGGACCCTTTGCTCCAGATTTTCTATGAATAACAGATGACAACCTGTCCATACGCAGGCCAACCGTTCAACGGGAATTTTCCATGTCAAACTCGGACGAACCGTTTCTGGTCAGCGGTGCCCTTTGAAGAAATTAAAAACCTTATCCTTCGCACCTGTCAACGCCGTTTGGAACCTATTCCTGACCCGACCTCCGAAAGGCGGCTACCAGGCCAGCCATCCCCCGTCTACGGCGAGGACTTGGCCGGTGACCAGGCAGGAGGCCTCGGAAGCCAGGAAGATGGCTGCGCCCTTGAGCTCCTCCGGTTCCCCAATCCGCCTGAGCGGCATGCGCTCAAATACGTAGTCCCTCCACGTTTCTGCCCACAGGGGATCTTTCCCCCCCAGAGAGGTCCGGAAGACGCCGGGCGCGATGGCGTTGACCCGGATGCCATCCGGCGCCCACTCCACAGCCAATTGCCTCGTCAGATTGGCCAGTCCCGCCTTGGAGGCGGCGTAGCCGGCGACGGGAAACGCTCCCCCCGCCGCTAAGCCCCAGATGGACGAGATGTTGACGATGCTCCCGCCTCCGCGGGCCTTCATGCTGGGGTAAGCCGCTTGGCAGCACCAGAAGGGCCCGTCCAGGTTGACGGAAATCAAGGTCCGCCAGTGCTCGGGCGGCATGTCTTGCGCCCGGTGGGGGCCCTCGTGGCTCCTGCTGCCGACGCCCGCGTTGTTGATCAGGATGTCCACTCCGCCCGGAGAGTCAGAGACGGCCTTCATCAGCGAAAATACGGAATCCCGGTCGGCCACGTCCACTTCCCGGTAGTGGGCCTTGTGGCCCAGGGCGGTCAGCGACCGGGCGCTCTGCTGCCCTTCCTCCTTCAGCCGGTCGGCCAGGACCACCTCGGCCCCTGCCTCGGCCAGTCCCGTGGCCATCGCCAGGCCGAGCCCCCGGGCGCCTCCGGTGACGACGGCGACCTTTCCGTCCAGGCGAAACATCTGGGGAAACGTTTGCGGTGAAGACATAAAATTTTTCATCCTTCTCGTGAATGTGATAAGGCTTTGTTCAGCCCCCTCGATACACCGCCTATTCAGCCATGCCGGATGATTATAACAATCAGGCGCGCAGCCGCCCACGGGGTGAACCTGTTCACGGGGGACCCGCTTTGGCGCGCTCTTTGTGAGGCTTCGATCGTCGGCTATTCGAAGATTTGGTAGATGGCGGTGAAAGCCCGGATTGCCAGGGGGGCTTTTTTGCAAAACCGCCCTCCTGGACCCCCTGAAAAACTCTTGACGGCCCGGCATTGCATGGCCGGGCCTGCTTTCGGGTTGGGTGTTGGTTTGGCTGGGCCGGTTGTCAGCAGGCGCCTTGCGATGGCTTCCGTCTTTGCCCGAATGCGCGCCTTGCTGCGCAAGGCTCCCGCATTCGGCCAACTAGCCAGTTTCAGGCGATAGAGTGCGGCCCTTCAGGGCCGCACTCTATCGCGAAACGAAAGTTTTGCTGGGGGGTACGGGGGGGCGCCTTTCAAAAAGCGCCCCCCGCAAAGGCTTGTCGGCCGGTTTGATTGGACAACCGGTACCGGTACCGGTAGACTTTGGTTTTCGCCGCCAGAATGAAAAATCGGGGGCTCAACGCGTCTACGACTGGAAGAGTCCGTTCGGTCCAGGAGTTGAGACCTCCATCGCGTACGGAATGTAAATTGTCAGGGGGGACCTCGGCATGGTGATGGACAGCGCCGAATTCGCCAGGAAGATGATTCAAAGAGCGGAAGAGTACGCGCGGTTAATGGAAGAAAAGGTCTACACCAGCCGGGAGCCCCTCTCGGAGGAGCGGGTGATTGGACTCTTGAAGTCACAGATGTATAGGGAGTTCCACCTGGGCGTCATGCCCCCGTCGAAACAGCTCACGCTGATTCCGGACACCGAGACGAATCTGAAAATCTTGATCACGCGGCAGCTTTGTGAAGAGTTTCTTCATTACAAGGTGCTTTCCGACCGCCTTGAGGAGATGGGGGCCAACGGGGACCTGAGCGATTACGAGCCGCTCCAAGAGGATCTGGACATGTATCGCCTGACCTACGAATATCAGACTCCCTGGGAGATCGCCGCCTCCCTTCAGGTGTTCGGAGAGACGATTCTTATCACGAGCCAGAGATGGATGATCGAAGTCCTCGATCCCCGAAGCGCCGAGATCATGCGGGATGAGATCCTCGTCCACGAGGGCTCCCACGTTCGCAACGGCCGGCTCGTCCTCGAGCGCTACGCGACCACAGAGGAGATCCAGCGCCGCGTGGAGGAGATCGGAGACCTCAAGTACCGGCAGATTTGCAAGTCTTACGGACTCCCCATGCTCAAGACCTTTGACATGGCCGCCAGTGGGAAGAATTGACTCCCCCTTACAGAAGGAATTTCCCCGATGTACCAACTTCCCCCGGACCTGGAAGGCTTTCTGCGGGACCTGCTCCGCAAGGTGATCGACAACGCCAGGCGGCTCGTAGGGGACGCGGTTTGCCTCTTCGAACGCGGGTCTTACCCCTCTGCGCAATTCCTCGCCCTGTCGGCGATGGAAGAGATGGCCAAGCTCCAGGAAATCCGCCGGCCTTTCGTCGTCGTCAGGACAAAGGAAGACCTCGACGACGCCCTGGGCCACCTGGAGTCATACCTGGCCGAACATCGGGAAAAGCAGACGACGGCCTTCCAGGCGGCCCCATATCTTGAGATCGAAGACCCCAAGGAATGGGGCCACATCGTGGACATGGTCTCCCGGCTGGTCCGGACGTGGGGCCGTGAGAAGATCCTGAAAAGCCGGATCTCCAGCCTCGTGGTGGATGCCGACGTCCGGGCGAAGGAGGTCTCGGACCCGGCCGAAGCGGTGACTCGGGAAGACGCATACTATTTCATCTGCGCGGCCCATGAAATGATCGCCGACTACGGCGACAAAGGCCTCGACCCCTTCCCCTTGGCGGCCGTGGACTCTTCGGAAGGATTCGATCTCTGGAAGTGGGCGGATGAGGCCCAGAAAGACTTCATGAAAAAGCACGCAATTCGGTGAAATCGTTTCTCTGTACGGCCCGTCGCCGCCTTCCGACGTCTTTCTCAGAATCTCCGGCCGTGCCGGGATTTTCCCGCAGCTATGGGGGGAACTGCGCCCCCCCCGCCCCGCCTATAATCGCCGGTTGATGGAATGAACCGGGAAGGAGCGCTTTCATGAGCCGGATTCGGCCTTTGGTGGTTTCCCGACGAGGCGCCGTATCGGCGGGAGACCCGCTGGCCGCGGCCGCTGGCGCGCGCGTTCTGGCTGAGGGGGGAAACGCCATCGATGCGGCCGTGACCGCCGCGGCTATCCTGACCGTTGTCCACCCCCAGGCGTGCAGCGTCGGGGGCGACGGGTTCACCCTGATTGCCACGGACGGACGAATCGTTGGGATCAACGCCTCGGGACCCGCCCCGGCGGCTGCGGACAGGTCGATGTTTCCCGACGGCATCCCGAAGCTCGGGGCCAGGTGTTCCACCGTGCCGGGCGTGGTGGACGGGTGGGCGAAGGCCCTCTCCGACTACGGAACGAAGACCCTCGGGGAGGCGCTGGCCCCGGCCATCGAATTCGCCGAGGGCGGCTTTCCGGTTCACCCGAGGTTGATCGAATGGCTCGGCAGGAGCCGGGCGAATCTGGATCAAGGTGGCGGCGGGAATTGCCCTTTCTTGCCGGAGGGAAGGATCCCGGCCCTGGGGAGCCTCGTGCGGCAGCCGGAGCTTGCGGAGGTGTTGCGGCGCGTCGCCGAGGGCGGCCGCGACGCGTACTACCGGGGAGAGGTGGCGAAGAAGCTCGTTCAGGGGCTCCGCGCCGGCGGGGGGTATTTTTCGGAAGAGGATTTCGCCGGCCATGCCTGCCGGGTGGTGGAGCCCCTCAGCGCGCCCTACCGGGGGATGACCTTCTACCAGATGCCGCCTAACTCCTGGGGCCTCCTGATGCTCATGCAGCTCCGGGTTCTGGAAGGGCCGGACGTGGGCGGGATGGGCCACAACACCGCGCAGACCCTCCATCACCTGATAGAAGCCCAGCGCGTTTGCTTCGAGGCGGGCCGGCCTCACATCGCAGACCCCGATTTTGCGGACGTTCCCCTGGGCGAGCTCTTGTCCGAGGGAATGGCGAATCAGCTGAGGGCGCGCATTGACCCGAATCGGGCGGGGGGACCTGGGTTGGGGGAGCCTCCCGGCGGGACCACTTACGTCGCCGCCATGGACGATCAAGGGAACGCCGTTTCGCACATCTTGAGCGTCTTTCAGCTTTTCGGTTCCGGTTTCATCCCGAAGGGGACGGGCGTACTCATGAACAACCGCCTCTCGGGCTTCACCCTGGAGGCGGGACACCCCAACGAGCTCGCGCCGGGAAAGCGGCCGGCCCACACGCTGAGTCCCGCGATGGCGGCGAAAGACGGAAAGTCCATCATCGCTTTCGGCTCGCCGGGCGCGGCCGCCCAGACGGTGACGCTGGTTCAGATCGCGCTCAACCTGGTGGACTTCGGCATGGACCCCCAGAGCGCCATCGAGGCTCCCCGGTGGACGGTGGACGCAAAGGGTGACCGGCGGCTGGAATGCGGCATACCCCAGGAGGTCCGCCAGAAGCTGAGGGCCATGGGACATGAATTCGAGATGCCGGAGGAGGGATTTCTCCTTTTCGGGTCGGTGAAGGTCGTCCTTCGCGACGCGACCACCGGCGCCCTGTTCGCCGGTGCGGATTTTCGCCGGAATGGCTATGCCGTGGGCGTGTAGGTTCCGGCATTTGGAGGCGCACTGTCCTCCCCCGATTCCGTTAAGCGTGTAACCCTGGTCTGAGCGCAGGGAGGAGCCCGAAGCGGAGATCGGCGTGAAACCTCACCATCGATCTTCGGAGCGCCATTTTCCATGAGTCCTTCTGTTAACCCGGACCGGCTCATCGCAACGCTCAAGCGATTGATCGCTTATCCCAGCCCCCAGACCGAACTGGAACGGGTCCGCGGGTTCATCCGGGAGGTCGTCGGCCCGGAGCTTTCGCCGGGGCCTTCGGCAGAACTTTCACGAAACGGTTTCGATCGGACCTTTCGCGATTCGGGCGGAAGCGTCGGCTGGTGGATATCAAGCGACCCGGCGGCGCAGGGAACAGAGGGCCGGATGCCGCTGGTCTTTTGCGCCTACGGGGGAAATTTCCCGGCTGAATCCATGCCGGACCCCTACTTGCCCAAGGAGGTGGACGGCGCCCCTTATGGGCAGAAGGGAAGGTGCCTTTGGGGGAGGGGGACCTGCGAGCAGGGAGGGGCGCTGGCAGCGGCCATCGAGGCCGTTCGCGCCTTCGCAGCCGGGAGACCGAAAGGCTTGAAGCGGCCGTTTCTGTTCCTGGTGAACACGGCCGGGGAGACGGGCAGCCACGAGGCCGTCAGCGCCTTTTTCGAGGAGGCGGGAAGTTCGTCGGGGATCATCCCCGGCGATGCCGTCACCGCTATGGGAACGGGAAATGAGGTCTGTCTGGGGAACAAGGGCCGGGTGGACGTGGCGGTGGAGATCACCGGCCGCTCCTGCCACAGCAGCACGCCCCACCTGGGCGTCAATGCCCTCGATGCCCTCGGCGCTTGTCTTGAGCGCTTGGGGGACGTTCCGCTTCCGCCTCCCGACCCCGACCTGGGCCCCGTCACGCTGGTGGCTACGAAGGCGGAATCTTTTCCCAAGTCAAGCCACACGATCCCGAGTCGGGTGGAGTTGATCCTGGATCGCAGGCTCCTTTCGGGCGAGGAGCCCGGACCCGCCGTGGACGCCATCCGCGACGTCCTGGGCGAAGTTTCCCCCGCTGGAATCCAGGTCCAAGGGGGAAAGTTTCAGTACGCCAACAAGGTCAAACCCGGAGCGTTCCTGCCGAAGGCCGCTGAAGCCGCCGTGACGCGCCATCGGGGGGCCTCACACCCTTATTACATGAACGGGGCGCTGGACGCCGGATACTTTTACGTCCGGGGGCGCGAGGCCATCTGTCTTGGGCCGGGCGACATGAAGCTCGCCCACACCGACGCCGAGATGGTGAGTATCGAAGACGTGATCCAGGGAGCTGAAATTTATCTGGACGTTCTGGAAACGTTGCTGGTCTAGGCTAGGATTTCTCAATTAAACCTGTGAGAAGATTTCGACTCAAAATTCGGATTGCCGCCCGGAGCCGCGGACTAACGCACGCGGTCCAATACCGCCTGCACCAAGGCGACGCGGTTTTCCTCGAGGTTCCTCACTTGGTTCTGGGCCATCACCCAATAATCGGGTCCGATCAGGAGGTGGCGGCCAAGCGGCGGCGGCCCGCCCGCCTGCGCCTTTGAGGTCATCCGGCGGAACCAATCGAGCGCGGGCCGCGTGGCGTCTCGCCATGTGAGCACGCGGAAGCCGGTTTTTTCCAACAACTCGCGCCTACCGTCGGCGGAGATCAGGAAGCTGACCGAAGGATCGCGCGCCCAGGGCACGGGAAAGTGGATCTCACCGCCGGCGCCCGCGACAACGTCGTAGACCGCAAGCCGCCCGCCGAGTTTCAAAACCCGGCGCATCTCGGAATACAGCCCCGCCTTGTCGGCGATGTTCATCGAAGTGTGCTGGGTCCACACGACGTCGAAGCTGGCGTCACCGAACGGCATGTCGATGGCGTCGCCGTGCCGGAAATCAACGCGATCGCTTAGGCCCGTGCGCTCGGCCAGCATCGTTGCGACGCGAATATACTCCTCGGTGAGGTCGAGGCCGGTGACGCGACACCCGAACTCGGCGGCAAGGTGCCGGGCGGGCCCGCCGATTCCGCAACCGACGTCGAGGACATGCGCGTCGCGGTCGATACTTGCGAGCCGCGCCAGCTCGATCGTGGCTTCCCGGCCGCGGATGTGCATATGGTCGACCGGCGCGAGATCCTCTAGCGTCAGATTATTGGGGTCCTTTCCGGCCCTCTGTAATGCCTCAAGAATCGTCTCGCCGAGACCGCTACGCGTATAATGGTCTTCGACCGCTTGCTTGCCTTTCGTCATCGGCCACCCCTCCCCTAGAGCACGATGCGGACTTTCACCCATCGCTGAGCAACACCGGCACTCAGTCTCTCGCGCCGGCGAGATTCAACAGCGTGTGGAGCATGACGTTGGCCCCGGTCTTTACGTCCCGCCACCGGGTCAGCTCGTCGGGACAGTGGCTGCGCCCGCTCACGCTGGGAACGAAATAAAGCCCGGACGGCATGACGCCGCCCAGCACCTGGGCGTCGTGGCCCGCTCCGCTGTGCATGTCCCGCCATTTCGCCCCGACTCGCTCCGAGGCCTTCTGCAGAGCCCTGCGGACCTTGGCCGACATCTTCACGGGCCGGGCGTCCAGCGTCGGCTCGATGCTTACTTTCAAACTGTGCTTGCGGGCGATCTCCCGGAGCGAGGCCCGGACGGCTGTTCGCATCCGATCCAGGGCGGCCGTCGAAAGGTCGCGCATGTCCAGGGTGAACCGGGCCTTCTCGGGGACGATGTTGGTCACGCCGGGAGAGAGCTCACAGTAGCCCACGGTGGCCACGCTGATGGGGGAACCGTGTTTGCGGACCAGGCGGCGGAGGCCCGCTGCGAACTCGGCGGCGCCGAGGTAGGCGTCTTTCCTGAGATGGAAAGGCGTCGTTCCGGCGTGGTCGGGCCGGCCGTGAAACGCGACCTCGAATTTTCGCAACCCAACGATTCCGGTCACGACGCCGATCTGCGCCCTAGAGGCTTCCAGGACCAGGCCCTGCTCGACGTGCACCTCGACGTAGGCGGCGTAATCTTTCGGCCGCCGCTTCGCCCTCAGCGCGCCCGCCCGGGTCAGCCCGGCTTTTTTCATGGCCTCGGTGAGGCGAACGCCCTTGGGGTCCCGGCTTGCCTCAATCTCCGCCTTCGTGAGGGCTCCGGTGAAGGCCTTGCTGCCGAGAAACCCGCCGAAGCGGCCTTCCTCATCCGTGAAAGCGACGACTTCCAGGGGGCGTCGAATGCGGATTCCCGATTCCCGGATCGTCCGGAGGGCTTCCAGGACGGCCAGGACGCCGAGCGCCCCGTCGAACCGGCCTCCGTTGGGGACCGAGTCGATGTGGGACCCCGCCAGGACGGCGGGGCCGGATGTCCCCGAGCCTTCCAGGCGTCCGAAGATGTTCCCCGCTCCGTCCACGCGCGTCTTCAGCCCGGCGGCCTTCAGTCGTCCGATGAGCCATTTTCTTCCCCGGCCTTCCTCGGGGGACAGGGCCGGTCGGGACACTCCCCTATCGGGCGTCGCGCCGATTCGGGCCAGGTCTTCCAGGTCCTTCCGGAGACGGGGGAAACGGATGCGAAGCTTTTCGGTCATCGACCTTTCTCCGGAAGTTTCAGCGCATCAGGGCGCGCGGCGCGAAGAACCCTCAGGCCCCTTTGCCGGTTCCCGTCCTGCGGGAGCCGAGCCCAGCAGCGAGAGAAACGCGTCACAGTCGCTGAGGTCGGGCAGAATAACGTCCGGCTGGGCCTCGCGCAACGTCTCTTCGCTGGCCCCTCCCGTGGCGACCGCGATGGCGCGGACTCCCGCGGCTTTTCCGGCCTTGATGTCCGAGGGCATATCTCCCACCAGCCAAATGACCGCCTCGGTCCCCTCGGGCAAGTAGGCCGTCGCCCGCCCGATGGCCGCGCGCACGATGTCGGCGCGGTCCCGGGCGTCGGAGCCGAATCCCCCGAACGCAAATCTTCGGTCAAGACGGCCATGACGCAGCTTCAGGCGGGCGCCGCGCTCGATGTTCCCCGTGGCCAGGCCGATGACCGTGTCCTCCCGGGCCGAGAGCCGCGCCAGCAGACGTCCCACCCCCGGCAACACCCGGAAGCTCCGGGACTCTTTGAGGGAGCGGGGCAGTTCCTGCAAGTACAGCCCGAAGAACCGGGCCGTCTCTGAAGAAGTGGGCGGGCTTTGGCGCCGATTGAGATAGACCGATTCGACGATGGCGGGGTCGGTGTTTCCGTGAAGGGTGATTCCGCCGAGGGCGTCCTCCCAGGCGTGCGCCCTTTCGAACGCCCGGCTCAGCGCCCGGCGTCCCGCCCCATCGGAGTTGATCAGGGTGCCGTCGATGTCGAAAAGGACAATGTGCATGAGGCGGGAAGCGGACCTCACGGCTCGAAATGCGCGCCCACGCCCTCGGATTCGGCGCGGTCGAATAGGCGCCTCCCCACGACGACGTCTTCCAGTGCAAGCCCCTGGGAGCAGAAGAGGGTGATCTGGTCGTCAGACTCCCGGCCGGGGCGTTTCCCGGCCACGATCTCCCCCAGCTCCTCGACCCGCTCCCAGCCGAGGGCGCCCTCCTGCACGGGGAAGATGAGGTCGCCCGCTTCCAGGCGGGCCACCTCCAGCGTGTCCACTGCGATGCGGTGGCAGGCCGTGACGGCCGGCGTGTCCAGCTCTCGCCGGTTGTTCCAGTTGGAGCCGATGGCGTTGATGTGCACGCCGGGACGCAGCCACTTCCCCAGCACGACCGGGTCCTTGGACCTGGTGGCGGTGATGACGATGTCTGCGTCCCTCACGCAGTTCTCCGCGGTCGGGGACGGCTCGACGGGAACGCCCAGGGCGTTCTCCATCTCCTGGCAGAACGCCCTGCATCGCTCCGGATTCTTGGAGCAGGCGCGGACCCGCTCGATGGGCCGGGTCTCTTTCACGGCGAGCAGCTGGCCGCGCGCCTGCCAGCCAGTCCCGAGGATGGCGACCTCCCTCGAATTTTCCCGCGAGAGGTATCGGGTGGCGACCCCGCTCGCCGCGCCCGTGCGCATCTGTCCCAGGCGGTTGGCCTGGATAACGGCGAGGGGCGTTCCGTCGTCGTCATAGAGCAGGACCGTGAAGCGGACGCCTCTTTTGGAGGATGAATAGACCTTCACCCCCGTCGCTCCTCGGCCGACGTTGCCCAGGTCCGCGGACCCCGCCGCCATGAAGTGCAGGACCGACTCTCCGGCCATGACCCGGCGGCGTGGATGGTTCTTGGCCCTCCCCTCGCCGAGCAGCCGGAAGCCTTCCTCGACCGCCTGGATGGCCGTGGGCATGTCCAGCAGGGTCTCCACGTCGGCTTCGGTCAAGTAGAGTGCCACCGCCTGGCAATCTCGCTTTTCAGATTCCGTCAGAATGCGGGCAAAAAAAGGGCCGAGGAAGATTCCCCATTCCCCGGCCACCGTGAACGCTGGAGGCGGCACCCGGATTCGAACCGGGGATCAAGGCTTTGCAGGCCTCTGCCTTACCGCTTGGCTATGCCGCCTTGGCGTCCGGAGCGGCCGTTGCGCATTCCATAAATCCCCCTCACTTTACGCCGCTGCCCGGAACGATCGTCCAACACCCCCGGAGAGTTCCGAATTCCTGGGGGTGGCAAATCTCTGGAGCGGGAAACGGGATTTGAACCCGCGACCCTCGCCTTGGCAAGGCGATGCTCTACCACTGAGCTATTCCCGCTTGTGCGCTCAGCCTCGTCGGGACCGATTCGGCGTTCCCCTCTTTGAAAAAAGGTAATGAAACATCAGGGCCGTGTCAATAGACGGACGCAGAATCGCCGGCTCCTTTCGTCGGTGGGAAAACATAATTTCCGGGTCCGGAAGTAATTCGCTTCTCTCTGTTGGGGATTCGATGACACCCGGTCTAATTTGTGACAAAATTCAGCAAGTATGACATTTTTGACGCGATCCATCACTCAAAGTGGATTCATTCTCTACGGGTTGGAGAACGAGGGCGCCGCCGAGCGAGCCGGAAGATGAAACAGGGTCGGAAAAGGGGTGTTCGGGCGGAGTCGGATGAAATCGCGAAGGGGATTTTCGACGCGGCCCGATTCCTTGCGGTCCTCCTGGACCTCAAGGGAAACGTCACGTATTTGAACCCCTTCGGCGAGAATCTCCTCGGCTGGTCTGCCCGGGAAGTCGCGGGAAAGAACTGGGTCAAGGAATTCGTCCCCCCACAGCAACGCTCCCGCCTTCGGAGGACGTTCAAGGCCATGGGTAAAGAGGCGGCGGCCCCAATCCCAGTTGAGGCCGATGTCCTTTGCAAGGACGGCAGGTGGCGTCGGTTGGCCTGGACGGACTGTCCTTTGCGTGACGGGGCAGGGAAGGTGGTGGGAGTCGCCGGGATCGGCCTCCAGCTCCCCCGAGAGGATTCCCACCGGGAAGAGCTGAGACAGGGAGAACGCTTTCTCGCGGCGCTGCGCGAAGAGCAAAACAGGGCGCAACGATACCTCGGCATCGCCGAAATCATATTCCTGGAACTCAATGACAGGGGCGAAGCGACACTGATCAATCAAGCGGGATGCAGGACTCTGGGATACGAGGAGCAGGAGATCATCGGCAGAAATTGGTTCGACGTATTTTTGCCGGACGAAATCAGGGGGGAAGTGAAGTCCGTCTTTCAAGAACTGATGAGGAGCGGGGTGAAGGCGGCCGAGTATTACGAAAACCCGGTGATGACAAAATCCGGACAGCGAAGGCTCATCTCCTGGCATAACGCTGTGTTAACCGATGAGAGGGGGAAAAGGGTCGGCACGCTGAGTTCGGGAGTGGACCTCACGGACCGAAGGCGCTCGGAGGAGGTCATCCGGGAAAAGGAAACGCTCATCCGCGCCGCCATGGACAACATGGTGGACGGCTTCATCACCATCGACGAGGACGGGACCATAGAATCCTTCAACCGCGCGGCCGAGCGGATGTTCGGGTACTCGGCGGAGGAAGTGATCGGCCGAAACGTGAGCGTTCTCATGCCCGAGCCCTACCGCAAGGAGCACGACGGATACCTCTCCGACTACGTGCGCACCGGTGAGGGCAGTATCATCGGCGTCGGGCGGGAGGTCACCGGGCGGCGGAAGGACGGGACGGCCTTTCCGGTCAACCTGGCCGTCGCCGAGATGCGCCTGGGCGAGCGGCGGATGTTCGTGGGGAATCTCCGCGACCTGACCAGAGAGAGAGCGCTTCAGTCGGCCGTCCAGAGCGAGCAACGCCTGAAGGCGGCCATCGTGGAGACTTCGGGGGATGCCATCATGGCCCTGGGCAGGGACGGGAAAATCCTTTCCTGGAACCCCGGAGCCGAGGCCGTCCTCGGGTACGAGGCACAAGAGGTTCTGGGACGACACTACCGTTTTCTCATCCCCGCCGATCTGCAGGAAGAGGGCGAGGAGAAACGGGTGGAGAGGATGTTCGCCGAAGAAGGCGGGATCCGCAATTACGCCACACGTCGCAGGCGCAGGGACGGCCGAGAGATCCAGGTGATGCTCTCGCGGACCGCCCTTCGGGAAGAGAGGGGGGAGTTGCTCGGTTACTCCTCGATTCTGCGGGACGTGACGGAGGAGAACTGGATGCGGGAGCAGTTGCACCAATCCGAGAAATTCTCGGCCATCGGTGAGCTGGCTGCGGGGGTCGCCCACGAGATCGGGGGGCCTCTCAGCGTCATATCCGGCAACTCCGAGTTTCTCCGCGAGAGCCTGGACCCCGAGGACCCCCGTAGGGAGGACGTCGAAGGCATCGCCCGGGAGTGCGACGCGGTGGCCTCGCTCATCCGCCAGCTCCTGGACTTCAGCCGGCCGGCCAAGGTGGAGGCCAAACCGGTGGACGTGAACGAGTGCCTGCGAAACGTCCTCCTCCTGGTGCGCAAGCAGATCGCGAAAAGCGACATCGAGCTCAAGCTGGACCTTCAGGTGGGGCTGCCGGCGGTTCTGGGCGAGGTCAACCAGTTGGAACAGGTCGTCATGAATCTCGTCTTGAACGCCTGGCACGCCATGCCGCACGGCGGAAAGCTGGAGATCCGTTCTTACGCCGTCACAGAAGGCGCAGGCAACGTCCGGCGCAAAGTGGGCATTCAGGTCAGCGACACGGGGGTGGGGATCGCGGAGGAGAACCTGGGACGGATCTTCGACCCGTTCTTTTCCACCCGCCCTCAGGGGGAGGGGACCGGGCTGGGCCTGGCCATCAGCCGGCGCATCGTGACGGACCATCGGGGAACCATCTCGGTCCACAGCCGTTTGGGACACGGGACGACGTTCACCGTCGAGCTGCACGCCATGGAGGAGGACGGAAGGAAATGACGGCCGACGCCAAGGTGTTGGTGGTGGACGACGAGGAGCGGGTCCGCCGGCTCCTCACCCGCCTGCTCCAAGAGGAGGGCTATCACGTCCGGGCGGCGGCCTCGGGCGAAGAGGCGTTGGCCGAGATGGAAGGTGATTCCTACGACCTCGTCCTGACCGACCTGACGATGCCCGGCATGTCCGGGATGGAACTCCTCGAAGAGATCAAGGAGAAGAGTCCCGAGGTGGGGGTGATCATCATTACGGCCTTCGGGACCGTTGAATCGGCCGTTCAGGCCATGCACAGGGGGGCATTTCATTACATCACCAAGCCGTTCAAACTGAATGAGGTGCGCATCTTCTTGCGGCGGGCCCTGGAGGAGGGCAAGACGCAGCGCGAGCTGGCGCAACTCCGCCGTGAGGTCCATCAAAGATTCGAATTTTCCAATCTCATCGGCAAGAGCAAGGCCATGCAGGAGGTCTTCGCTCTCATCCGACGCGTGGCCCAGTCCAACAGCACCGTTCTCATCCTGGGGAAAAGCGGCACCGGTAAGGAGTTGGTCGCCAAAGCCATCCACTACAACAGCCCCCGGCGCCGCTCTCCGTTCGTTCCTGTCAACTGTAGCGCCATCACCGAAACCCTTCTGGAGAGCGAGCTGTTCGGGCACGTCAAGGGGGCATTCACCGGCGCCATCTCCAATAAGAAGGGCATCTTCCAGGAAGCCCGCGAGGGGACGGTGTTTCTCGACGAGATCGCCGACACCAGCCCCGCCATGCAGGTGAAGCTCCTTCGCGCTCTCCAGGAACGTGAGATCCGCCCGGTCGGCGGGAATGAAACCATGCAGGTGGATGTCCGGCTGATCGCCGCCTCCAACCAGGACCTACAAGAGGCCGTTCGAGAGGGGAGGTTCCGGGAGGACTTCTATTACCGTCTCAACGTGATCCCCATTCACCTTCCGCCGCTGAAAGACCGTCCGGAAGACATCCCCCCCTTGGCGCACCACTTCCTGGCGAAGTACGCCTTGGAGGCCGAGGCGAACGTGACGAGGATTTCCAAAGAAGCCCTGCGCGTCCTGATGCGTTACGCCTGGCCGGGGAACATCCGAGAGCTGGAGAACGTTATCGAGCGGGCCATCACCCTCGGGGCCGAAGGCGAAATCGGCGTGGATGACCTGCCGCAAAGCCTCGTGGAACATCACCCTCTGGCGGGTTCGGAATCATTTTCTGTCGGGTCCACGATGAAGGAGGTGGAAAAGGCTCACATCGCCCGCGTTCTGGAGCACGTCCACGGTCAAGTCTCAAAGGCCGCCCGGATTCTCGGGATGGATCGCCGGACCCTCTATCGAAAGCTCGAGGAGTACCAGATCCGTCGTAATTGAGAATCCCCCCCCCTCATTTCCGCCCGGTCCATCGTTGCATAGGACGCGTTTTCTCCCACCCTCCAAACCCACCTGCGAAGGCAGGATTTGGCAGTGGGTCAGTTTGCTGAATGACCCCTGCCTTCCTCCTTTGTAGCCGCGATTTGGGCACATTCGCTTCGCTCAGTGCAGGCTCCGCGGAAATCGCGGCCGGGGCTACACCAAATGATGACAGAGCCGTGGGCAAAGCTGCGTACGGGGCTTAATCCGTCCCAAACTGACCTACTACACAAAATTGCCACACTTGCGCAATTTTGACGCAGATCCTTCGGGGCGTCCTTGTTGATCGCACCCTTCTTGAAAGGCCATCAGGATTTTTCGCATCGAGGCTCGCCCCTTATAACCATTTGATTAAAAAGGTATAAGCTCCGGCTCATTTCGTTGGCCCAGTCCAAAAACAACAAATCACCAACGAGAAAAGGAATGGCACCATGTTTGCCCTTTTATATGAAGAGGAGGGCCTTTCAAGAGAGGATCGAGAGGGGGAAAAGATGAGCGAGTGCACCGTTTGTCCATATCGAGTGAAGGGGCCTCTGCGGAAGCTCTCCCACGTTGCGTTCGACCACCTCAATCCGTCCTTCAGGACCCGACGATATGAAACAGGGGAGGCGGTCTTCTTGCAGGGCGACGCTGTGAGTGAGTTTTTCTTTCTTTGCGGGGGGGCGGTGAAGCTGGTCCGCGAGTCTCCTGAGGGCAAGCAGACGATTGTGGAAGTCCTGGGGCCTTGCGGCTGGTTCGGGGAGTTCTCCTTTTGTGATGAGGCCGTGCATTCATTGACGGCCGAAGCCCTGGAGCCGGTGACGGCAAAATCCATCAGCCAGCGCCACATGGCCGAGTTCCTCCGCAAAGAACCCGAATTGCTATTCGAAATGGTCGAACGCCTGAACGTCTCCCTGAGGGAATCCCGCGCCCATAACGCGGATTACGCCCACCGCCCGGTCCGCCTCAGGGCGTTGAATCTGCTGACAAGCCTCTTCGCCCGCTACGGCCGCCAGGTGAACGGCCACTGGGAGCTCGGATTGCCTCTGGCGAGGGCCGAGATCGGCGAGATGCTCGGGGTGACCACAGAGACGACCATCCGGACCCTCGCCCAGCTCCAGCGGGAAGGACATCTCCAATTGGGACGCCGGCGCATCTATATCAGCGACCCGCAGGCCCTGCGGTCGCTTTCACGGCGAGAAAGTCTGGGGCCCGAGGGGGCAAGTTTTTGCTCCGAAGAGAAGTAGGGGCGAAGGTGAGCAAGAAGGTCCGGGTCGCCCCAGACGGTGTTCCCGCCGGGGGACCGTCCAAGAAGGAGAACGAAGGATGAAAAAATTCAAACGCATTCTGGCGCCCACTGACTTTTCCCCATATTCCGATGACGGCCTTCGGTACGCGGCCTTCTTGGCCGAGAAGTTCGGTGCGGAAGTCTTGGTCTTCCACGTCATCTCCCCGGAAGAGTTGAGGGAACGGGAATTCCTCCCACCTGTTTCTGGCCAGGCGGATGTCCTGCTTCAGGCGCCCATGCCATTTGATTTCTCAAGGGAATCCCTCCCCCCTCCTGCCCGGCGTTATGTGGACGAGATCTACAAGGACACGGAACAGGAGGCCGTCAACCACTTCCGAAAGGCCATCGGGGCCGGCAAGAACGGTTTCAAGTTTTGGGCCGCGGCGGCCAGCGGAGTCCCCTTTGTGGAGATCATCCGAAAGGCCAGGGAGGAGAATTGCGACCTGATTGTCATGGCCACCCACGGCCGCACCGGCCTCAACCACGTCCTCATGGGAAGCGTCTCCGAGAAGGTGGTCCGGATGGCCGATTGCCCCGTGCTCACCATCCGGCCCGCAGACCATAAGTTCGAGATGCCCTGAGAGAGTCCGGAGGTCGCCGGAGAGGAGGGATTATGAAAATCGATCGGATTCTGGCCCCTATTGACTTTTCGGAGTTCAGCGGCGTGGGGGTCCTGCAGGCGGCGGAGCTGGCCGAAAGGTTCGGCGCTGAGCTCGTGGTGCTGAACGTTGTTCCGGCAAACCAGGCTGAGGCGATGGTCTGGGCGCCCGGGAACCCTTGGGAAAAGGTCACGGCGGACGTGGACCGGGAAGTTGAAGGCTTCCTTCGGGACAACATCCCCCAAGAAGTGAGGAGCGCGATCCGGGTCCGCACCCTGGTGTCGGCCGGCGTTCCTGCCTGGCAGATTGTTCGCACCGCCGACGAAGAGGGCGCGGACATCATCGTCATGGCGACCCATGGCCGGACGGGCATCAAGCACACCTTCCTGGGCAGCGTCACAGAGACCGTCGTCCGTCTCTCTCGAAAGCCCGTGTGGACGGTCCGCAAGGAGGTGTTTGCCTTCGAGAAACCCTGACCTGCCGGCTCAATCGAGCGCGGTGATTGTGGAAACGAGTTCGACCGGCACCGAGAAGGAGCCCTGAGAATGTACAAGAAAGTTCTCGTCACGCTGGATGGTTCGGATGTCGCGGAGCAGATCCTTTCCCACGTCGAGGCGATGGATAGCAACGGGACCGAGATCCATCTCTTGCGGGTGGCGTTGGCGCACGGCTTCCCTGGCGTGGATCCGACCGAGGCGCAGGTGGAGGTCGTGAAAGAGGCGGAGGAATACCTGAAACGGGTGGAGGATGACCTCCGGAAAAAGGGGCGGACCATCGAGTCGCACGTCCGGTACGGGCACCCGGCGGAGGAAATTCTCGATCACACGGAGCACTGGAAATTCGACCTGATCGCCATGACCACCCACGGCCGCTCCGGCGTCGGGCGCTGGCTCTTGGGAAGCGTGGCCGAAAAGGTCGTGCGCAACAGCCCGGTGCCCGTCCTGGTGGTCCGGGCGAAGAAGGAGTGAGGAGGAATAGAGGCTGGATCGTGGAGCCAGCCTCTCATAGAAGGAGCTAGAAAATGGTTGCCCGAGCGGACGCCAGAAGAAAGTCTGTGTATCAGGACCCGCCCATCGCGAAATTTTTTTTCAACGATTCCCGGGCGGCTTGGATCTGGCTGATCGTACGTTTGTACGTGGGCTACGGGTGGATCGTCGCCGGCATCGAGAAGGTCGGCAACCCGGCCTGGGTGAAGACGGGCGCGGCCGTGAAGGGTTATTGGACATTTGTCCTGAAGGCGAAAACCCAGGGGGCGCACCCAGAGATGCCCTACGGGTGGTACCAGAGCTTCCTCCAGTACCTGCTGGACAACGGGTGGTGGGGATTTTTCGGCAAGCTCGTCGCCTTCGGCGAGTTGCTGGTGGGGATTGCCCTGGTGCTGGGCGCCTTGACGGCGATCGCGGCCTTCTTCGGAACGCTGATGAACTTCTCGTACCTGATGGCCGGTACCGCATCGACCAACCCGGTGCTCTTCGGTCTAGCCGTTTTCCTCATCTTGGCGTGGAAGATTGCGGGTTACTGGGGAGTTGACCGCTGGTTGCTGCCGGCCCTGGGTACACCTTGGAAACGGGGGATGGTCTCTCAGCATGAGCGCGAAGACACTACATAGGTAGGGCGTGAGAGATAATTGCGGAAGGCGGTGGGGTTTCGTCTCCGGGCTGCTCCTTTGTCGCCCGCCGACCTGAGGACATCGCCCGTTCTTGATCCGCGCGTATTTCCAGGAGGGTCCCCCGCTGCTGCGGTTTTTCTCGGCGTTTCGGCCTCGAAGGGCGTTTGCCCACTGTCTTCGTCTCAGGGGGCGAACCCCGCCAGAACCTCGCGAAGCGTGGGCCGGCCGATCTCCTGAAGCTCGTAGTGCACGCGGACGACCGGTTTCTCCGGGTGGAGGACGCGGCGAAGGTCCACCGGCGTTCCGGAAACGACCGCGTCGCAAGGGGCGGCGCGGATGGTCGTTTGCAGATCGTGAACTTGCTCGGGCGTATAGCCCATGGCCGGCACCACGCGATCCAGGTGGGGGTAGCGCTCAAAGGTCTTGCGGAGGGACCCCTCGGCGTACGGCCGCGGGTCCACCACCTCGGCGGCCCGGTAACGCTGCGCCGCGAGATATCCCGCGCCGAAGGCCATGTCTCCGTGGGTGAGCGTCGGTCCGTCTTCGACCACCAGGACGCGTTTTCCCGCAATGAGGTCCGGCCGGTCGGCGACGACCGGCGAAGCAGCCATCAGGATCATCGCCCGCGGGTTCAGCCTTTGGGCGTTCTGCCGGACTGCCTCCACCGAATCCGGTTCCGCGGAATCCACCTTGTTGATGATTAAGGCGTCCGCCCGGAGAACGTTCACCAGGCCCGGGTGGTAAGCGCTTTCGTGCCCGGGCCGATGGGGGTCCAAGAGGGTGATCCAGAGGTCCGGACGGAGAAAAGGGAAGTCGTTGTTCCCCCCGTCCCAGACGATGACGTCGCCGTGGGCGCCGGCCTCGCGGAAAATGGCGGCGTAGTCAATGCCCGCGAAAACCGTGCGCCCGGCCTCGACGTGGGGTTCATACTCCTCCCGTTCCTCGACGGTGCAATGGGCCGCAGCCAGATCCTCCTGGGTGCTGAAGCGCTGTACAGCCATGCCTTCCAGGTTGCCGTACGGCATGGGGTGGCGGACGACCACCGGGCGGCGACCCAGGTCGGTCAGGACCTCGCACACCCGGCGCGTCGTCTGGCTCTTTCCGCAGCCTGTGCGGACTGCACAAACGGCCACGGCGGGGGCCGGGACCCTAATCATGGTGCGTTCCGGCCCCAGGAGGGTGAAGTCCGCCCCGGCCGCGAGCGCCCGGCTGGCGACGGTCATGACGTGGTCGAAGGACACATCGCTGTAGGAAAAGACGACCTCGTCCACTTTCTCCCGCGGAAGGAGGTTTTCCAGTTCCACCTCTTCCACGATGGGGATGCCTTCCGGGTAATTCGTTCCCGAGAGGGGAGGGGGGTAGCGCCGCCCCGCGATGTCCGGGATCTGCGTGGCCGTGAAGGCCACGACCTCAAAGGAGGGGTCTTCGCGGTACACGACGTTAAAGTTGTGGAAGTCCCGACCAGCGGCCCCGAGGATCACGACCCGCCTTCGGTTCACGGCCTCACGCCTCACAGGGGAACGGTTCTGGACCCGCTCAAACTCTCCGGGACCAGGATACCTTCGGGACGAGCCGGATGCCACCCCGCGGTTCGGATCGAGGATGCGATGCCGTTGTTTCTCTCCCCGGATGAAGGAAGTCCCCTCAGCGCCGGCTTTGACTGGTTTTCCTGTTTTCTGTTCTACTGTGTCGCTAAAGGGATGTGCAGGAACGGGAACGGGTATGATTCGCTCTGCACGGGCGAGTGCGCTATATCATTGTGATTTTGTTGGAGGCGGGCGAAAAATCCCCGTCGCGTCCCGAGTGCAACGGGGGAACTTCCGAGACCTTTCGTGCAAGTCGGTGACTTTTGCCCAGGCTGGCATCGGTTTCGATGATTTGCTGCTCCCAATCGTAACTGGAATGGGCAGGCGCCCGATCCGTTCTTTTGGGTAGCATGAAAAATGACGTGAAATTCGCAAGAAGTGGTCTCCAAATTAGTCTTACTAAATTGAGGAGACGCGAGAGGTTTGAAAGAAGACATTTGGAAGCGGGCGGTGAGGTTCGCGTCAGGGGCGTCAGGGTCAAACCGTGAAGCTCGTCCGGTATTTTGTCGTGGCGAGGGTCCTCGCCTAGATGGCGGCTCTGCCCCCGCACAGGCCCAGGAAGAACGGCCCGTTGGGGGAACCTCATTGCAATGGGTCCTGGCGGACGTAGGGGGCCAGCGGGGAAATCCCCCCGAACCCTTTTCGGCGGTCGTTTCGTCATGCCCCCTGCATGAAGGGCAGGGGGGTCATATCCCTTTACGGGGGGCTCACCTGAGCTTGCGGCGCTGAGAATCCCTTGAGCGCACGCGGGAACAATTCCAGTGGGACGGAGAAATCGGCATTGAACATCCTGATGATGGCCTCGGAGATGGCCCCTTTCGCCAAGACAGGGGGACTGGGCGACGTGATGGCCGCACTGCCCGAGTCCCTCCTGGCCCTGGGGGAGGAAGTTCGGGTGGTGATCCCGCTTTATCCCCGCTTCATGAAAGGGCGGTTCGATACGGAACCGGTGGAGACCGCATTGCGTCTTCCGTTCAAAAGACGCGATGAGGTCGTCGGCATTCACCAGTGGACATCGCCGAAAGGCCTAATCGTTTACTTCGTCGCCCAGGATAACTACTTCGATCGGGACGGACTGTACGGCGACTCGGAGGGGGATTTTCCCGATAACGCCGCGCGGTTCTCCTGCTTCACCCTGGCGGGGCTCGAGTCTTGCCGTCTTTTGGGTTGGAAGCCCGATGTCATTCACGCGCACGATTGGCACGCCTCGCTGGCGCCTGCGTACCTGAAACGCCACTACGCAGACGACCCGGTGCTGGGAGGCGCCCGCTCGATCTGCACCATCCACAATGTGGCCTTTCAGGGACTTTTTCCGGGAGAGTCCTTCGGGGTGACCGAGCTGCCCGATGATTTGTTCTCGGCCGACGGCCTGGAATTTTTCGGCGAGGTCAATTTCCTCAAAGGCGGGATCCTTTTCTCCGACCTGATCACCACCGTGAGCGAGAAGTATAGTCAGGAGATCCAGACGGAGGAGTTTGGGTGCGGGCTGGCCGGCTTCCTTCGTCGGGTGTCCGGTAAGCTCCGGGCCATCCTGAACGGCGTCGATTACGGCGAATGGGACCCCAGCCACGATCCCTATCTCCCCGTTCCCTACGATGTGGAACACCTGGAGAGAAAACGGCAGGGCCGCGCCGCCCTGCTGGCCGATTGCGGCCTCCCGGACACCGGGTCGCCGCTCATCGGGATGGTGACGCGTCTGACCCACCAGAAAGGGATAGACCTGCTCGCTGGGACCATCGATCGCCTGATGGCCTTGGACCTCTCTCTGATCCTCCTGGGAATGGGTGAGAGAAACTATGAGGAAATTCTGCGGGAGACCGCGCGGCGTTACCCCGAGAAGGCGGCCGTCTTCATCCAGTTCGACAACGGCCTGGCCCACCGGATCGAGGCGGGGGCGGATGTGTTTCTGATGCCTTCGCGGTACGAGCCCTGCGGGCTGAATCAGATTTACAGTCTGCGGTACGGCACGGTTCCCATTGTCCGCGCCACCGGCGGCCTGGACGATACCATTGAGGCGTTCGACCCTGTGACCCTCCGGGGAAACGGAATCAAGTTCGAGGAGTATACCCCCGAGGCCTTGCTCAGGGCCGTACGGGAAGCCTTGGGCTATTTTGCCGACCCCCCCCTCTGGGCGACTTTGATGAAAAACGGCATGTCCGCTTACTTCGGGTGGGAGGTCTCGGCCCGGAAGTATCAGCAGGTCTACCGGGAGGCCTGCGCCCGCTGACCGCCCCCGCCCTCACTCAGGGGGGGAAAGCCCCTTGTCGGAATTCCGCCTGAACCCAGCGACGAAGGAATGGGTCATCATCGCCGGCGAGCGCGCGGCCAGGCCCGAGGATTTCTCTGGGGAGGAAACGGAGGGCGCCCTCGAGAGAGCCGAGACTCCCGCATGGAAGGCGGACTGTCCCTTTTGCCCGGGCAACGAGCACATGACGCCCCGCGCGGTCTACCGCGATCCTCCCCTTTCGCGGGAGGAGGCGTCTGAGACCACCTGGCGGGTTCGGATCGTCCCCAACAAGTTCCCGGCCTTGAACTCCACCCGGCAAACGGAAGGCCGCGATTGCGGCGAGTTTTTTCGGAGCATTGCCGGTGTGGGGTTTCACGATGTGCTCATTGAGAACCCCGTGCACAACCGCTTCACGCCTGTCTTGAGCCGCGAGGAGCTTCGCCGCGTCCTGGAGGCCTACCGGTGGCGGTATCTGGCGCTGCGCGAGGACCCTCGGGTCAAGATCGTCACCATATTCAAGAACCACGGACGCACCGCCGGCACTTCGCTCATTCATCCCCATTCCCAGATCATCGCAACGCCCATCGTCCCTTTCTTCCTGCGGAGCGATCTGGGCGTGGCGATCCGCTACTATGACGATTCGGGCCGCTGCGTCTATTCCGACATGACGGAACAGGAGCTGGACGACGGGCGAAGGATCGTCTACCAGACGGAGCACTTCGTGGCATTCTGTCCTTTTGCGTCCAAGTTTCCGTACGAGGTCTGGGTCCTGCCGAGGCGGGCGTCCCCTTCCTTCGGGGCGATTACCGCGCCGGAGCTGGACGGATTGGCGGACGTCCTGGGCAGGGTCCTGGGCGCTTTGTGGGAAGGGTTGGACAAACCCGCCTTCAACTATGTCGTCCGGACGGCGCCCATTCCGCAGGAGAACGAGGATTACTACCTCTGGCACCTGGAGATTGTCCCCCGGATCACCACCACGGCCGGATTCGAGCTCGGCTCCGGGATCATCATCAATGTGACGGTCCCCGAGGAAAACGCCGCCCTCCTTCGCAGAGTCATAGAGGCCCGGGCGCAGCGGGTCTAAACGGTCTTTCCCCGAAGTCTCTCACCTTTCCACGGGGCTCTGATGGGCGCCACGGGCGGCTTGGGGTCAGTGACCTCTTGCCCGCCCGTGCATCTGGCGCCTCAGGCCCGGGCGGCCGTTTCCCTCGCCTTCCGGGCGGCTTCTTCAAAAGTGGCGGGGACCATGAACTCCAGGCCGTTGCCGTCGGGGTCCTGGAAGAAAAGCTGTTTGAGGCCCAGGTGGGCGTTGGGGTTCTCGCAATACGGTACGCCCGCCTCTTGAAGCCGGTCCCGGACCTCGGAGAAATCCTCCACCCCGATGGCCACGTGGCGGTTCCATGCCAGGCTGGACAGGTTTTGGTAGTGGTTCACGGGAACGTACTCTTTGGGCAAGAGGTGAATCTGCGTCGTCCCCACCCGGTACCACATCAGGGGGGCGCCGAAGTTGGGAATGTTCTCTTCCTGCGCAAGGCCGAGAACTCTCCCGTAAAACCGGCGAGCCCGTTCGAGATCGGTCACCAAGAGCGTGACGTGATGGACCCCCAAGTGTTCAGGCATTGCTCCTGTCCTCCAGGGGTTGGGCAAACCCCGGTTGCCGCCCGTCTCCCTAGCGCAAGCCAGCGCCTCGCGGAATCGCGGCGCGCGGGCGTTTGTATCGCTCTCAGCCCGGACCCGGCCGCTCCCCCTGCAATCCCCTAGGAGGAGCCGAGCTTCGGCTCGGTTTTCGTCCAGAGCCTTTGCAGGTTTTCCTTGTGCCTCAGGATGACGAGCAAGGCTGTGATGCCCCCGCCCGCCGTCATCGGGGTGTCGTATTCCAAGGCCCAGAGGGCGATCGGAAAGATGACTGCGCAGACGAGCGAGCCGACGGAAACCCGGCGGCTGACTTTCAGCGCTGCCACAAATCCCAAGGCGGCGATGACGGTGGCCAGCGGGGCTCCGGCCAGGAAGGCCCCGGCGGCTGTCGCCACGCCCTTGCCGCCCCGGAGCCGGAGCCAGGGCGAGTAGATGTGCCCCAACACGGCGGCCAGGCAAACCGTGGCCACCCAACCGGGAGGAAGGCCCGCCCAGCGGGCGGCCAAAGCGGGAACGAGGCCCTTTCCCGCGTCACAGGCCAGGGTCAGCACCCCTTCGCGCTTGCCGACGGAGCGGCCGACGTTCGTGGCTCCGATGTTACCGCTGCCCGCCGTGCGGATGTCTATCCCCCGGGCTCGGGCGAAAAGGAGGCCGAAGGGGATGGAGCCGAGCAGGAAGGCGGCGAGGACGAGAACCCAATTCATGGAGGCGGTCTGTTCATCTCGAGTTGACCTGGCGCCAAAACTGACGGAAATAGCTGAGCCCGGAGGCAAGGCTGAGAATCAAGGCCGCCCACAAGGCGACCATGCCGAGGGAATGGAAATTCAAAACCCCCCAGCGGAAATTCAGGATGAGGAGGATGAGGGCGGCCATCTGCAGGGCGGTTTTGTATTTGCCGACGGGGCTCGCGCTGATGACCAATCCCCGGGTGGCGCCCACCCCCCGTAAGCCCGTGACGGCGACTTCCCGCCCGATGAGCAGGACCGCGATCCAGGCCGGGACCAGGCCACCTGCGACCAGGGGGATGAGGGCGGAGATGAGGATCAGCTTGTCGGCGATGGGGTCCAGAAGGCGGCCCAGGTCGCTCTCTGCGGACCACCGGCGGGCCAGGTGGCCGTCCAGCCAGTCCGTGAGCGACCCCAGCGCGATCACCAGCGCCGCGATGGGCGGATAGTAGAGCTCCGGCGTGAGCAGGAGCATCACGAGGATCGGCGCCAGCACCAGGCGCAGCAAGGTGATCTTATTGGGGGTGACCAGCGTCGGGACCGCTTGCGGCCGCGGGGCTTTGGAGTCTTGGACCTTTGCGCGCTGAGTCATGGTCTGCGGCGAGCTCGGGGTCAGTTGAGGTAATCGTGCAACGTCTTCATTCGTGCGCGGGCTCGCAACCTCCTCTTGGCTTTCGTCTCGATTTGGCGGATCCGTTCGCGCGACAGTCCGATCTTCTTGCCGATCTCTTCCAGGGTCATAGGCTCCCCGTCGAATCCGAACCTCATTCGCAGGATTGCCTGCTCTCGCGGGGAGAGTTCCTTGAGAAGGGCGTTCACTTCTCTGGCCAGGGAGGAGCGGGCGAGGTCCTCTTCGACGGAGGGCATGTCTTTGGATTCCAGCAGGTCCAGGTAGCGCGTGTCATCGCCGTCGGAGATCGGCGCATCCAAAGAGAGGGAGCTGCGGTAGACGCGGAGGATGGAATCGATCTCCTCTTCGGTCTGGTCCAGCTCTTTGGCCAGCTCGGCCGTCGTCGGCTCCCGGCCGTGGGCCTGCTTGAGCTGCTGAAACTTCTCGCCGATCTTGTAGAGTTTTCCGGCCTGCTTGATGGGCAGGCGCACCGTGCCGGATTGTTCGGCCAGGGCGTGCATGATGGACTGGCGGATCCACCACACCGCATACGTGATGAACTTGACCCCCTTGTCCGGGTCGAATCGCTTGGCCGCCTGGATGAGGCCGATGTTGCCCTCGTTGATGAGGTCGAGCAGGGAAAGCCCGCACCCCTTGTACTTGTTGGCTACGCTCACGACGTACTTGAGGTTGCTGCGGATGAGCCTATCCCGGGCCTCCTTCTTCCCCTTGATCATTTCTTGGGCGAGGGCCCTCTCTTCCTCGCGGGAAAGAACCGGGATGTTTCTGATTTCCTTCAGGTAGGAGGAAAGGGAGTCGGCCGTGACCGGCCCGATGCTCACCTCGCTCGATTCCGGAACGGGTTCGTCTTCGGGGGATTCGAATTCGTTCGTTTCATCAGACATGGGATAATTCCGAGGATGGGGATTCCCTGAGATGCATCGACCCTGAAAGCCTAGATACAGGAAATCAATGTTAGCACGCTTCGGGGGCGCGTCAAATGATTCAGGGCGCGTTCGAACCATCCTTCGCGATTTTGGGCAGAGAGCGAAGCAACCGCTCCGCCTTTCGCCGGTATCGACTTTCGGGATGTTCTCGAATCAGCCGTTGTAGGGAGCCGCCCGCTTTGTCGTAATTCTCCTCTTGCGCATAGGAATCGGCCAGGTAGTACAGTGCAGCGTCCACAGAGGGGGACTTGGGGAATGCCTTCAACAGCCGAAGAAACCGCGGGATGGCGGAATGGTAGTTTGCGTTGGAGTGATGAAACTTGCCGATGGAAAACTCTTTTTTCGCCAACCGGGCTTCCAAATCCTCAATCTTGGGGCGGGCCTCGGTCACCATCGGGCTTTGGGGGAACCGTCGAACGAGCCGCCGGAAATTGTTGAGCGCGTCTCGCGTCAGGCTCTGGTCTCTGTCTACCTTGTTGAGCCGGCGGTAATCGCTCATGCCGAGGAAGTACAGGGCCCGAGGCGTTTGCGGGTTCACCGGGTAGAGCTGATCGAACTTCTCGTACTGGAACTTGGCCTCCTGGAAATCCTTGGCCGCGTAGAAGGAGTTGGCGAGGCTCAGGAGGGCCTCACTGCGCAAGTTACTCTCGGGGTACTCCCTCAGGATGCGGTTGAAGGCCTCCCGGGCCCGCTCGAAGTTCCGCTCCTTCATGCTTTCGCGGCCCAGGACGATCAACTCGCCCGCCGAGGATCGGGATTTGGTAGACTTGCGGGCTGAGCACCCCCCGCTCGCGAAGAGCACAGTAAGCGAGATCAGGGCCAAAAGAGGGACAGACCGTCTGCCGAAACAGCCGGGTTTCATGGAGAGGCGACGCATCCGGTTCCGGGCTTGTCGGCTTCGCGGCCGGGCCCAAGTGGACTGTAGAGCATCCGATTCATCAATTTTCATCCTAACGGGCATCGGCCGAAGCGTCAAGGGAGTCGCCGGCACTACCGGCCGGGCGCGGCGACTTGACCCAAGGCGGGCTTTGTGCCAACGTACGCCTGCCATGGAAATCGCCGACCTGCGGCGCCAGATCGACGGCGTGGACGATCAGATCTTAGAGTTGTTGAACCACCGGGCGGCGCTTGCGCTGGAGATCGCCAAGGCCAAGCGGACCCTGGGGCAACCCATCCACGTTCCCGACCGGGAAGAGCAAGTGTTGACGCGTCTTTCCCTGCGAATGCCCGGGCCCCTCCCCCCCGAGGCGGTTGTCCGAATCTTCCAGCGGATCATTGAGGAATCGCGGGGTCTGGAGGAATCAGGCGCGGGCTGAAAGAGGGTTCCTTCAGCGGCGCGCCCGCTCGGATGTTCGGATATCTCCCTTCGGGCCTTGGGCCATCGCCAAATCAAGCTTGACAGGGGGTCCGGCTGCTTGTAACTTCAGACTTTGTGAAATTTTGAACATGCTCCCCGGAAGGGCGAAGCCGTGAGCCCGGGCCGGAAACCCGAGTTGGGATCTGCGCAGGCTCAAGCGCCGGGGCCGGAATCGGGGGGTGATTCGAAACCCGGCAAGCGGGCCCCCCTCCGCCAAATCGGCGATCTTCTGGCGATGGGCTGGAATTTCGCCCTGTCCATCGGGATCGGTCTGGCGCTGGGGATCTACCTGGACAAGTGGCTGGGGACGCGGCCGTGGGGGACCATCGTTTTCCTCCTCCTGGGGGTTGCTGCGGGTTTCGTCAACCTGTTTCGAACTGCGCTTCGTTTGGAAAAGAGGAATGACAAGGGCGGGGACGCCAGCGGGTCCGAGGAGGGATGACGCCATCCTGGCCGGGGTGGAGTGCCGGGGATGGGTGTTGCTGTCCGTGGCCTCCATCCTCGCGTTGGGGGTCTTCGGCCCCTCAGCGGCCGGAGGCGTGTTTGTGGGCGGCGTCTTGGGTCTGCTGAATTTTCGTCTGATGAAGCTGTACTTCAACCGAGTTCTGCGGCGCGGCCGCCGTCCACACTGGTGGATGCATGTGGGTTATTGCGCAAAGTTCGGGGTGTTGGCGTTGATCTTGGCGGCGGCATTCCGCTATCTGGGTCCGGACCCATTGGGGGTAATCGCGGGGTTCTCCATCTTGGTTGTCGCGGTCATCTGGGCGGGTTTGGTTTCTCACGGAGGCGCAAAAGAGCGCGAAGTCTTTCATTCGTTGAATAAGGCGGGGACACAGGGATGAGAGAGCCCTATATGTATTTTTTCTTTACGGGTTTGCCGCTCCACGTGGTTTACACCTGGATCCTGATGTTCGCCCTGGTGGCGGTGGCCTTTTTGGTGAAGCGCTCGCTTCGGTGGGTGCCGGTCGGCGGGCAGAACGTCTTCGAATGGTTCTTCGGCGGCATGCTCAACTTCATCGACAACGTGATGGGCCATCATGGCAAGGCGTACTTCCCTTTGCTGGCCACACTGGGGATCTTCATCTTCACGGCCAACGTGATGGCGCTGATCCCCGGCTTCATGTCCCCGACGGCCAATATCAATACAACGGCCGCTTGCGCCGTTACCGTGTTCTTGATGACGCATTACATAGGGTTCAAGACTCACGGTTTCAGTTATTTGAAGCAGTTTACGGGCCCCATCTGGTGGCTCGCTCCCTTGATGTTCGTCGTCGAGATCATCGGTCATCTGGCCAGACCGCTGTCCTTGTCGGTGCGCCTGTTCGGCAACATTTTCGGTGATGACCAGGTCGTCATTAATTTTTTCGTCCTGGCCATCTTGTTCAAGTGGCTTTACCTGCCCGTGGTGGTGCCTTCGGTGATGCTGGTCTTCGCCATTTTCATCGCCTTCATTCAGACCTTTGTGTTCGTCCTCCTGTCCATGATTTACCTGGCTGGAGCGTTGGAAGAGCATCACTGAAACAGAGGGAAAGGAGAGTTTGATGAATCGATCCATACTGGGTTTTTTGCTCATCGTGGCAGTTGCTCTCTTTTTCGGGGACACAGCCGCCTGGGCCGCAGAGACCGCGCAAAAAGGCGGGGGATGGACCGATAGGATGACCTACTTCATGGTGGCTGCGTTCAGCGCCATGTTCGGGCTGGGCATCGCCGCCATCGGCGGAGCCACGGCTCAGGGCAGGAGCATCATGAGCGCCCTGGAGGGGATCGCGAGGAATCCTGGGGCGGTGGGCGATATCCGGGTCACCCTCATCATCGGTTTGGCTCTGATCGAGTCCCTTGTCATCTACGTCCTTTTGGTTGCCATCATCCTGTTGTTCGTTGATCCGTTCGCGTTGTTGGGCGGCTGATGGGATGGACCTCGGGCCGGGGGCCGGCGCCGGCGTCCCCGGCCCTGCCGGAAGGCAACTGGCGTTCTCGCCGTGCTTTTCCCTCGGGAATGCGCCTTCGATCCACCTCCCCTGAGTCGCGGCGGCCGCTGCCGCCAACAAACTCTCGCATGAGAGTCCCAGCAGGAGACCGCAGAAGGAAAAGGTGACCTTGCCCAATCCCCCAAGCGAGCGGACCTCGAAGTCCTCCGGCAGGAGGGACCACCGCTTCAGGCCGCCGAAGGTCGCCCACATCCCCGAGGCGACCGTCCAGCGCCTCTCGGTCTACGGGCGGGTGCTCCACCAGATGGACGACGAGGGCCTGAGGATCGTCTCCTCCGCGACGCTGGCCAGCCGCTGCGGGTTCAACCCCGCGCAGATCCGTAAAGACCTCGCCTATTTCGGCGAGTTCGGAATCCGGGGCGTGGGGTATCGAGTTCGCGAGTTGCGCGACGCCCTGCGGCGCATCTTGGGCGTGGCGCGGCACTGGAGGGTGGCCCTGGTGGGAGCGGGCAATCTGGGTTCCGCTCTGTTGGCCTATCAGGGTTTTGCCCGGCTCGGGTTCGAGATCGCTGCCGTCTTGGACAAATACCCTGCGCGCACCCGGCGGGGACGGATGAAGAACGCCGAGGTGCTCTCCATGGAAGCCCTGAGGGATGTCGTCCGGCAACGGAAGATCCAAATCGGCATTATCGCCGTGCCCGTCGAAAGCGCCCAGGAGGTGGCCGACCGTCTGGTGAAGGCGGGGGTGAGCGCCGTTCTCAATTTCGCTCCCGTCCGGTTGTCCGTCCCCCCGCATGTCAGGCTTCGCAACGTGGACCTCGGCCTGGAGCTGGAAGGCCTTGCCTACTACCTCACCCAGGATGAGCGCAATGCGCGCAGCGAGATGTTGCGGGGGCATGGATGACCCGCCGCGGGGCGGGCCCGTTTTGGGCATGGATACCGCCGGACGAAGCGGGTCGGTCGCCATCGCATCCTCCGGCAGTGTGGAAGCCCTGCTCCTTCTGGTCCCTGACCGCACCTACGCCGAAAGCCTCGCCTTGGGAATCCTGCGGGTTCTGAAAACCCGGGGTCTGGGGCCCGCTGACCTGGCGGGCGTGGCCGTGTCCTGCGGACCTGGGTCTTTCACGGGTCTTCGCATCGCCATCGGCACCGCGCTGGGGATGGTCGCCGCTTTGGAGATCCCCCTTGTGGGGGTGGAGACCCTTTGGGCGTGGACCCGGGCGCTGGGACCCCGCCCGGAGATCCTCTGTCCGGCGCTGGACGCGGGGAAGGGGCTGCTCTTTTGCGCCTTCTTTCATTGGGAAGGGAACCGTCTCGTTCGGCGCTCGGACGACTCGGTCTTATCTCCCGAAGAGCTTTGCCATCGGCTGGAGGGACCCACGGTGATCTGGGGAGATGGGGCCCAGCATTTCCGGGACGTCATTGAGAGGCTCGGGGGCGGTAAGGCGCGGATGATCTCAAAGCCCGATTGGCCGGCGGCGGCGGGGGAGGTGGCCCTTGTGGGTGAAGGGAGAATCCGGCGGGGGGAGGCGGACCCGCCCGCGGGGTTCTGTGTCCGCTACGTCCGGGAGGCGGAGGCCGATGTCCAGTGGCGACGCCGGTATTTGCGGACCCGTAGCACCGGCGGATGAAGGGTGATAAAATAGGCTTTTTAATGAGTCGCTTTAAGGGTTCATATTGGGTCGCGGACATTTCTTGAGGGGGAGGGGAGGCGAGCGATGGTCACAGAGTTGGACGGACTGACCGAGTCGTTGAGGCGGCGGGATGAGACTTTCTCTCGGTTGTACGACGAACACGCGAACCTGCACCAACAAATCCAGGAATTGGAGTCCAGGGCCTATCTTTCCACCCAAGAGGAGTTGGAAATCAAGCGCCTGAAGAAGTTGAAGCTTCGCGTGAAGGACGAGATGTCCCAGATCCTGAAGCAATACCAGAATTCGAAGGCGAGCTGAAGGTCGGGGCCGCCCAGCCAGGGCGCCCTTCAGGCGGTGGGAAAAAACGCAAGTGAGCGAGAAATTGACGGGAGCGGAAGTTTTCGTTCGGTGCCTGAGCGCCGAGGGGGTGAAGCACGTCTTCGGGTACCCCGGCGCGACCCTCCTGCCCATCTATGACCTGATGGAGAACTCTTCCATCCAGCACCTCCTGACGCGCCACGAGGCGGGAGCCGTGCACGCGGCGGAGGGATACGCCCGGGCATCCGGCCGCGTGGGGGTGTGCCTGACCACTTCGGGTCCGGGCGCCACAAATCTTGTCACCGGTATCACCGACGCCTTCATGGATTCCGTTCCCCTGGTGGCTTTCACGGGCCAGGTTCCGTCTGCCATGATTGGAAACGACGCCTTCCAGGAGGCCGACATCGTCGGCATGACCCGCACGGTCACCAAACACAATTACATGGTGAAGAAAGTCTCCGAGCTGGCTCGAATGGTGAAGGAAGCCTTTCACATCGCCTCCACAGGGCGCCCGGGGCCCGTCCTTCTGGACCTGCCCAAAGACATCCTCGTCGCCAAAGCGGACTTCGCCTATCCGGAAAAGGTGGAACTGCGCTCTTACAAGCCGACGCTGGTCGGCCATCCCCGCCAGATCCGGCGGGTGGCCGAGGCCATTGGGAAGGCGCAAAAGCCCGTGATTT
>JBHIBA010000013.1:0-34214 GCA_046758845.1 Nitrospinota bacterium
CTAGGGGCCCAACAGGTAATTCGGGGTGCAGTGACGGAATTTGATGAAGCGGAAAAGGGCGGGGGATTCAGCATCGGTGCGGGCGCTGGGGGTACCGGAGTCGCGCTCTCCCCCCAGTACCGGGAGGGCCATGTGACGATTGCCCTTCAAATCACCGACACGACATCTGGCCGCGTTGTCCAGACGCATACGGTGGACAAGAAGGTCACCGCCAAAGCCTTGGGCGTAACCGTGATAAGGAGGGATATCAGCTTCGGGGGGAACACCTTCTTTAAGATGCCTTTGGGAAAAGCCACACGGGCGGCCATTCAGGAGGCGGTCGGGTTCATCATCAAGCAGATGGATGAGGTTGTGTGGCAAGCGTTGGTTGCCAGGGTGGAAGGACGTGAAATTTATATCAATGCAGGAGAGAACTCGAACCTGAAGGTCGGCGACGCCCTCCAGAGCTTCCGGGTGGTTAAGAAGATAACGGACCCTGTAACACAGGAGGTTCTTGGAACCGAGGAGGCCCGGCTGGGGGAGATCGAGGTCCTCCAGGTCGCTCCCCGATATGCCATTGGCCTCTACAAGGGGACAAAATCTCTGAAGGTTGGGGATGTTCTTCGATACGCTTCCGCGAATGATAAGGCCCCGGCTAAAAAAGAGTGAATAGGAGCCTGCCCGACGAGGCTCTCCAAGAGGGGGGAAGACCATGTTTCGCCTGCGGCATTGGCTGCCTCTAGTTGGAATCGTCGCCTTATCTCTCGTTGTATCCGTTGGGAGCGCAGCCGCTGATATCCGGAAACATTTCGTAATAACCGATTGCAAAACCAACAAACCTATAGCCGGCGCCCAAATCAAGGCGCTGGATGCCGTGGTAACGGCGGGAAGCGCGTCCGAAGCGACAACGGGCGTGGAGGGCTTTTGTGAATTGTTCCCTCTGCGTTTCGAGGGGACACATCGGTTTGAGATTTCCGCTGAGGGTTATCAGACCAAAAGCACCCCCCCCGAAGAACTGAAGGCCGGGACAACCAAGCTGAATCAGGTTTGCCTGGACCAAGAGGTAGCGCCCCAGACAACCCCTCAAGAGGCCAAAGCGCCGACGGGAACCCCTCAGCCGGTATCACCAAAGACAACTCCACCGCAAACTGAGGTCAAGACGACTCCACCAAAAACTGAGATTGTTGACAAGGAAGTCACTCCCAGCGAACAAAAGCCTCCGGGGCAAACTGAGATTGTTAAGAAGGAAGTCACTCCCAGCCAACGTCCAGAATCCACACCAGAGTCAGCCCCCAAAGGAAAGAAACCTTCTTTCCGGCCATCGCCGGGAATCGTGATGAGGGAGGCGGAAAGGCTCGGGCAAGCGCCGCTCGAGGAGGGGGGGAGACGGGCTCCGATCACTGCGCCTCACACCCAGTCAGAAGATGATGACACGGAGGAGATCATTGGCCGAATAGGAAAAAAGTTGCGCAGTCAGACGCGCAAGCCGGGCGGGGGGACCAAACCCAGGGGCGGAAAGCGGATCGGTGAGACGCGCCCGAGGGAGCTCGAAACGGCCCCCGGCGGGCCCCCGACAACCACCTATACAACCCAAGTAACTGATGAGCCCGCTGCGTGCGAGGTCAACCGCAGTCTTACGCATGTTGCCTTCCCCGATCCCAAGGAATATCTAGAGCCTCCGCCCAAAGGGCAACCGGCACACAACCATCCCGCCATGGGTGCACGTCGGGTCCATCTCTTTGATCAGTCCTATATCGAGACCAAGACGAGTCTCGTCGTCCCGTCTGTCGGGATCGACTTTCGCATCATCCACACCTACAGGTCAAACATCAAAACAGAGGAAGGCGGGGTTTATGGCTACAACATGGACTTCAATTATTACAAGCGGCTAATTGCTCTCGGTGGGCATCTCGGCAAGAACGTGCTCCGCGTCGAGGATTTACGCGCTGCGGGCAGCGTCAACTACCTGGCCGGGAACGGACGCCTCGATGAGTTCAAGCCCAAAAGGACGCTGGTCCAGAGAGTGAATAATTTCAACAAGAGCTTTAAGGCCGTTGTCACCTACTACAAGCCTCCCCCGGGATTGTTCGCCGAACTCGAACGGTATGCCGTTCTGCCGGGATATGACCTCCCATTCGAGAAGCACCCCAACTTTGAAGGGCGGATGTTCTACGTGATGCGCTACAAGAACGGGTATCGCGAAATTTTCAGTTGTCGAGGTATGCTTTTGTATATCGAGGACCGACATCAAAACCAGATGACCTTCCTCTATGAGCCGATCTTTAATCCGCTTACAAATAAGTATGAGCTGATCTTTCATCCGCTTACAAACAACCTTCTTCTCACGAAGATCCAAGATACAGCCGGGCGCAATTATGAGGTTGAATGGGTTCGAATCGAGGAGGGTGACGTCAGAACAAACTACAAGGGAGTTGTCATTACAGGCAAATTTCCCAAGATGAGGCTGAAGATTGTCAAGGAAAAGTATGTCAAGGATCCAAAAGCCCGGAGTGTCGAATTCCGTTATCGGGGCTTCAACAGCGTACCGGTCCTTGAAAAAATCGAAGAACACAAGGATGGAACGTTCGTTACCGGTTATACCTACTCCGAACACAAGGACCGTTACTACCTGGAGACCGTGACCCTCCCTCGTGAGAATAAGAAGGGGGGCGGCGCGGTCTTGACCAACAAGTGGAAGGAAGACGGAGATGTCAAGCGCGTGGAGCGTCAGACCATAGGCCGCTGGCACACAGCAACCCGCCGATCGGGCTGGGAAGGGGGACGGCTCGTCATCCGCTCCAAAAAGCTCTCTCCCAAGAGCCAGATGGTGACAGTGATAAGGTCCGAAGGGCATCCGTTGCGCTACAAGGTCGAGTCAGCGGGCTCAGAGGAGCCGGTCATCACGCAGATTGACGAGTCGCTCGGCAACGGCGGGGTTGCGACCACGAAGTTCCAATACAACGACAGCGGCCAGGTCACACAGGTCGAACGGCCCGAGGGGAACCTCACTATCTTCGATTACGAAGGGGGAAACAGCCCGGTTTTGGTCGAGAAGGGCCTGTTTATGGATTGTGTAACAGGTTGCACGGGGGGGCCGTCCACCTACTTGAACAATCTCGCAAAGGGCAATCTGAAGAAAAAGACTCTGCGCGCGGGCAAAAAGAAAAACCCGTTGGAATACAACGACATCGTCATTCGCTACGATTACGAGCCGCTCTACAATCAGATCAGGCGCATCCACGGGCCGGGAAGTGCTGTCACCGAATTCGAGTTTGACTACTCGAAACGGGGCACGGAAGGAAACCCCATAGTGAAAAAACATCCGACCCGCACGACGGCGGATGGCCGGACGCTGACGAACATCACGACGCAATACACGTACACCCTCAAGGGATTGCTTGCAACCATCGAGGATCCCAAAGGTCACAAGACCGTTTACGGTTATAACAAAACAGGTTATTTGACTTCAGCGGAAACGCCTGACGGGATATTCGGTTTCGGGCGTGACGGCAGAGGAAATATGACGAAGTATACAGACCCGCGTGGAACCGTCACCACTTTTGAGGTCAACGCGCGGAACCTCGTGGTGGAGGAGATACGCGACGCGGAGGGGTTCAAAAACAAGACTACCTACCGCTACGACGCGAACGGCAACCGCATCGAGACGAAGGTTTTGGTCGAGGACAACTTCCCGAAAGGCGCCTTGTTCAGATCGGTCCCGCGGTCCGGTTTTATATTGACGAACAGCTATGAATACAACCTTGTCAATCTTCAGACTCGGATATCCCAAAAGGCCAAAGGTCTCAGCAGAGAAACCACCTACGCATACGATACGGAAGCAAAGCTGATCTTCGTCACGCTCCCGGAGGGGGGAACCCGCGAGTACAAATACGACGCTCAGGGCAACCTCATCGAGAAAATTGTCGGGGGCGAGTTGAGAGAGACGTACCGCTACGACAAGAACGGCAATCTCGTCTCGAAGAAGCGGGGAAAAACCGGAGGAACATACACTTACGAGTCGGACGGCTTCGACCGGCCGTACAAGGAGACCACTCCCCTCGGCACCAAGATTGTGACGTATCTCAATCCCGGCGGGACAAACAAGTACACCCGAATCGACGGCAAGAATCACAAGGGCGCCGAAGCCCCCTTGCGCTTCGTCGAGTTCACCCAAGACGAGTTCGAGGCCGTCATCCGTACGGATGAGCACATCTACGACCCCAATGGTAAGAAGCAGGGAACGCGAACGCGGAAATATGTGCGGGATGAAGAAGGCAAGCTGACAAAAGTCATCGATTCGAACGGCAACGAGACGGTCTTTGAGCACGATGGCCATCGGCAGGTGAAAGTAAACGATCCGATGGGGAACTCGGTGACCTACAAATACGACGCCGGCGGGAACCCCGTATCGATCACAGAAGAGGAGAAGGAGATCCTCTATTCTGTTTCCAACGCCGGTAGGCTGAAGCGGGAAACGAAAACAGCCGGCTATACCGTCAAGATGGAGCACGACTCCCTCGGCCGGATGACCGCCCTGACGGACGTAGGGGGGCACGCGCTCCGGTATGCGTACAATGCTCTAGGAAATCGCCGGGCAATGAGGGGCCCCGGGGGGCGGTTGGACATTTATCAGTTGGATGCGTTTGGACGCCGCGTGGGCGAGAAGCAGTTCGCGAATCTGGGACGGGATTCAATCGTAATCTCCCAGAAGCACGATCTACTCGATCGCCTCGTGACCTCAAGTATGAAGCGAGGGAGAATCAAGGTCAGCGGGATAAAACGAGCTTACACGGCGGCCGGCCTGCTCAAGACCCTCCAGGCGGAGGGAAGGTCGCACAGTTATAAATACGATGACCGCGGAAACCGCATCGAGGAGACCTTGCCGAACGGGGTCAAGATCCGCACTGAATATGACGCCGAGGACCGAAGAACGAGCGTGACGAGCGATTATCCAGGCAGTTCGGTTGGACGATCCAGTTCGGACTTTTACGCCTACGACGGCCTGGGGCGCGTGACGAAAGCCGGCCGTTACAACGGCTTGGTCACGAACAAAATGGCGTATAACAGCCTGGGAAATCTGGTTCAGGACGAGCAGATATTTGGGGGTCACAAGGTCCGTCTAGAATACAAGTACAACAAGCGGGGATTGAGAAAGCAATTCACCGCACCGGAAATCTCGTCCGACCTCGGAGAGACCACGTTCAAGTACGCATATGACCCCATTGGCCGAGTGACCAAAATCGATCGAATCGGTCCCCACTGGCCGTACCCAAAGGCGGAGCTGAGGTACGAATACTCCGGTGTTTCCAGACGTGCACGGCGAACGATCGGAGGAACCGAGCACACGTTCTACCGGTACAACCGCGAGCGGGGGCTGAGAGAGCACAGGGTTTTCAGCGAACGCTACGGTGGGCACCTCATTGCGCGAGTGCTCCTGAATTACGACGTGAACCATCGACTCGTCCGTCAAAGCTCCCGGCTGAGTTTTCCTGGACGATCCAAAGACGAGGAAGTTTCCCTCATACAGTACACGCCCTGGGGCGCGAGGGCGAGAAGGAGCGCCACCAATCGATCCGAGGAACGACCCACCAAAAAGAAGGTGCTGAAGTCGCTCGGCGGCTCCCGCCGCCTCTACCAATACGACGACGGACGGCTAAGTACAATCTACTCCTACATAGAGTCGTTAACAGATGTTCCGGGGGAATTGTTCGGCCGGAACCAGGCCAACATTTCGAGCGGGAACAAGATCAGCTTCCGCTACGAGGGAAATCAGATCAAACAGGCCCGGTTTCACCGCTATGGCAACGTCAATTTGGGCATCTCGGATGTTGTTGGAAATTTCATGGCTCTCTTGTTCCACGGGTTTGATTCGTATCAGCGCGACCTGGAGGGGGGGCTATCGGACGACCAGATTAAAGGCGCCATGGCCGGCGACGCTTCCCTCTTTCAAACGAGCTGGTTCAAGTACGACAAAAGCGTAAATCTCATCGAGAACAATCGACTCCGCTATCAATACGATAACCGAAATCTCCTCTCGCGGGTTACGGACAAATGGAACTTCGGCCGCAATTTCAACATGACTGCGACCTATTACTACGACTATGCCAATCGTTTGGTTTATGTCGAATATGGACCCCGCGCGGCTAGAAAATACTTCAAGGCGGTTTTCCCCAACAAGCGGATCATCTACGACGGCAGGCTTCCCTACGCCGAGTTGCGGGCGGACCCCACGGGCAAGCCCGGCAAGGCCGATGTGGTTTATGTGACCCATCCCGAAGGCACGGACATCGGTTCGATCCGGCTGAGGACCCACTACGATCGGCGGGGGGCCAAAGCACGGGAGCCGCGCTGGGTTCTTCCGTTCCTGGATCATCGGGGAGCGCTCACCCATGTTTTCGACCCGGAATCTGGGCGCTACGCCAAAGTGGGTTACCTACGTGATTCGGTTGTGCGGACCGACGCGAGACGCAAGCACGCAGTCCTGCCGAAACCGAAGAAGGATATGAAACCGGAGAACCGTTTCGCCTTGCGGCCGGAGCAACCAAGAAGGGAGATTCCACTGACGTCCCTCCTCACTCGTTGGGAGCCATTTTCCGAGCAAGGAGTTCAGCTTGAAAGCGGGCAGTTCGTGTTCAACCATTCCCGCAACTTTCAGCGTGAATTTCAGGAGGCGAAACGGGAGCGCAGCGAGTACCTGCAAGAGGCGATCAGCGAGGTGCAGGAGGCGGGACTGATCGCAATGGGTCTGACCGGTGGGATTATTGTGCTTCCGGCCGCCTTGCTTACTTATCCCTGGATTACGGTGGGTATAATTGCTCTTGACATAGCCATCGATTATGCAGTCACAGAAGTGGCTTTGGACAAAGACTACACGACAAAACACTTACTGACAACCCTCGCATTCACGGGTGCATTTGCGGGCGGGGGCGTCTTGTTTAAACAGTTCAGGCACCTCAAGAGCGCGCGGTTGCTTGAGTCGCTTGAACTCGCACGAAAGGCAAAGGCCGCACGGGCCCTAGCGGATGAGGCTTATGTGCCGATGGAGGCCGCCGGCGGAGCTCGAGCGCTCTGGGCCCACCTTAAATCCCTCGGGGATGATTTAGTTCCGCCCGTTGGCGCGGGGAGGCGCTCCATAATCTCTGCAGAAAAAGGGGCGGAGGAAACCTTGGCGAGAGAAGGCCTCATCTTTACAAAACCGGTAAGATATGCCACGAAAGCTGAGAGACAAATGGTAGAGGAGGCGGCAGAACTATTCAAAAGGAGACAAATGGCGCCGGGCCTTCCAATCATTGTTGCCAGAGATTTTATTATCGGAGAAGGCAAGCATGTGGGCGAGGACGTGATGGGCCTCACCCGTTCAGTATCTATGACTCGTGGGGGAACGACACAGGTCATTCCCAGACTCGTCGTATTTACAGAGACAGGCATAAAGCATCTGCCCACCGTTTTGGATGAAGCGGGCCATATCGCGGGAATAATAGGAGCTAAGGCGCATCATGGAATTTATGGATTCCTTACTAGTAATGAAAATGCACAGACGGTTATGAGTTTCTTGCGAAGATATTCACCCCGGAATTATTCAAGCCCGAATGTGCCACAGATTTTTTATGAAGTCTTGATTATGCGCTTGCAGGGCGCAATAAGAGGAGGAACTTAGAAGCCCCGCCTGCTAAACCTCCCTGGGGGTTTGATGGCTTGCGCGCGGGCTGCCTCCTCGCCGGATGCGCAGCGTCAGAGTGCGGGTGTCCACCGCTTGGGTCCCTGTTCCGCCGAACCGGCGAATCAAGTCATCCAGGTTAAAGGTCTTAAATACTCTTATGATGAAGACGGAGTACTCGTGAGCGAGAGTACGTATGTAGATGGAGTTATAAAAGACCGGCGTGAATACGTGAAAAAGCAATAGGCAGACGGCTTACAAGGAAAGCGTCTAAGCAAAGCCCACTCACCTAGAGAATCTGAGCCTTGACAGGGGCCGCAATGGGTGAGTGGTGCTTTTTTGCCAGAACCGGGCCAGCCGTACCATCCGGCTCACCCTGGGCTTTGGGATCAGCCGGGTCGCCATGGGGGCCGCGGCCGGAATTCGGGCCGCCCGGGTGCGGCTCGCGGCCGGCAAAGGAGGCTCGCACAGGCTTTCCCTCGATGATCGTTTCCCGCAATTGTCCGGCGCGCGCGCGGGGTGGTACGACGCGAACGGCAGGATAGTGCAGAAGAGCGCCCAGATGAGGGCGTTCGAGAAAGGGATCCTCCGTGAAATGGAGAACGGAACCGCCATCTCCAAAGAAATTGCGAAAAGGCTGAAAAGCGGCGATTTGGAGGTACGCTTCCAGGAGCTAAGCGATGGTCGGTTAGGCAGATGGACCGAGCACAATCCCAACACGATCTACATCAACTCGAACTTCTTGCGCTCCGGCAGTAGGTGGCGGCCTCGCATCGTCGCCGGCTGGGTCGTGCATGAGGGCATCCACTACTTGGGTGGAGGGGAAATCGCCGCGCATATGGGGGAAGCCCAATTTCTGAACACCCGCCTGAGGGCCAGGCGCTCCATACCGCGCAACCGTCCCATCACGCGGGCGGATTTCCCGTACCTCGATCGTGACCAGCTCAACCTCCTCTTCGCGTATAACCGGGGCTGGTGAGCGATGGCTCGTGTATTGAGGACCCGTGGGTATGGACAAGGGGCTGGCTTTCGATCCCGGCTCTTGCATCCCAGATTCTATGGGATCGACCCGTGGGTCACCGCGCAGGGCGGCTTCAGCAGCTTGCTCGGACTGCGGAACGGACTGTTCGACGTGTGGGAGAGGTCATTATCGCGATACTGGACAGGGATGTACTGATTCTTCTAACCTTCCGATAGGCCGGAAGTTAGAGCGTAAATTCGCGGGCGAAGGCGGTTCGATGGCCTCGGGGGCGGACGGGGACCCCGTCTCCGCTCACTGGAGCCATACGGCCGATAGGGTGAACTTCTTCGATATTCCCCGCCGCTCCTCAACCGGGACGCTGCGCCCGGGGATTATCTGATCTCGATAATAATAGGAGGGTCTGGATGTGAAGGGCGTGGATTTATTGGCGCGCGCGCCGCAGCCGCCAGGTTCCGTCGTCTCCCAAATATTTCAGGCGGAGGACGTCATCCTGCACATCGACATATATCGTCCAAGTAGAAGTGGCGCCGGATTTGCTACGTGATTCAAGGTGGACCGTTAATACCTTTCCATCCGACTTGACAACTTCCCAGCTGCCTTTAGTACTAAAATACTCCCGCAAAATCTGGCTTTCCCTGATTGTGTTTTCGTGTTCAAACTGGCCGTCGTCGTAAAAGATCCATGTGTGTTCCTTTTCCTCCCATTTTCCCACCAGTATTTTTCCCTGGGCTTCCAGCTTTTTTTTCTCCTCCTCGGACGGGCTACAACCGCTCAAGACGAGCAAGGAGGCAGTCAAAAATATGAGTCCGAAACGCCTGAGGAGATTCATACGAATTATTCTCTAAGCAATTTTTGTGGATGTTTTTCCATTCGCATTTTCACAACGTCCCCAAACCTCGCGGGGTCGCTTTAAGGGCCTAATTGACGCTGTGACTTCAAGAGATTGACCGGGAAACTCGCGCATGCGCGCGGGGCTCTGAACCTTGTGAGGAAGGCCAACGCCGAGGAGAAGAGCATGAGGAGGGCCACCCTGGGCCTTTGATAAGGTTCGCGCCTGGGCGGATGTCTATCGGCATTTTGCGACGTATGGGCTCTGGGTTCAGGCTTGACGTACTTTTTTGAGCGAAGGCCCTAACAGCCGCTGACTTTCGTCCGGAGAGCCGACATTTGTCGGCGCAGGGCCTTTCGCTTGTCGACGTCGTTGCGGTAGAGCCGGGACAGGACCTCCACTGCTCGTAACATGTCTTCGCTGAGGGCGAGCAACTGCTTGACGCGAGCATGGGAGATCGCCCCCTTCGTCCAGCCAAGGGCGGCGGCCGTGACGATCCCCACGTCCGTCATAATCAGGCCGAGTCTCGGATCCTTGACGAAGACCCCCAGGATACCGGCGATCGCGGTCAAGAGTTCGTCGCGATCCTCCGGATCCAGATAGACCGACGTGGACAGGTCAGCAGCCGTCTTAATGTCGCTCAGGTTCTTGACGATCGCAGCATCGGTCTTGAGCGCGGCCAGCCTCTGAGCCGAGAACTTTCTGGCATACTCGAGAATTGGACCATACGACCTGAGCAACTTCCTGACGGAGCGCCGTTGTTCTTCGGTCAGCTCAATCGCAGCTTGGTTTTGAATGGACAGGTGTTGGAGCGTCACGGAGACGACGGCCTCCTTCGCGGCGCGAAGGGCTTCCTTCCGGGCGCCCGCAGCGAGATTCGCCCAATCCTCCAGATCGGCTTCAAACTGTTCGGGATTTTTTGAGTAGGCCAAAAGCTGGCGCTTTGTCCGCTTGATTCGTTTTTCTAATGTGGTCAACTCGGACTCGATCGTGCGCCGATGATTCCCGATGGCCCTCGATTGCGCCGCTTGGTAGGCTTTCACCTTGACTTCATAGTCCGCCCACTCCTTTTCGATCGGCTGCCGCGCCGCCTCGCATCGCGCGATGCGGGCAGGCTGATCCGAGCGAAGGCCCCGGCATTTGGCATTATGGGCCGAGATCCGGGCCACCAGCCCCCTGCGCCTCCGATTCAGTTTTCGATATCGGGCCGTTAAGCGCTGCCGGTCCGGTCCGGCGAGCCCGGCCGGCACCGCGCAGGGCTTGATCGGTTCAACCGCATGCGCCGATACCCCGAACGATAAAACCAGGACTGCGATAAGAAAGGATTCCTTCGCGCGCATCTCGGGCCCTACCCAGGGTTGACCTTCAGAAAGCGCCGCGCCCGAGCCAGCTTGCCCGCAAGTTCCGCAAAATTGGCGGGCGCATTGCGCAGCGGTTCCCTCTTCGTTCTCTCGATCAAATCCACCAAATTCCTGAATGCAGGGTCATTTAAACGAAATCTCCACGGGAGTACGGCGCGGCCGGTCCTGACGATCTCCAACCAGGAAGAGCCATCGCGTGGCGCCGTCTGGAATTTTGAAAATCTGTCGCTTGAGTTTCGAGGAAACCGGATAACTCCCTTTGAGTCCATAAAAACAAATACCTGACGCCCCCCCTTTTTCGTTAATGTCATGCAAATGGCAGGCGACCAACCACCCGGACATTTCAGACTTCGCCGTTTCTCAAATAGGCCGCTTTCGCGGATCAGCTTATTACCCTTCCGCCAAGCGTTATAGGCGCGCTTTCCCAGATACGCTTTTTTTAAATAAACGGCCAGAGAGACGAGTCCTTCCCCCTGCCTAAACAGGCGCCGCTGGGGTTCCTCACGCTTATACTCGCGATGTTTAGCCTGTACGCAATCTTTGTACCCTTTCGGATCAGGCGGGACGCTCACAGCGCAAACTTGTTTAAAGTACGACCATTGCACATACGAATCACTGACCGGGAGTGATGCATTGTAATCGGCCTCGGCCTTTGATATCTCCTCTGCGAGGTCAAACAACTTGATGGGATCGGCGGCATCCACGATTACGCCCGAGTCGTGGAACTCCTGCGCCAAATTGGCCGCAAGCCTCGCGAGAACCTCTGGAACGCCGGAGGGGCGTTTCAGCCCGGCCTTTCGCACCAGGGCGAGATCTCCCGCCCGCGCCATTTTCTCGATGACCGTGCGTAGCGCCTCGGATTTGTCTTCATCGTCGGGGAGCTCTTCCGCCGCCGCCATGGCTTCCTTGAAGAGATCCTTCACAAGCCGATCGATGAAAACCTCCAGTTCGAGAATGCGCCTTCTCACCTTGGCCGCATTCGGCGCATCGGGCCATGCCGCGAGATAGGCCTTGAGGAAGGCGGCTCCGACGACCGGATGCCCGCTCTCCTTGTGCGCAGTGCCCAGCGCGTACAGGATCTGCGGCGCCTTGGGCGCCGAAGCAAACGCCTCCTCAAAATACCCGAGCGCCACATCCCAGGACCCTTGTCTTGCGGCGATCCTGCCTCGCTCGAAGGCGTCCCGCGCCTGGGGCGGAAGCGTCTGAGCAAAGGCCACAGGCCCCAATCGGGCCTCGAGGAAAAAGACGATCGAGCAGGCCGAGAAAAGTGCCAGGACCCTGACCGCGAACCCGCGGCGCAACATGAATTTTTCCCCTCGTTCGTTGACGCCGTCTATTTTGGCGGCCGAACCGGAACATCAATCAATTCAATTTCGCGCGTTCTCTTCTTACTATTCACAGAGGTTTGCTTGTTGATGAGCTTGCTCCGCTTGATCGGGTCTTTTTCCTTCTTGATACTTTGCTCCAGAAATTCGGATTGCTTGTCCAAGGCATAAATCTGCTCTTCCAGGAGTTTCGTCTTTTTCTCCAGGTTCCTTTCCCGATCTATCTCCCGGTCAAGCGAATGGATCTTCCGGTCCAGCGCTTTAATCACCTTCGCGATGGCAACAGGGCCGGCATTCCGGATGGATGGAACCTTGGGAAGCTCGACGCCCGAAGAGCCTGGGCTCACGTCAGGGCCTAAATCGAAAGGTTGCCTCGAATCGCTCGCGCCGGGCTCCCCCCAGGCGGAAGTATCGAGCTTCGCCTTCCCTCCCTGCTTCTCCGCGACGATCAGTTGCTCAATCGCCGTCCCTCCGCTCTTGCGGGCGCGGGGGTTCAGGCGTCCCACGATATTGTCGACCCTCCCATGGATCTGCGTCTGGGCGCGCTCAACCCTTCGCTGCTTGGCTCTCTCTTCCTCGGCAATCTGCGCCCTGTCCGCTTCCGCTTTGGCGGCGTATGCCTCTTGGAGGGCCTGTTGGATATTTTTATTGTTGGGAAAATTTTTCCTGTGTCCCTCGAAATATCTGATGGCCTCGTCCCATTTTCCATTCCTCAGGTATCGCCGGCCTTCCCTAACGATGGCATTGAGCTTTCGCTCCTTGATGAGCTTATTCTGGCCGTTCCAAAGTCTATTCGCTTTGTCGAGCCACTGGCGATTATTGAAATTTGCGCTGAGGTACCACGCCCATTCACGGGCTTTGCCGTAATCGTTCCGCGCCCCGCTGTGGTCGCCCCTTTTGGCCGCCTTGTTTCCCAACTGGATGTGTAGTTCGGATAGCGCGGCCAGGATCTTTTTGTGAAGGCCTGAGTTGCGAAACTTATCCAGCTTGGTATACGCCTTATCCAAGAAATCGATAGCCTTTTTCAGATTTCCGTCATTTTTTGCTGCCATTGCCTTGTCAAACAGCGAATCAATCGGATTTTTTGGGGGCGGAGTTGGAGTTGGCGGGGACTGAGGTGGACGGCCGCCTGTATCAGGACCGTCGCAGACCGTAAACTTGTGCCATACGCCGACCTGCCGGCAGCCGGCCTCCGCCTCCAGAGCGACGAACGAAATGCAGCAAAGCGCAACCCAAAACCCGACCAAGGGGCGAGGGGACCGGCAACCATTCCGAATCCATGTCCGCTTGCCCATCCTTCTACCTCCTAATATTTCGCCGTTTCCGCCCGCAATTTCCGCGACGACAGGGCACCCCCAAATCTGTCGGACGAACGGACCCTCTGGGCGGGGTCCCGTCGTCATCTTCCGCCTTGTCTATATATGCAACCACGCAAATCCGGACCTGGAAATATCAAGCTGTGACCCGCTCGACGAAATCCTACCCGATTCTACACCAATCAGCGGTAAGAGTGAAAATCTTACATCTGTTTTCATTTAGCGCAATTGACTTGATTTAGGGCGGGTTCGGGCGAATCCTATTAGAGATCCGTCGATTTCCATTAGCCCGCTAGGCGACTTAGCGAGAATATCGCACGATAAGGTCTCTGCCGCCTTGAAGGTTCGACTTCCCATTCCCAGCTCACGAGTGACAAGCACACCACTTCAGCAGCTTTTTACCGCATGGCCTCCTCCTCAAAGGGAAACCGGCTGAAGACTTCATAACCGGTTTCGGTAACAACCACGTTCTCTTCCAGTCGGGCCCCGTCCACGCCCCCCGGCCTGGCCGCGTAAGTCTCGATGGCGAAGAACATGTTCTCCTCAATCGGCATCGGGTAGTCGAGGGAGAAACCGCGGGAGATCCAGTACCCTTCGTAATGGCTGATCCCGGTGCTGTGGCCGAACTGGATGAGGCTACAGGTCTTATATTCATCATCGGCGTAGGGGGGGAAGGCTCGGGCCACGTCCGCCGTTGTGGCCCCCGGCTTGATTGCATCCATGGCGGCATACATGGACTCATAGCATTCTTTATAGACCTCCTTCTGTTCCCGGGTGAAAGGGGCGCACACGGGCCAGCAACGGACGTAATCGACCGAATAGCCCATGTAATTCTCGCCGGCCAGGTCGATGATAACCATGTCGCCCCGGTTGATGACCTTGTCCGTCCACCCTCGGAGGTAGGGATTGGTGTTGCAGCCCGAGGCCACAGCGCCGGGCCGGGCCATCTGGAAGCCGTGAGAGAAAAAAAAGTCGGTGATCTTCCCTGCGACGTCCACTTCCCGGACCCCCGGCTCGACCCACTCCTCCCGGAGGCGCCAGAAACAGGCGTCGGCCACCGAGCAGGCGATCTTCAGGAGCTCCAGCTCGTCCTGGGTCTTCGTGAGGCGGGCCTTTTTGATGGCTTGCGCCCCGGAGACCACCCGGATTCCGGCCGCCCGGAAGGCCTCATGAGTGATGAAGTCCATCGTGTCCACCCCCAGCTGGTCCTCCCCGGGGTTGAGCCCCGCCTCCTTCAGGGTCTCCTGGATCTGCGCCGCGTACCGTGCGAGTTGGGCGTCGAAGGCGGCCTCGGCGAAGAGGTAAGTGATGGCCGGGCGGATCCGGTCGGCCAGCCAGGGCGTGTGAAGTTTCACGCACTCGGTGTCTTCGCCGACGGTCTCAAAGAGTATCGGCTGGCCGGACTCGAAGACCAGGCAGTATCTACACTGGCTATTCGCGCGCCACACGAAGTCCCAAGTTCCGGTCGCGTAACGGATATTGTCTCCCTGCGTCAAGAGCAGGGCCGCGAGGTCATGGGCCTTCATCGCCTCTTGAAGCTTTCCCAGCCGCTCCTCTCTGAGACGGGTGAAATTTACGCCCTCTTGAAAGTCCGTTCCTTGCTGCCCAAATACGCGCCGGGACTGATGCTCCAGCTTCACGCTCTTGTTAGAACGGCTTCGCGCCATCGCCTCAACCTCCCTCTGAAGGCACAGAAGGCCATTTTGAAGACGAAAAAATCTTCCCCAGGGGATTCGATTTTCACCGGAAAGACCCGGGAGGCCGCACACCCAAGACCAAGGGGCCTCTTTAGAGGAGATGCCCGCCGGTTCAGTAGCGGACCTTCATAAACATCTTTTGCCGCTGCGAAGGGAGATAGTTCCAATAACCGGATTGCGCGGCTTGGCCCAGACGGAGGAGGGCAATGACCCAGGCGCCATTGACGCTGCCGACGGAAAAATTTCCCACAAAAAGCTTGTCGCTGAACCAGGCGTCGCTCGGGCGGATTCGGCCCTCCAATATGTCCAGCAGGATCTTCCGCTCTGCTTGAACCGGGATGCACTCCCGGAAGGGAAGCTTATCGCTGACGTAACCCGAGCCGAATTTTAGGGTCCCGTTCTTGATTTCAACCCAATACCACTCTCCGTCCCGTTCGAGGTGCCAGGTGTAAGGATAATGAGGGTCCTTAGGCCATTCCTCCACGACTCGAAACTGGAAGGTGGCGTCGGCGAAGTTCAAGGCCCCTTTCGTCAGATCATTTTCCGCGATCCGCTTGAAGTGAGCGCAAAGTTTCTCGAAGACCTCATCAGCCATCGGGATTTCTCCTTGGGAGGAAGCGACGTTCGCTAAGCCCGCACCTCCCCGTAGCTCAGCACCTGCTTCGGGTCTCCGTACTGTCGGGCAAGCGCGGCAATCTCGGGATCATCCAGGATGGTGAGGTGGCCGTGATCCTGGACGACATCCTCTCCGACGACGAGGGTGGGGTACATCATGTAGCCATCCTGGTGAAGGGTCGACCAGTGAGGGCCCTCACCCACTGCCCGCTTCGGTCCCCCGTTGAGCTTCACGTCGCCCAGGCCGATGTGAAGGGTCCTGGGGGAACGTTCGGACTCCATGGAAATCGGTTTCGTCTCCAAATCTACGTTATTCTTCGGCACAATCCCCCACATGATCTCGCAGACATGGTTTCCGTTGACGGCCCCCTCGATGCGGGTCTCGATCTCTCTTGCCTCCCATCCCCCCTTAATCCGTGTGACGTAGCCCTCCTTAATCACGAAAGTGACAGGCTCACTGAGGCGTCCAAACCCCGTGTAGGCCTCGAAAATGGCCTCTCCGTTTACATTCAGGGGGGGCACGAAGCCGACGACGCCCGACGGGAACACGTGGAACTCCCCGGGCGCAAGAGGCTTCATGTACCCATCCGTCCCCGTTTGCGTCCGGAAGACCTCGGCTGTAAGGTCAGTTCCGGAAGGGGACGTGACACGGATCTTCGTGCCGTCGGGCTTTTGAACCTGGTCGTAGACCTTTCGGGCGATGGCTCGAATGAGCGGGATGGGAAAGAGCGCCGCCTCCGACCGAAGCCGGGCCGGAGTCGGCGGGATGAGGAGCGCCCCCTTCGTCAGGTACTCCGCCATGGCCCTGAGGCTTCCGTCGGAGTGCCCCCAGACGAACGCCCCGAGGTCCAGGACGGTGTCAGCAGCGCACATGGCCTCCACGAGGCTGTCGGGAGCCTCATGGAAGTAGAGCTCGGGCGGGGGCGCATAGGCCACCGTCGGGGTGGCGCCCACCATCCGGACAGAGGCGATGACGGCCTCGATGACAATCTCGTCGCAATCGGTCGCCGGTATGACAAGGACTTCTTCCCCAGGCTGAATGTTGGCCATCTCCATGTAGTTTGCAGCACCGGGTATTAGTTCGGCTAGCTGGTGAATCCCGCCCATGAAGGCTTCCTCCACTCCTTCTCGATCTTCTCAATCGGCCCCAGGTCAACCTCACCTCTTTGGGCGTTTCGGAAACAACTTCGGCAGAAACTCATTCGTGTAGACGTCCTCGACCGGCACCCTCACGGAGACCCCGCCGTACTTCATCATGATGTCCCGGGTATATTCCGTCTTCTCCCGAGTCTGGTAGCCGATGCCCATCTTGAGGGCCGTCGGCGTCAGGAGGTGGTCCATTACGATGTGCCAAGTAGCCAGCACGGCCTTTCGAGTTGTCGTCGGGTTATATTTCATGAAAATGTCCGTTGCCTCTTCAGGATGTTCGACGGCGTAGGCGATCCCTTTGTACGTGGCTCCGATAAATCGCCTCACTTGATCGCGCTTTTCGCGTATCCTCTGCTCCGTGGTTATGAAAGCGCTGGAGTACAGGTCCACCCCATGATCGCTATACAGGATGCTGACCGGCTCCTTGCCGGCCGCACGGGCTTTGGCGGAGAAAATGTGCTTGACGGTATTGAAGGTGACAGTCGCGTCAACCTTCCCGGAAATTACACTCGGAATCGTCGCCGGGGGACTCATGAAGACCCATTTCACCTTGGACAAGTCGACCCCATTGACCGAGGCCAATGCGGAAAACATCTGGTGGGGAGCACTCCCTTGGGGAACGCCGATGGTGTGCCCTTCTAAGTCTTTCGGTTTCTGGATTCCTTTGTCCTTGGTAGTGAAGATCACGTGGAGGGATTTATCGTGGATGATCCCAATGGCCTTCAGCTTCATCCCTTGGGCCCGGGCCTTCACGAGAACTCCCATATCGGCGTTGCCATAGTCATTGGTCCCCGTTGCCACTTTCTTGACGGTGTCGCCAGAGCCGTACCCCCGGACGATTTTCACGTCGAGGCCTGCCTCGGTGTAGAAACCCTTACCCTGGGCGGTGAACCATCCCAGGTCCCGTCCGTAAAAGAGCCAATCGCTGTTGAAGCTCACCTTGTCCCGTTCAGCCGCTAGCGACAAACCCCCGACCAAGAGGAGAAACACCAGCCCAACCCAGCACCCGCAAAAAAACGCCTGCGTCTTCCCTCTCATGACCAGCCCTCCTTCAAAGAGGTGAATTCAAGAGGTGAAGAAGAGAGACGGGAATACCCTTCTTGGCATGTCCCCGAGTGCCCACTCGTATACCCTACATTTTCCACAAGGAATATGATCTAGATCATGTCCCTATGCTCCAATCGAAAAGAGACTGATCGTACAACTTATACGGAACCCGAGCACACACCTCCACAGAGCTTATACGGAACCCGAGCACACACCTCCACAGAGCACAACCCCCAGCCCGGCGAAAAAGGTAGCGAGTGGTTAGAACGCGTGTAGAAAGTGCGAGTACGAAGCGCGTCCCACTCGCGCGCGGAGCGGCGCAAAACGTGAAAGTCTGGGGCAAGGATCTCTCAGCTTTACAAGGCGAGAGAACGGCAAGAGAATATTGGTCTAATCGGCGATAAGAACTGGGGGCGCTTTCACCAAGGGGTGGAAGCGGGAGATTCCACGTAAATCAGGATTCTAGTAATCATCAGAGGGAGAGCGGAGGCCATGGGCGATACGTATCCAAAACTTCGGGTGGCGGCGGTGCAGGCGGCACCAGATTTCCTGAACCGGGAGGGCTCGGTGGAGAAGGCCTGCCGGCTCATTGAGGAAGCCGGCTCCCACGGGGCGCGGCTCGTTGGGTTCCCGGAAGGGTTTATCCCCGCCCATCCGGTGTGGTACCACTTCCGGCCCGCTACAGAGAAGGAAAGCTACCGCCTCGCGCGGGAGCTGTTCAAGAACTCCGTGGAGATCCCCAGCCCGGCCACGGACGCGCTCTGCGCGGCGGCCCAAAGGGCCAACTGTTGCGCCGTCATGGGGGTATGCGAGAAGCGGCCCGCCACCATGGGCACCCTGTACAACAGCCAGCTTTTCATCGACCGCCACGGTCGGATCCTCGGCAAGCATCAGAAGCTGATGCCCACGCTGGGCGAGCGGCTGGTCCATACGGGCGGGTTCGGCGACACCCTTCGCAGCTTTGACACCGAGTTCGGCAAGGTGAGCGGCCTCATCTGCGGGGAAAACTCCAACCCCTTGGCCATCTTCGCCCTGGCCGCCCAAGGCACCTGCATCCACGTGGCGAGCTGGCCCAACCACTTCGCGCCCACCTCGACCTGCATGCCCGATGTGGTCCTGCTCGCCAGCCGCTCCCTTGCCTACAAGGCCGGCTGCTTCGTGCTGAACTGCTGCAGCACAATCTCGGAGGAGATGAAACAACTCCTTCCCTACCAGGAGACCGACCGGGCCTTCCTGGAGGAAGCCGGCAACGGGGGGGGGACCTGCATCATCGACCCCAACAGCCGCGTCATCGCGGGGCCCCTGGGCGGGGAAGAGGGCATCGTGTACGCCGACATCGATCTGGAAGACGTGGTGCAGGCGAAGATGGTGCATGACTACGCCGGCCATTACAACCGCCCGGACATCTTCACGCTGACAGTGACGTCCACCGTTCCCCAGCTGTTCCAGCGGGCGGAGGCTTCGCCCGCCCCCGCCGAGGCCATGACTTCGCCGGAAGGCGGCGAGGGAGCCAGGGAGAGGCCCTTGTTTTTCGGGAGCGTGACAGGGGAAAGGGAAAAGCCCCCTTGTGCAACACCGAGGGAAAGCTCGGGGCGGAACAACCTGTCCTGACGCTTATCAATCTTGACCCCTATTCTCCCAAGTCCCTTACTCCCTGTTCCTTCGTTAGACGTCGTTCCGTGGCTGACGGCTGCCGGCCATCGCTTGTTTCAGTTCTCCTTCAATCATATCGACAGACTTTGTTAGATGGGGGGACGCGGATTCTGCATGCCTCCAGACCTGATCAATTGTTTGGGTAACGGAAGCCGGGAAATTCGAGAAGGTGTTTCTATCCCAGACCCTCCACGTGGACCGGCGAGACCGGGTCGAAAAAAAACGGGCGACGCTCTCCACGCGCCGCCCGTTGATGTCTTCATTCATGGCCTGAGGCTAGCCTCTCGCTCTCGGTGGTCAAGGGGATCTTGCGCCGCGGTCGGCTGGCCTCTTGAGTCCGGACTGCTCTGGAGCAGTTCCGGAACCAATTTCTCTTCGGCTTAGTTCGTCTTCCGATCCCCCCTATGCCCGGAGATCACAACAGGTGTCACGTCCAAATCAACCGGAATGCCGATAAACGCCTCAGGGTTGACTTCGGCAAGCTCCACGGCATTCAGGCTGCGCATGCGGATGGTCTGTCTCTCGACCTTCACCAACAGACTCGGGCCTTCAGTCACCACTTCGTCACTGAGCACGGGACCATTGGCCTGAACCAGGACGCCCTTCAAGTAGCCTTCATGGGGCACACCGGAAACGAGCTGCTCCTGGGCTAGCGCAGCGCCAGCAGTACCAGCGAGAAGCAGAGCCAAAAAAACAACTCTCTTGGAAATTTCTGCCACGTCCGTTTCTCCTTACCTTCCGTTTTTTGTGCAAGCCAAGGTTTCTTTGGACCTCAAAGGTCCCCTCAGGTAGACCTTGACCACCGAGAATGAATTCAAAAATTTTTTATGGGGCACGAGAACAGCCAGCGAAAGCCCGCCGAGAGAGAATTGCCCCCTCGCCGAAATTCCGTGGTCTAGCTTTGTGACAGGCGTTACCGGGTGCGTGATTTCACGCTGAAACACCTCGACCGGGACGCGGTGTCAACTTCTCGTAGCCAAATACCCAAGGTCCCGCCAAGGCAACTGCGGGGTTGGAATCTGCAGAGTACTTTGTCACGCGAGGAACGTCTTGTCAACTGGACCTTCGAGGCTGAAATCATTCCGTTCTCTCCCTCGTACTCGTCCAGGGCGGCATACCACTGCTCATGGTCCTCTTCCGACCACTGGTCCATGTTGGCCTCTGTGACGAGCCTCCCCGTCCTTCGGTATGCGTGAATGAGCGCGGGGTCTATGCCCGACGCTCCCATTGCGGATACCATCGCGGCTTCGAACTCATCCGAGTCGATGGGGCGCGCCCGGCCGCGATTTCCGCGGAGCCTGCACGGAGCGAAGCGAATGTGCTCAAATCGCGGCTACAACGCAGGAAGGCAGGGGTCATTCAGCAAACTGACCCACTGCCCGACTGAAGCCATCCCGAAGCGAGCCGAAGCGCCTCATGGCGAATGAGGCTGAATCAATCTGAGTCTGCGTCCAGCAGGAAGGAGACGCCGTCGGAGAGCTGAGTCATGCGGCCCAGGAACAGGCTACCCTTGGCCAAGAGCATGGCGCGCTCGAAGCCGCCCTCGCGGAACTGTCGAAGGATGTGAGGCAGGGCTGGCACGGCGGAGGCGATGTGCCCCTGTGAAGGAGAGAAGCCCGGAAGGCCGCGCTCATCGGCGAAGCGGTCGATGTCTGAACGGTCGATCTCCTTGCGGAGGGCCGTCAGGGCCCCCAGGAGCCGGTAGTTGTTGCGGGCAACGTCGCCGCCCCCGGCGGGAATGGTGATCTCGGGGTTGTGAAGCTCCGTCGCGTAAAGGGGCACGTCCAGGAGTCCCATGTTGAGTCGGGCCAGCGGCTCCACCACCAGGGATTCCAGGATGGCCTGCTGGGAATTCCCGGCGCGGATCCGGTGATGGCCCACGCTGTCGAGCCGGATGGCGGGACCCTCCCCGTCCGCCGTCACCCACGCGGCGAAGCCAGCCAGGACGTCCTCCAGGACGGGCATGTCCGCCCCGAGGTGCGCCATGGCCTTCATTCCGAGCTTGGGAACGGACCCGCCCGCAACCACGGCTACGTGATCGTACACGCCCGAGGCGACGAGGCTCGCCGCGAAGACCAGCGCCTGGACCGGGGCGGCGCAGAAGTTCTTCACATCGGCGCCGCTCGCCTCTGACAGCCCGGCCATTTCCCCGATGGCCTTGGCCAGGTTTCCGCCGCCGCGCTGGTAGCGGTCGCCGACGGCCTCCTCCGAGCAGCTGATCACGAACTCCAACGACTCCCGTCCCGGAAGGCCGGGCTGTTTCAGCAGATGATTCAGGGCCAGGACCCCGCTCGCCTTGCAGGCCAGGTTTTCCAACAGGACGGAGGCCTTCAGCGAATCGTCGTCCTCGTGGTCCGACCGGATCGAGCCGACCACCCGGCCCTGGTGGACGAGCGGGAGATGACCGTCCGATTCGAGGAGTCGGGCGAGCTCACCGGCCCCCGGCGCCGGAGGACCGCTCGCCGCCCCGTCGAAGCCGATGCGGTCGGCGAACGCCTCGGAGAGCTCGACCACTCCGGTGCAGTCGGCCTCCTTCAGAAGGCCGAGGAACCGATCCTCCGGGAGGATCTCTCCCAGCAAGCTCTCCGGGCTCGCCTCCTCACACGGATGCTTGTGCCAGGGCGAGGGGATCTCCGGCAGGGCCTTGGGCGGCAGGTTTCCGATAAAGACCTGATTGGGGGGATACGCGGCGGCCTCCTCAAAGGAGCGGGTCCGTTCGTTCAAGCGTTCGAGCAGCCCCTCGTCCTTCCGGATTTCCCGGCTTGGCTTCGAGCCGTAGGGAACAAGACCCGGCACATGGGCGAGGACGCAACTCGCGGCCGCGATGGCGGCCCGCCGCTTCGCCATTGGGGCGGTCCTTTCGGAGTAGGCGCAGGCGATCTACGCCGGTCGAGATAAGGTCCCGGGCCTCAGTTCCGGGCGGACGTTGTCCGGAACCGCTCCAGGACCCGGCCGATCCCGTCCATGTCGGCAACCATCGAGACAAGTCCAAGGTGCTCGTCGTAAAGCTCGGCCGGGAATTCTTCCCGAAGCGCGGGCTCGAGAATGTGATAAACGGGGAGTCCCAACGAGACTCCGGCCAACGGACCGGCGTAGCTCGGGTCGCCCGTGGTGACCGTCTCCGCCGCGAGCGCCAGCAGGTCCACGTCCGTCGCGCCAAGGAGAACCAGCAGGTCTTCCCGGCCATGCTTCTCGACGACGGACTGGACGTCGGCCTGACGCTCAGTGTCCATGGCGCCCGCCGAGGTTCAGACGAAGCACTCGGTCACCTGGAGGATGACCTGAGCGCCGGCGGCTTCGGCGCATTCCGAGATGACGGGTCCGGCGACGCCATCCCGTTCCCCGATGGCAATCACCTTCTTGTCTTTGAGCATTCACTCTCCTCCTGACGTGGATTCGAATTCTCCTGCTGACGGGAAATATCTTCATTGCCTCAATACGGGAATCAACAGTTCTGGCTTCCGGCTCGGAGGCCTCCGCTATCGTCCCGGAATATCGTCGCCGCAATTTGAACGGCCTTTTCCAGTGCAGCGCCCACGGGGGTGAGAGGCTCGGGGAAGGTCTTTGCTGGATACGCGAAAAGCCGCGGATGCGTTGAGATCGTGATCGGGGGCACATAGCCGAACAATTCTTTCCGTTCCACGTGTATTTATAGCGCCTCTTGGAATATATGTCCAAAACGCTTCGGATAACCTACGGCGCTGCGATCGTCCCTTGGGGAAGTCTTCCTCGGTCCATAAGTCCTCGTGAAAAGGAGTGGTGGATCCCCCCCCTGAGTGATTTCGAAACGAAGCGGTTCCTCGGGGGATGCGCGGCCCCCCGATGAAAAGGTCGTCTCCCGAGGCGGGCGCCGGTCTAACCGCTCTGAGCGCAGTCCACTCGAGGACAAAAGGGTGGATGTTCTGTCCCTTCCAGATGGACCTGCTGGGAAGGCTCGCCTACCTGCAGGGGTGGCATGGTTTTCAATCGTGCATACCGCTCCGATCAGGGTTTCAGGCGCCCGAAATCGTGTTGACAGGTCCGGTAGAGGGGCCTAATCGAGCTAAACAGCGACGAGTGGTCGGTACAGGCCCGTCCGGATTTGAAATGGGAAATTCCGGCCTAACAGGAATTTTGGGGGACCGGTCGTGTTGATCTTTTGCAGGTGCCTGTACGTGAGTGGCCCTGCGCATCATTATCGAAAGGAATGGATTTTCGGATAGACCAACCACAGGGGGTCGAGGTGTTAGTTTCTACTTGGAAGGCTACCTTCGTTGTGATGGGTGTTCTGGGCGGAATGACGATCGGTGGGTATCTCGCCGCAAATCCTGCCCAGGCGGGTCCCTCAAAACCGCAAGTCATTGTACTGACGCAAACAGGCTGCCAGTTTGTCGAGCCGGAAGGCGGTGACAAAGACTTCCACACGACTTCAGCCGCCGATTGTAAGGCGATCAACGCCAGGACAGCGGAGCAGAGACTTGCCGCCGCGAAGACCCTGGAGCTCAAGCCTGGAAAATACATCTTCCGCGTAATCAACAAGAACGTTCCGTATGAGCTGGGATTTTATTTGCGCGGAGCGAGCCTCATCAGCCGATTAAAACTGCCCAAGGTTTCGGGCGGGGGCATCCTCCTCGGCATGACGAAGGATTTCGAGGTCAAACTCAAGGAAGGCGGGTACCTCTATTCATGCCCTCTCAACCCAACGCCGAATTACCGGCTGGTCGTGAAACGGTGAAAACAGTCTTGATATTCTGCCCGTCTCTGAGGGCATTGGGCCTTAATTGGGTGGGGGATACGAAATGGGGGGGCAAATGAAGGCGAATCCTCTTTGGCGGATCGTTATCCTCGGGCTCTTGATGGCGGTCGTCATCGCGATCTTCACCTTCCTGCCCGTCAGGGAGTACCTCGGCGGCTTTCTGGAATGGGTCGACGGCATCGGCATCTGGGGGCCGATCCTCCTCGCCGTGGCCTACACGCCCGCCAGCGTCTTCTACGTCCCCGGTTGGATTCTCACCACGGGCTCGGGCTTCGTCTTCGGCGTCTTGCTGGGAACCGTGACGGTCTCCGTCGGGAGCGTCATCGGGGCCTCCGCCGCCTTCCTGTTGGGAAGGACGCTTGCCCGGGATTGGATTGAGGCCCGCGTGATCTCCAACTCTAGATTTCGGGCCATCGACCGGGCCGTCGGAAAGAACGGTTTCAAGATTGTTCTCCTGACCCGACTCTCACCGGTCTTTCCCTTCAACCTGCTGAACTACGCCTTCGGGATCACGAAGGTGAGCTTCCGGGACTACGTGCTCGCCTCCTGGATCGGGATGCTGCCGGGAACCGTCATGTACGTTTACCTGGGCTCGGCGGCCAAGAGCCTGACGGACCTTGCGGCGGGCGACATCTCGGGGGGCATGGGGCAGCAGGCCCTGTTCGGAGTCGGTTTGGCGGCAACCGTCCTTCTCACCATCCTGATTACCCGAATGGCCCGAAGCGCCATCAAGGGAGCCCTCGTTGTCCCCCAGACGACGGGAAGCGCTCACGCCGAATGAAATCTGATACCCTTTGAGTCGGTGACTCTTGAGCCGGTGGCTCTTGAGTCGGTGACTCTTGAGTTGATGGCTTCGGCATTTTCCTTCCACCAAAGCGCTAGACCCCACTTTCTCGTTAGAGTCATTTCCTCAAGGGTTGAATAGGTTCAGCGTCTTAGAAGAGATACGAGGCTTATCCCCCGGGGTTGGTTGAGCGGGACGACAACCAAAACTCCGGGGCGATTTTTTCCTGCATCCGAAGTAATATTCCAGTCCTTCCCTGAAGACCGCCGTTGGAATAAAATGTTCAATCGTCAAGAAAGTCGGTCGAGCGGCGCATTTGCGGTTCCTTTGTTGCAGCGAAGACGCTAAGTTACAGGTTTGTCTGCAAAGGATTCAATGGATGATGGCGGGGTCTGAGGCGGAAGAGGGCGCCGGGGGGCCGACCGAGCGCGTCGGCCGAAAGCGCAGGAAGGGCCGGGGCCGCAAGAAGGCCAAGGAGTTCATGGATGAGGCTTACACGGCCTACATCCGGTACTCTGCCCTCCAGATATCGCGCGAGGTGGAGGAGATCAAAAGCCAGGAAGGGTCCGACGAGGGGCGGCGAAAGGCCCTGGAGACTCTGGCGCGGTTTGAGGAGCGCGAGCGGTATGCCCCGATTTGGCAGCGGCACTGGGCCGAAGTGGTGGGGGACCTGGCGCTCTCGGCTGGACCCCACGAGGCGTTTCAGGCCATTGAGAAGGCGTTGGGCGAATCATTCGATGAGGAGGAAGAGGCCCGCCGCAAGAACGGTGAGCCCGGCTTGCTGGAGGAGGGGGACGGGAGGCGGTTCCTGGACCTCGCTCTTGGGCGACTCTTCGAGGAGTCAGAGGGAGAGATCGAAGCCCTCTGATCCAAAGGAAGGGTTCCACGGGAAATCGAAAGGAAGGTTCGGGATGAGAAAGAGATGGGCGCCCGTGGTTGTGGGGATCCTGGGAATCCTGATGGCCGGGTGCGGGGAATCGAAGTCCGACGTTCAGACGACCGGGAAGACTGTCAAACAGATCAAGCCCGAGGCGGCCGAGGGGACGGGAGACTACCGTTTGGTCGAGATGCCGGCGGCCGCCAGGCGCAACGTCGTCGTGGCCGACCCGACAGCCCGGGACACCCTCTCCTACTACGAAAGCCTTCGGCAGAACAGCAGGTAGATCCTGAGCGGATGGAAGCCGAGGGCTGGAACGGGTACACACGGCAGGAATACGAATTGGCCCTCTTTGTCCAGCAGCGCGTCTACCAGCACTACGTCCTCCCCGAGGAAGAACGGGAAAGCCTTCGCGGCCACCTGGCCCTCGTGGCCCTGTGGCACCTCCACGGGGAGGACCGCATACGGTTTGAGGTCCCCTTGCCGGAGATGATCAAAGACCTCCCGCCGAACCTTCCTCCCGTGGAGAGGGTGCGGGAGGAAACGGACCTGCTCTGCGAACGGTTGGGTCTTTCCATTTCCCTCAAAGATCTCCTTTACCTGATGGTCCTGGTGGAGGTCACCTACCAGGCGGCGGAGCAGGGGAAGATCGCCTGGCTCGCCCCGCCCCGGTGACCCCGGCCGCAGTCGGCGCTTTCCTTCTATTGCGGCGCGCCGCCGCCGACCGGCAGTACTCCAGGGCCGGGCGATACGCCCTTCTCCCTGCCTATGGCGCGAGGATCCAGTTGTGTAACCGCTCGGCGAGGCCGGCGTCCAGGTCAAGGAGGCAACGGTACTGGGTGCGGGCCGCATCCTTCCGCTCCAGCCGGCAAAGGGCCACCCCCAGGTTGTAGCGGGCCTCTTTGTGGTGGGGATTCAGGAGGACGGCCTGTTCGAACTCCCGGACCGCGTCGGGGAATTCGTTTCGCGCCATGTGGACAACGCCGAGGTAGACGCGGGCTTCGATGTCGCTGGGGTTCAGCGCAAGGGCCTCCTGGAAGGCCTCCAGGGCTTCTTGCGTCCTTTCGGAACGGGCGTGGATGACCCCCAGGTTGTAGTGGACCTCCGGCCGCTTCGGGTCCAGTCGAGCGGCCTGCCCGTAAGCCTCAAACGCTCCCTTTCGGTCGTCCGTCTCCAACAGGGTGTTTCCCAGATAGAGCCAGCCCTCAATGTCGGACGGGCGCAGGCGGCTCACTTCCCGGAACTGGGCGGCGGCCAGGGTGTAGTCCTTCCGCGCCAGGTGGGCCAATGCAAGGTTGAAGCGGGCGTCGGCGTCGTCTGGCGTCAGACTCAAGGCCCCGATGTACTCGTCCACGGCCTCTGAGAACCGGCTCTCGGAAAAGCGCAACGTCCCCAGGTTGAGGGGGGGCCGAAGGTCGTCGGGGCGGAGCCGGCGGGCCGTCTTTAAGCAATCGGCCGCCTCAACGTTCTTGCCCAGGCTCGCGTAGGATACCCCCAGATTCAGCCATGCCTCGCCATGGTCTGGATTTTCCCGGGTAACCCCTTCCAGGATCTCGGCGGCCTCACGGTGGGCTTCGGCCATCAGGCAGGCCCCGGCCAGGTGAAGGCGCGCCTTCAGGTCCTCCGGTCGGTGCTTGAGGACCTCGCGAAAGGCGTCCCGGGCGGGCTCGGCCCTTCCCGCAGAGAGATGGGCCACGCCCAGGTTCATCCGCGCCTCGGTGTGCTCGGGCTTTAGGGCCAAGGCCGCCTCGTAGGCGACCACCTCCTCTTCGTGGCGCCCCATCGCTGCACAGGCCAGGCCCCGGCAGACGAGGGCGTCGGGCTCGCCGGGGTAGCGGCGGCAGAGGTCGTCTGCGCTGCTCGACGCTTCCCCAAAGCGCCTCGCCCTCAGATGGCCTCTCACGGGTTCCAGCTCTGCCTCGAAGGTTTTTGAAGACATTCCGGCCCCTTCAGGGAAATCACGCATGTCCGCCAAGGAGGAGGCGACTCCCCAGGCTGAAAGGGAGTGGATGCACACTCCTTGATCTGTTCTTCGTCCGAATGATAACCTCTGCCTTTATCCTAACCGGATTTCGCCTGGAAGGTGAAGTCGGTGTCCTGTCCGCTTTTGGGGGGGGCCCCCAGCGAGCGGGATGTTCGGGGCTTCGGCGAGCGGAAGGAAGGGGGACCGATGTCTGGCGCTCGTTGGGGAGTGTTCCTGTGCAGTTGTGACGACTCCCTTCCCCTGGATGTCGCAGAAATTCAGCGGCTAACCGGTCTCCCGTCACCCCCGCGGGTCCATCCACGACTCTCGGCGGAAGACCTGCGTTCTTTTGCCTATCAACTCAAAGATGAATCGCCCGATTTCTTCTTGGTGGATTGCAGCGCCCCGCCTGAGGTGTACGAAGCCACCGTGGCAGAGGCGGGTCTGGACCTGGGGCAGGTGGTCCGTCTCGAGCTCAAAAAGCTGGCCTACGGGAAAAGCCCGGGTCCGGCAGAGGCCAACCGGGTTGCGGCCCGGCTCATCCGCGGGGCCATGGCCTGGGCCGAGGAAGACCGCGGAGCCCCCGCGCTTACCCTGAGGGGCGGCGCTTCCTTAGTCGTTGCGACGGACCACCCTGCGGGCATCGCCCTTGCCGATCGGCTGGCCGGGCGCGTTCGCGCCGCCCTCGTCGTGGACGAAGCCCATGTCTTGCCGGAGGAGCATCCCTCCGGGGACCGCCCCGGGGAGTTCGTGCGAGGCCGGGTGACGGAGGTTCGCGGCCACCTAGGGAACTTTCAGGTAACCGTGGACGGAGACGGAGAAAAGGGCCGCCGGAGTCTATCCGCCGATCAGGTGGTCGCAATCTACGCTCAAGGGGAGGTCCCCCGCTCGGGGCTTCACACAGGCTACCACTGCCTGACGCCCGCCGATGCGGGGCAGCCCGATGCGGTGATCGCCCGCGTCCTGGCTCTGGTGGGGGAATTCAGCCGCCCCGATTACCTTCGTTATGACCCCGACGTCTGCGCGGCCGGCCGGGCGGAGTTTCACGGCTGCGGCGTCTGCCTAGATGCCTGTCCTCACGACGCCCTGGAACGGGAGGCTCTCCACATTCGGGTGAACGACCTGACGTGCGAGGGCTGCGGGGCGTGCGTGTCGGCATGCCCGACCTCGGCGATGCGGTTCCTCGGGCCGTCCGAGACCCAGATCGACAACCAGGTTAGGGCGCTGTTGCAGCCTCTGCCCGGAGAAGATCCCGGGCCCCTGCGGCCGGCCATCGTTTTTCATTGCGGCGAGCAGGGAGCAACGGCCCTCAGGGCCGCTGGAGAGCGGGGATGGACCTATGGCGAAAACCTCCTTCCCGTCGAGGTCCCTTGCCTGCGATTCGTTTCCGAGGCCTGGATGCTGCGCGCCTTTCGATTGGGGGCGGCTGGGGTCGCCTTGCTGGGTTGCGCCGAGTGCCCTCATGGGGAAAGGCCCCTGTTGAAAGCGAAGCTTGAGTTCACCCGCGCCATTCTGGATACCACTGGATTCGGGGCGGAGCGCCTTGCGCTTATCCCAGCCGCCGACGGCGTCCTGGAAGCTGCTGCGTGGTCTCTTGCCGCTTTCGGAGCGGCCCTGGGGCCTCCGCCCTTGTCGGGCCCGCAGGTCCCCCGGTTGGACCTCACCAACCGGGAGATGATCAGGGACGCCCTGGAGGCCTTCATGGACGCCACCGGCCGGGAGCCGGGGAAAGTCGTCCAGGACACTCCCTTGACCTTCGGCGAGGTTAGCGTGAACGCCGAGGGCTGCACCCTCTGCGGGGCCTGCGTTTTCGTCTGTCCCACCCACGCCCTGAGAATGCACGAGCAGACGAAGCCTCTCGTCAATGAAAAGACGCTGCAGTTCAACCACCTCGATTGCGTGGCCTGCGGGATGTGCGCCCCGGCCTGTCCGGAAAAGGTCGTCACCCTCGTGAAGGGCCTGACGGTGGACCGCAACGCCTTTTCTCACCGTCCGAAAGCCCGGGATGAGATGGTGCTGTGTGCCAAGTGCGGCCGGGAGTACATCAACAAGAAGGCCCTGGACGCCATCGAGGATCGGGTCCTGTCCATTCCTCAGCTCGCCGACACATTCGCGGGGCGGCGGCGGGACATCCTGCGGATGTGCCCGGAATGCCGGGCGGTAGTGGCCGTGGAGGAAATGCACAAGGGGTGGGAGCCGTGATCGGCGACCGGGACCTCAGCCGGCTCCGCAGGGAGCACTATGCGGTGCTCGCGCAGATTTTCATGGCCGGGCCCACAGGGGAGCTCCTGGAGGCCTTGTCTGGGGACATCCTTGCCCGCTCGAGGGGGGCGGCCCAGATGGACCTGACGCTGGCGGAAGGGTGGCGGGCCTTAAGGGACCTCTTTCAAGACGGGGGGCCCCCGGCCTGGGTGCAACGATGCGATGACGAGTACATGCGTCTGTTCGTGGGGCCGGGCGTTCCCGAGGCCACGCCGAGTGAATCCTACTACCGCACGGGAAAGGTCTACGATGAGCCGCTGGCCTGGGTGCGGGAGTTCATGGAAGAGGTGGGCCTGGAGCGGGCGGGAGAGATATCTGACTCTGAGGATCACATTGCCTTTGAGTTTGAGATCATGCGCTATTTGATCTCCAAGCAGGAGGCCGCTCCCGATCCCGATGGGGAGTCCAAATGGCTCGACTTGCAGGGAAAATTCTTGCGCCGGCACCTGGCGACGTGGGCTCCAAATTTTTTCCTTGAGCTCGAGGGCAAGGAGAGCGCTCCCTTTTACGGGGCGATGGCCAAAGTCGGCAGGGGGTTTTTGGCCTGGGAGGGCCGCATCCTGGCGCGCTTCGGCCCGCCGGCCGAGGAGGCGGCGCTGCGTCCCTTGGCGTCAAGGGGTGGCTGGAAGGGCCCCCTGTTCGATCCGAAGCCGCCGGGAACGACTCCCGAATCCCCCGAAGGACGAAAGAACGAATAGACGATAAATTCTCGGAAGGTTTGGGAGTTACCTTGTTGACGGGGACCTGGCGAGACTTAGTTGCGTTTCAGAGCAGAAGGCCCCGTGGCCGACCCTGGGCTGACCCGGGGGGATACACCTTGTGGGGCTTCTTTCAAGAAGGTGATGCAGCCTCGGACGGCGCGGAAAAGTTTCTTTTTTGGGCTGAAATTTTTTTTTGGCAGGGGCCGGAATTTTCCTTGACAGGTACTTGTTTTTCCAAGGAGAATTGTTGATACATGAGAATTAGCCTTAGCGGGTGCGACCCGGAGGTTCAACTCATTGGATTCACTTCAAGCAAGGGGGTCCCGGAAGGCAGGTTAGCCTTAAAGGGACCCCTTTGCGTTTTCAGGGGGGCGAACGACTGGCTGGTCAATTCTTTCTCCCCAACTCGAGTCCATTCTGAATCCCCGTGTTCTACGCTTCTCGGCGTAGGGAGGAGGGAAGCGCAATGGTAGAAGCGCAAATCAAGCAGGTGGATCGGTTCCGCCGGACGGTCATGGTGAAGACGGCGGACGGAAGGGAGTTGTCCCTTCGCATCGGCGATGACACCGACATCGAAGTCATGGAGTGGGAAACGGCCGGCAACGAACCCGGAAGCCTGGAAGACCTCCACGAGGGTTACCTCGTGGACGTGGATTTCACGGAGGCCGACTCGGGCTGTGCCTGCCACTCCCTGGTGTGCATCAGTTAGGGAAACAGGAGAGTCTGTCATGAAAGGCAACGGGCAGGAGCAAGGAGTTTCCAGCCGGCGGGGCTTCCTGATGGGCCTCCTGATGGGCGCGAGCGCGGTGGCGGCCCTGGGCGTGAGCAAGGCGAAGGCGGCCGCCAGCCCCTTCAGGAAGCAGAAAAGCGCACCCGCTCCGATTCTCTTCCGTCGGACCGAGGAAGCCGAGCGGTATTACCGGACGCTTTACTAACCGCGGGAGGGAGCGGGAATGAAGCTGAAGAGAGTTTCCAGTTTGGCGAAGGCCTTGAATCCCGAGATGGGGAGGAGGTCCTTTCTGAAAACGGCGGGGATCGGCCTGGGCGCGGGGGCCTTGCTCTCGAGTCCGCTGGTTCGCGAGGCGAGGGCCGCAACCAACGGCAGGCCCAAACCGCCCAAGTTGGACCAGTTCAAGACCATCTGCGGCAACTGCGCCGTGGGATGCGGTTTCGTCGGCGAGGTCCAGAACGGCGTGTGGGTCAGCCAGGAGCCCTGGTTCGAGCACCCCATCAACCTGGGCAGTCTCTGTTCCAAGGGCGCCGCGGCCCGGGAGCACGTCATCAGCGAAAAGCGCCTGCGCTACCCCATGAAGCTGGAGGGGGGCCGGTGGAAGCGGCTGTCGTGGGATCAGGCCCTGGGCGAGATCGCCGCGAAGCTCAAGGCGATCCGGGACAAGGACGGACCGGACGCGATGATGATCCTCGGCTCCGCCCATCACAACAACGAGACCGCCTACGCCCTGAGGAAGTTCGCGGCGCTTTGGGGAACGAACAACATCGATCACCAGGCCCGCATCTGCCACTCTACCACCGTGGCGGGCCTCGCCAACGTGTGGGGCTACGGGGCGATGACCAACAGCATGAACGACATCAGGCACAGCAAGTCCATCCTGATGATCGGAGAGAACGCCTGCGAGTCCCACCCCATCTCCATGCAGCACATCCTCACGGCCAAGGAGAGGAACAAGGCCGTTTTGATCGTGGCGGACCCGCGGTTCACCAAAACGGCCGCGTTCGCCAACATGTACGTCCGTCACCGCTCCGGGACCGACGTGGCCTTCGTCTACGGGCTGGCGAACATCATCCTGGAGAACGGCTGGCAGGACAATAAGATGATCAACGAGCGCACCTACGGCTTTGACCAGTTCAAGACCGAGGTGACCAAATACACCCCGGACGTCGTTTCCGACATCACGGGCGTGTCGGTGCCGGAGCTGACCCGGGTGGCCAAGACCCTGGCGGACAATCGGCCCGGGACGGTCATCTGGGCGATGGGCGGAACGCAGCACACCAACGGCACCTGTGTCACCCGTTCTTACTGCGCCCTCCAGCTTGTCCTGGGGAACATGGGCAGGTCCGGAGGCGGCGCCAACGTCTTCCGAGGCCACGACAACGTCCAGGGGGCGACGGACCTGGGCGTCCTCTCCAACACCCTGCCCGGGTACTACGGCCTGTCGGCGGGGGCCTATAAGCACTGGGCCAACGTTTGGGATCTGGACCTCAAGTGGCTGAAGGGCCGGTTCAAGAACGCCAAGATGAACGGCAAGAAAGGCTTCACCGTGGCCCGGTGGTACGAGGGCGCCCTGATGGACGCCAAAGAGCTGGGCAACGGGGGGGTGAACGTCAAGGCCGCCTTCTACTGGGGCCACGCCAGCAATTGCGAGTCCCAATACCACCGGGTGAAGAAGGGCTTGGAGAAGGTCGAGCTCCTGGTGGACATCGACCCCTTTGTGAGCAACACGGCGGTTATCCCCGACCGCAAGGACGGGGTCTACATCCTCCCCGCCGCCACGCAGTATGAGCAGCCGGGAAGCGTGACCAACTCCAACCGGGACATACAGTGGCGCAACCGGATCATCTCGCCGGTGTGGGAGAGCCGGACCGACCTGGCCATCATGCTGGACCTGGCCCAGCGCCTCGGCTTCAAGGACAAGCTCATCCACAGTCGCAAAGGGGACTGGAAAGGCGTTCCCAAGGACATGAAGGGGGTGAAGGAGCTCCCGGAGGAGAGCCTGGCCTCCATCGTGGGCGAGTGGAACCTCGGGATGCGGACCATCGGCATGGTGGGCCAGACCTACGGGCGGATGAAGCGCCAGCAGGAGTGGGCCCACGCCTTCAACGTCGAGAACAAGCGGGCCGAGGGAGGCCCGGTGGACGGCGAGTACTGGGGTCTGCCCTGGCCGTGCTGGACGGAGAAGCATACGGGCTCGCCCATCCTTTACCGGATTGAGGTGCCGGTGGCGGAGGGCGGAATGGGCTTCCGGGCCCGGTGGGGCACCCAGGCCCCCGACGGGCGGACGCTCCTGGCGGCCAATGGCTCGGCCCCTCCGGACAGCTCCATCGACAGCGGCTACGCCCAGCTGAAGAACTGGAAGACCGATCTGAGCGGGAAGGTCTTCGGGGATTCCATCGCCAAGGGGCTGGCGCCCTACGGCAACGGGCGGGCGCGTTTCAATGCGTGGAACATCCCGGACCCAATTCCCATCCACCGGGAGCCACTGCACAGTCCGCGCCCGGACTTGATCGCCAAGTGGCCCACCTACGACGACGTCAAGGACCACT
>JBHIBA010000014.1:0-33661 GCA_046758845.1 Nitrospinota bacterium
CTTCGGCGAGAATTCGGACAAAATGTATCCATTCCTATGATCGACTCTTACTTAGGATTTGGAGAAACCCATGAGCAGAATCTTGATCCGCGCCAATCGTGTCCTGACGCTACGGGATAATAGGGCAACGTCTGCTCCCCGGACCGGGGAGCATATGGCAACTGTTCCTTCAGGAGGAGAACCTGTGACGTGAAAGTAAGCGGTGACGCGGAAGTAGTCGGTGACGTCAAAGGAAGCAGTGGCGTGGCAAAGGATCTCAGAACGTTCATCGATCGGGTGCAGGAGATGCAACCCGAGGGCATCCGGCGGGTCACACGCGAGGTGAGCCCCGAGTTCGAGATTTCGGCCATTCTTCGGAAGCTGCAGCAGCGCGGAGAGAACCCCCTCGTCATCTTCGAGCGGGTGAAGGGCTCGGATATCCCGGTCGTGACAAACGTCATCGCCGAGGACAAAAGGGTGGCCCTGGCCCTGGAGGCGCCGGAGGAGGAGGCGCTGTGGACTTTCATCCGCCGCGAGGAAAACCGAATTCCTCCGCGGACAGTCAAAGACGGCCCCGTGAAGGAGCGGGTGCTCACCGGTGACGACGTTGACCTCTACCGCCTGCCCATACCGACCCAGTGCGAGAAGGACGGGGGCGCATATGTGACGGCCGGGGTGACCATCGTCCGCGACCCCGACACCGGCGCTTTCAACTCCGGGATTTACCGCCAGATGCTCCACGAGAAGAATCTCCTGGGGATGTGCTTCGGGACCCATGCTCACATCGGGCACTGCTACCGGAAGATGGAGAGCCAGGGCAAGGGCCTGCCGGCGGTCACCTACATCGGCCACCACCCGGTCTGCCTCATGGGAAGCCAGTCCCGGGTTCCCTTCGGAGAGGACGAGATGGCCGTGATGGGGGGCCTTGTGGAGGAACCTATCGACCTGGTGCCCTGCGAAACCGTGGACCTGATGGTCCCGGCCTACTCAGAGATTGCCATCGAGGGCTTCATCCGCCCCTACGAGCGGCGTTGGGAGGGACCTTTCGGGGAATACACCCGGTGCTACGGATACGCCAGGAACAGTCCCGTCTTCGAAGTCACGGCAATCACCCACCGCGAGAAGCCCTACTACCAGGATCTCTTCAGCGTGAGCCCCGAGCACCACCTGGCAACCCGGCTCGGGCGGGAGGCCGTCCTCTATCAAAAGGTGCGGGCGAGCTGCCCGTCAGTCCTGGACGTCTCGATGCCGCTCTCGGGGATGTGCCGGCTTGCGGCCTACGTCCAGATTGACAAACAGTTCGACGGGGAGGCGAAGATGGCGGCGCTGGCCGCCCTGGCTTCGGACGTCTTCGTCAAGCTGGCAGTCATCGTGGATAAGGACGTCAATGTCCGCAACGAGGAAGAGGTCCTCTGGGCCGTCGCCACCCGAACGCAGCCCGACCAGGACACCTTCTTCGTCGCCAACTCCATGAGCTCCCGCCTCGACCCCTCCGGCTACTCCGTGTGGAACCGGCACGAGCGGAACGGGATGAACACCAAGTGGGCCATCGACGCGACGAAGCCCGTCGAAGCCCCATTTGAGGAATTGGCGGACGTACCGAAAGAGGAACTGGACCGGATCAACCTGGGGGATTACTTCGAGGATCTGAAGCAGGCGGACGCACGCAGCTGAGTCAAATCCTGCGAACGACATTGCGGAACTACGTCAAGCGTTGTCCTTCCTCCATCTAGGTTTCCTCATCCACAAGGGCCTGGTGGGGTCCCCCGTTGGAAACCCATTGGCCTGCCGGACGCGGCGTGGAGCCTGAAAACGGTCCACCCGGCCATAGCACCTGAAGGTCCCGTTGAGCGCTGCTCCCCGGCACGTGAACCTCGGGAGAGGCAATACTCTCCCTTCACATCAACGCCCGTCTACGCGGTTTGTGGGGACTGGCTGAATAATAGCGGAGGGCTTCAACCGGATTAGGAACCCTTGCCCCCCAGTACCTCTCTAAGGTTCCCCGCCCCAAAACCGCCGCGTCGATGAAAATCTCTCACGAGGACGCGGGCCAGACTCTACAGACCGGGTTTGCCCCACAACCCCGTCTATCTCTCCGACCCCGATCAGGCTTGGAACTCCTCATCCAGGATTTCAGAAATGTACCGCTCCAGGGAAACCGGATAGAAGCTGGCATTCGGGGAAAGGATCACTCCGGTGTCGATGATCTCGCGTTTCATCATCTCGTCGAGAGCGCGGTTGAGAAGCGTCTTGGCGTCCGTATTCACCTTTTGAATCTTCAACTCGTCATTCTCCATCTGGATTCGCGACCGGGAAGAATAGAGAAAGCTGAAAATCCGCCCCACAAGGGTGTGGTCCATGTACTCGGTTTCCTCGAACACCTCGCCATAGGTCTGTTTCGGCCCGCTGGGTGAGATCACCAGTCTGGGCGACACGCGAATCTTGCCCCGGATCTCGATGGACCGCTCACTTCCGTCGGCCACCGGTCCCGCCAGGATGTAAGGCAGAACGTGATACCCAGAGATGATGCCCGACAAAGGTTTGCGGAGCACCCGCGTTTTCTCGAAGATACTTCTCAGGTACTGGCGGTCGAAACGGTCCTCAAACATCCCCTGCCCTACCTTCGCCTCGCGATCAGGATTCCCCTCAGCCGGCGTCCGAAATTCTTAATGGACGTAATTCAGCCTCATCCAGGTCTTTTTCGATGAGGGATCTCCAACCCCGTGCCCGGGCCTGATGTCCCCTGAACGGTTCCGTTCCCGGCGCCCTTCCCAAGTTCGCCGTTCCATGTCGCCGATCATGGTCGAGAACGGAAAAGGAAGCTAAATTAAGAAGTGAGCAAAAAACATATTTAGGCCCCAGAAAGATGGAGGGAAACAGAAATGCCCAAGAAATTGCTGGCCGGTATCGTAGTGGCCGGGTTCGCCCTCGCCCTTCCCGCAACCGCAGCAAAAAGGGTTGTGCATAAGAGCGACCTTCCCGTGGCGATGCAGGACAGCGTGAGCTGGTATAGCACCGGCGTCGGGGCCGACACACGCGATGTGATTGTCAGGGGCTTTCCGCTCAAGCTGATCTTCGCGACCAAAAAGGGCGAACTCGCGGCAGGGGTCGAGGTCACTCTGGTCAAAGGAGGCAAACCCGTCTTCTCGGCGAAAAATGTCGGACCTTGGCTGTTCGTGGACGTTCCGGCCGGGACGTATGACCTGCGAGCCAAGGCCGATGGCCAAGAGGTCGTCCGCAAAGCCATTCGGGTCCCCGCCAAAGGGATTGCTATCCTCACGGTCCATTTGCCGGCGAAGTAGCTGGGACCCTCAGGCAGTTGGCCGAGCGGACTATTTTTGGACACAAGGGACCTCCGCTTCCGAAAGGTCCGGAGGGGGAGAGAGGGAGGCTTGTGTCTGGGCCGAGCTGGAAGAGAGATTCTTCGTCAAAGCCACAGATGCCGCCCGAACCCTTCTGTCGGGTTTCCCCCCCCGGGTTGGTGAACCCCGCCGTTCCCGCGGAGCATGGCCGGCAAAGGCCTGTCTCACCCGCAGAGTTCATAGGCGGCCAGGGCATAGACCCTGGTGACCTCTGCCAGGTTTACGACATTTAAGCACTCCCCTTTTGCTCCGTCGTACATGGAGTAGACGCCCGCGGGTGTGATTCCCCCCGCCCCGTAGGTGACGGACACCGTTCCATATTCAGAGATGGGCCCCCCGTCGCTGGAAACGGAATAACGCGCCGGCTCTGGATAGAGAGGATCTTTCCCGAACGCCTCCTTATGGATTCTGTGAACGGTCTTGACCAGCTCGTGATCGGGTGAGACCTCATAGCCGTTGCTGACCATGTAGAAATCCAAATCGGCGTGCAGATCCGGGTCTTTTCGTTCCATCCCGTCCAGGGATTCCAGAAGTTCGTCCCTGACCCGGACCGGGGTCATTCCGGGCAGCGTCGTGATGTGAATGTAAAGGCTGCAGGAGGGCGCAGGACAGAAAGAGGGCTTGAAGGGAAGCCCTCCTTCGATGGCGCTGATGCCGACGGAGACCAACATGAAGGGATGGGGATGCTTGGCCCGATACTCCGCTTCCCACGCTTTGAGCCCCTCGCGGATCTTGACCATCTTTTCGATGGCGTCCACGCCTTTGTCCTTGCTGAACGTGTGTTGGCCGACGCCCTCGGTGGTAATCCGGGCGAAGATGTAGCCGGTGTTTCCCATTTGAATCCGCATGCCGGTCGGCTCACCGATGATGGCGAGGTCCGCCACCACGCCGTGGGCCATCATGAAACGAGCCCCGCTGCCCCCGCCCCGGTATTCGATGCCCTGGTAGCGGCTGACGGGGGCCTTTTCGATCTCGCCGACGACCCCGGTGATCAGGATGTCGCCGCTCAGTTCGGCTCCCGCCTCCATCAGGGCCTCCACCGCCCCGATGTAGCCCGCGAAGGCGTTCTTCATGTTGGAGGCCCCCAGGCCGTAGATCCAATCCCCCACCCTCACGGCCCGGGACCTCTGGCCCGGGAGGTTGTCGGCATCCGTGGCCGAGGTGTCAAAGTGGGCGTTAAACATCAAGTTGCGTCCCCTGCCCCGGCCTTTTCCGCGCAGACGCGCTATGACGTTGTTCCGGCCCGCTTCCACCTCCTGAAGGCTCACCTCGAGGCCGGTGCGCTCCAGTTCCCGAGCCAGGTAGTCAGAGATTTCGCCCTCTCCACCGGTGGGGCTCGGTATGTTGGTGAGGTTCTCGGTAAGTTCGGCGACGCGGGATTGGCTGACGGCTTTGACAATCCTTTTTCGCATCGAATCCATTCCGGCTTTGCGGGGCTTTGTCTTCGGAGCGGTCTTCTTCGGCATTGAACTCCTTTCAAATGCCAGGAGAGATTTCCGGGCTTGCGAGGCACGGGTAGCCAAATTCTCACGGCTCAAACACGATGACCTTCATCGGGGTGGGGTTGAACCCCGTCCCGGGGTTTCTTTCCTGGGGACAGTTGGAGATCCCCGCCAACACATCCATCTCTGCCCGCAGGTCTGTGTAGTCCCCTGGACGGGTCGGCGTCGGCCGGATTTCAAACGTGCCGTCGGGATCGTAGGAGACATTCAAGAAAAAAGTGAAACAGGCCCCGTCATCAATCCGGCCCCGGGTGAAGCCGTGGGGCTTCAAGGCCATGAGGAGATTATCCGCGCAGCTCCGGCTCCCCCGGACTCCGTAGCGTCTGAAGTTCGCCTCCTCGCAGCAGTATCCGCCGCCCATGAAGTGAACCCCCACGGTATCTTCCAGGATCGTGTACATGGGATTGCAAAGGTTGGTGTAGAGCGCGTGCCCCTTCGTCGGCTTCCAGGTCCGGTTGATGAAATTGCTCCACACCACCGAAAGCTTTTCCTCAAAGGGGTTTGCCAGGTTGAAGGAGGCATAGTCGAGAACCTGGACACCCTCAAGGTCGATCACCCGGATGCACTGCCCCCGCGTCAGCGTGAGGTCGCAGTGCCCGCGGGCGGGGATAACGATATCGCGGACGACCTTTCCCGGAACCTCGTGGGCCCGCTCCAACCTTTCCTTGTCCTCCTCCACACCCTATCCTCCCCTGAGGCGGCATTCCCATCCACGTTCGACAAAAATCGAATGGCAAACGATTCTCAATTCTCCTACATCCGACGCGCGCGTTCAATAACAGCCGGGCATCGGGTCATGTCGCGAGGATTCTGTAAAGGGCTCGACAGGGTGAATTTACGCTGGCCCCGCCAAAAAACCGTTCGGCAGTTCGGCGTCAAAGAGTCGGCGGGACCTAGACCTCTGAGGCGCGCTGGGGCCGGATGATGGCAACGGCCAAGGTGAGACGGCCCGATCGCCTGCCGGGCACGATGACGAAACCTCGGGACGAAGACCCGCCGGCGGACAGGAGAGCGGCGGCTTCCGAACGTCCCAGGTCACGCTCCTCGCCGGGAATGGATCCGCCGGCGCCGGGCAGGTCGCAAACCGATTGGATTCGTTCTTTCGAGTGGAGCTCCAGGGGAAGCCGAAATCTTTCGGCGAACTCCACCAGCGCCCCCTCCCCCTTGCCGCCCTCCACCGTGGCCAGCTTCGCCACCGAATCCCAGGCCAATCTGCACGCGCGAAGTCCCTGCGAAATCCCCGCTTGAACCTCTTCCAGGAAGAGTTCACACGCGCACTCCAGGCCGAGGGCCAGGTTCCCGGGGCGGATGACCGCAACGGGGTAAGAGAGGCCCTTCACCTCGTCCTCTACAAGCCTGTGACTCACGACCAAGGCAGCCTCAAAATCCTCCTTCTTGAGCCTTCGAGGGTCGTCCAACAATTCAACGCGGCCCGTGACCCCCCAAGGGAGATCCCCCTGATCCCGGTGATCGACCCACAGTCCTACTCTTCCGCCGTTGCGCAGTACGGCTTCGACCCGGTGGACGGCCTCATCATCTTCTATCCGCCAGCCAAAGTTGCGAGCCAAAGAGGCCAGCGTTACCTCGCTCATCGCTTCGCTCCCATGTCACCGACCGTAGAGCCGCGCGACCCATTGACAAGGCCGTTCCAAGTTCGGGAGAGTCCTCCGACGGCTGTTGTCCCCCTTGGCGGCTGGAGCGACTTCGCGCCGCCTCAGCCCTTCATCTTCGGTCTAAGAAAACTCCCCCCGTTGAGCCGCCAGGAATTTCCTTGCAATTCCATTGTTATCCTGCATATTAAGCGGGACCGCAGTTTTTAGAAACAACGGGGGTCGGAGGGACACTCGGTCGGGCGCCGATTTCTTGCGGGTTCGCTGCGGGGAGACGAAGCCCGACTTTTAGAGAAAGAAGAGAAGACAATGCGCTGCAGACTACGTTTGCTATTTCTTCCAGCGGCCCTGATCTTGGCTGCCATGCTGGTGGGGTGCACCGCTGAAATGCAACGCACCCTCAAGCAGATCGCCCGGCAAGAAGGGCTTAACCTCAGCGGCCATAGTGAACGGCAGCTAAGTTCCATCTTGATGGGCTTTCGGGAGATTGAGTCGGAAGACCGGCCTCAATGAAGTCCCGGACCGGTCTTCGGCCTCAACAGACCCCGAACGAATTTCTCACGCGGGTTTCCGCCCTCCTGCAATTGCAGGGAAAATCCCGACGATGTCTCCTTCGTCGAGGACCTCCCCTTCCGACGCCTGCCGGTCGTTTCGCATCAAGAGATTCACCTCCCCCTGCGGTATGCCCAGGCGCGTGATGACGTCTGAGATCCGGGCCCCCTCGGGCAGCTCCAGAAAGGAACGCTTTTCACGCCGATCCGCCTGCGGGAGGTAGTTCACGAAATGGGCGAAGACGCGCACCTCAATCCGCACGACGAAGCGCCTCTCTGGCCGCCAGCAGGGCTTCCTGGTAAACCCGCCAAAGGGGAATGCCCCTTTCCCGGGCCACCCTGCGGCATTCTTCGTACTCGGGCGATATCCCCGGGTTCGGGCCGTCCGCCAAGGAGGCCTTGACCTTCAAGGGGCCGTACGGAGTGTGGACGGTCAACTCCCGGCGGGGAACCGTGAGCCGGTCCATCCAGGCCCACCGGACGCCCAGCGTGGTGGTCTCGCGCAACACCGTTTCCGTGAGGCGGCGCTTCGCCTCCGGCCGGCAGAGGACGGAGAGGAGGATGCCCGGTCGGGATTTCTTCATCCCGACCGGCGTCCAGTACACGTCCAGCGCTCCCCTGGAAAAGAGGACTTCGGCGACATGCTCGTAGAACTCCGGGTTCATGTCGTCGATGTTGGCTTCGAGCAAGGCCAGCCGCTCGACGCTTTCCCCGCCCGTCAGCCCCCCGGCCGGCTCACCCAGGATCACTCTCAAGACGTTGGGCCATTCCAGATCCCATGTCCCGGCGCCATACCCCACGGCCATCGGCCGCATGGCCGGCATGGGTCCGAAGCAGTCCGCCAAGGTGGTCAGAAGGGCCGCGCCCGTGGGCGTCACCAGCTCGGCCTCGACCCCGGTCCCCCGAACAGGGACATCCCGGACCAGGGCCATTGTGGCCGGGGCGGGAACGGGCTGTTTCCCATGAGCCGTCGCAACGAACCCCGTGCCGAGGGGAAGAGGTGAGACTTCGATCCGCTTCACTTGCAGTAGGTCGAGCCCCGCCACGGCCCCCGCAATGTCGGCCAGGGCATCCAAGGAACCGACCTCGTGAAAGTGAACGTCTTCGATTTGGACCCTGTGGATGTGGGATTCCGCCTCGGCGAGTCGGTTAAAGACCCGCAGGCTCCTCTCCTTCACGGCGTGGGAGAGGGAGCTGGACTCAATGATCCTTCGGATCTCTGTGTAACGACGGTGGCCCTGGGAATCCTCCGTCAGAACGTCCACCTTCGTCGCGCCAAACCCTTTTTTCTGGACGGAGCGCGCGCGCAAGCAAAGGCCCGGCAGGCCCAGCCGGTCGACCTGTCCCTGAAGGTCTTCGAGGGGAAGGCCCGCGTCTACCAACGCGCCCAGGATCATGTCCCCGCTGGCGCCGGACACGCAGTCGAAGTACGCGATCATCGCGAACCCAGCTTGTTGATCCGGTCGGCCTGGACCGCGGCCCCGAACCCGTTGTCGATGTTGACCACCGAAACCCCCGGAGCGCACGAATTGAGCATGGCGAGCAGGGCCGCCAACCCCCCGAAGTTGGCCCCATAGCCCACGCTGGTGGGGACCGCGATGATCGGGCAGCCGACGAGCCCACCGATGACGCTCGGGAGCGCTCCCTCCATTCCCGCAACGGCGACGACGACCCTGGCCCGCCGGATGACCGGCCAGTGATCCAGCAGCCGGTGGAGCCCGGCCACGCCTACGTCGTAAACGCGCTCCACCCGGTTTCCCAGCACCTCCAACGTGAAGGCCGTCTCCTCCGCGACGGGGAGATCGGCCGTCCCTGCGGCGGCAACGGCGATACACCCGAAACCGCCGTCCTGCGAGAAAGGGGTCCGACGGTTGATCACCGCCATCCGAGCCAGCTCATGATACTTCACGGGATATCCGAGGGATTCCAGCGCCCGGACGGAGTCCGGGCAAACGCGAGTGGCCAGGACCATATCCCCTCCCCCTTCCAGCAGTTCCCGGGCGATGGCCTGGATCTGCTCTTCGGTTTTGCCTTCTGCGTAGATCACCTCACAGTGGCCGCTTCGCAAAGGCCGGTGATGGTCCACCTTGGCGAAACCCAGGTCGGTGAAGGGAAGCGCGCGCAGACGCTCCAATGCCTCCTCCGGAGCGACCCTTCCCGCCCCTACGTCCGTAAGCAACGACTTCAAGCGGTCAACGTTCATTCAACGGCCCGGAATTAGACAAAACGGCCAGAGAGATGGGGATCCGATTCAGGCTCCCGGTCCGATACCCCCTCAGGTCAACCGAGACCTTTGGGAAGCCAAGCCCCTGAAAGGCGCGAGAGACCTCATCCATCAAGCCCGGATCGAAGAATCGGGAGACGTCGCAGGCATTCACCTCGATTCGGGCCAGTTCCCCATGGTGACGAACCCTGACTTGGCGGAAGCCCAAGGCCCTCAGATGGGCCTCGGCTCGTTCCACAGACCTGAGCTTTTCTGCCGTCACCCTCTGCCCGTGAGGGAGCCGGGAGGCCAAACAGGCCATCGCCGGCTTGTCCCAGGTGGGAAGCCCTTTCACCTCAGAGAGCGCTCGAATCTCGCGTTTCGTCAGGGCGGCCTCCTGCAAGGGGCTGCGAATGCCGTACTCCTTCGCGGCCGCATGACCCGGCCGGTGGTCGCAGAGGTCATCGGCGATCGCGCCGTAGGCCACATGAAGGATGCCCTCCCGGCGCGCGATGGGGACCAAGCGGCCGAAAAGCTCCGCCTTGCAAAAATAGCAGCGGTTGACCGGGTTGGCGGCATAACGGGGGTCAGCCAGCTCTTGGGTGTCAATCACGAGGTGGCGGATACCGATCCGGCGGGCCATCCGCCGGGCCTCGGAGAGCTCGGCTTCGGGAAGGGAAGCAGAGCGGGCCGTGACCGCAAGGGCCTTCGGGCCCATGACTTCCCTTGCCGCATGGGCCAGGAAGGTGCTGTCCACCCCCGCCGAGAACGCCACCAGGACGCTTTCCATCTCCTGTAAGATCCTTTCGAGCGTGCGGTATTTTTGTTCGGTCTGAGGGGAGATCACGCTACGTCCCAACGAAAAAGGTAGACGACAGCGTTGCCCAGGACGGATTATAATTGAGCTCGCACCTGTTCATTATCTTCGGGAATCTTCGCCATGGCAACGGAGAGGGGAGCGATGTCGCACGATAAGGAGGCTCCGGCTCTGGATCCAGAACCGACGGCCGAGGACCGGACTTCGGGCGAACGCTCCATGTTTGAGGCGGCCCAGTTCTACTTCGACCGGATCGCCGAGAAACTGAATCTGGAAGAGGGGATCTGGCAGTTCCTTCGCACGCCAGTCCGCGAGCTGACGGTGAACTTTCCCGTTGTCATGGATGACGGCTCAATCCGGATTTTCCGGGGCTACCGGGTTCAGCACAGCCTTCTCCGGGGACCGGCCAAGGGGGGCATCCGGTACGCGCCGGTAGTCACACTCGACGAAGTGCGAGCGCTCGCCATGGGGATGACCTGGAAGACGGCGGTCGTGAACGTTCCGTTCGGGGGCGCCAAAGGAGGAGTGCGCGTCAACCTCAAGGAGGTGTCCGAGCATGTGCTGGAGCGGATCACCCGGCGGTATACGGCGGACATCTCCATCATCATCGGTCCGGACAGCGACATCCCGGCCCCCGACATGGGAACCAACGCCCGCGTCATGGGCTGGATCATGGACACCTACAGCATGACCAAGGGCTACTCGATTCCGGGGGTGGTGACCGGAAAGCCGATTTCGATCGGAGGCTCCCTGGGCAGGGTGGAAGCCACAGGAAGGGGCGTCATGTTCGCTACCGTCCTGGCCGCGAAGAAGCTCAACATGAACCTCCACGACGCCAAGGTCACCGTCCAGGGCTTCGGCAATGTGGGGTCGGTGACCGCCCGGCTCCTGGATGAAGTGGGTTGCCGGATCATCGGCCTCAGCGACGGCGAGGGGGGCATTTACAACCCCTCCGGGATCGACCCGAACGCCGTTTTCGACTATAAGGCGAAGTCCGGGGACCCCAGCGTCAAGGGATTTCCCGAGGCGGACCCCATCGCCAGCGACGAGGTCCTGTATCTGGACGCGGACATCGTCATCCCGGCCGCCCTGGAGACCCAGATCCGGGCGGACAATGTGGACCGCGTCAGGCCCCGGCTTCTCATCGAGGCGGCCAACGGCCCCACGACGCCCAAGGCCCATGAGGCCCTCTTGGACCGGGGCGTTTTCGTCGTACCGGACATCTATGCCAATGCCGGAGGCGTCATCGTCTCCTATCTGGAATGGGTCCAGAACCTACAGGAATTCCGCTGGTCAGAAGACGACATCAACCATCAACTGCGAAAGACGATGGAGGAGAGCTTCCACGAGATTATGGAGACGACCGAGCGGAGCAAGGCCGACATGCGGACCGCCTCTTACAACCTCGGCGTCAGCCGCGTCGTCGAGGCGTTCAAGGCCCGAGGCGTCTTCCCGTGAGGCGTATGGGGAAGTTTGCTCGATGTCGGTCGAACCTTGCCGCGAGGGGTAGAGCCCGGTGAGGCGAGAATTTCGCGATTCGCGCCAGAACCGATCTTCTCACGCATTGCGCCGTCACTCTCCAGTTCAGAAGAGAATCAGGATGTTCCCCCGAGCGGCCATCGTTGCCTGCCTGGTTATCGGCCTGGCCTCCATTTCAGCGGCACACCACAAGGGCGGCGGGGGCGCGCACGACAACCTCAAGGTCTTGAAAAGCCCTTTCCGATTTAGACTGATCCGATTTCCGAAACCGCGCCCAGCGCCGGACGTCACGCTCCCCGACCTGAACGGCAACCCGGTGCGAATGGCGGACCTTCGGGCAAAGGTCGTGTTTTTGAACTTCTGGGCCACCTGGTGCCCTCCCTGCATTGAAGAGATGCCCAGCATGGAAAAGCTACACCGGAGCTTTCAGGGGAAACCCTTCGAGGTGGTCGCCGTCTCCGTGGACCAAGGCAGTGTAAAGTCCGTTCGGGCTTTCGTCGAAAAGGGGAAGTTCACCTTCCGGGTCTTGCACGATGCGAAGGGCCAGACGGAGATCCCTTTCGGCCTGCGCGGGCTCCCCATGTCTCACGTGATCGATCACCGGGGTCAAATGGTGGCCGGCGCCATCGGGGCCCAGAACTGGGCCTCCGAGAAGGCGCTCGCGTACTTCGACGGCCTCATTCGGGAAGCCGCGGGCCCCTAGTGGCCTAACTTGGACTCACGTCGTTCTATCAAGCGGGGTAGATGGAGATGAAAGCCCGGATTCTCAGGGGGGCCTTTTTGGGCACTGGCGTGCCGGCCCAACTGCGGTTGGAGCTCGGTACGCTTAAGCCGAGCGTCTTTGCCGCACACCTTCCGAGAGGTGGTTGAGCAGGCACGCCAGTGCCCAAAAAGCGCCCCCCGCAGAGAACAAAGTCGGGCGGGACGCCCGACCTACCGCACAAACAGGGCCAGCAACCCTCACATGTCAGCTTTGGCCAATCAGTATGCCAAGTGCAGAACCTTTTCAGCGCCACTTTCTTACTCGTGCTCTCAGGTCTCAGCGACCCAGGCTGTTCGGACTCTTGCTTCGTTTCACAGCCTGTATTTCATGCCTTTTCTTCCTTTTGCCGTCGGCCACAGCGCGCGCGGGAGCGGATAGCCAAAGACTTCGCGATGACGTCCCGATGGCGCGCGTCCCCGCCGGGCCGTTCCTGATGGGCGATTGGCTCGGCCGGCCCAACGAGCGCCCCCCTCTCCGGGTCCATCTCGATGCCTTTGAAATAGACATTTACGAGGTAACCAACGGACAATACTCTCGGTTCATGCAGGAGCGGGAAAAGGAAGGAACTCCCGTTCGGAAGCCGGATTACTGGATCTCCCCGGAATTCAACGCTCCGCGCCAACCCGTCGTCGGAATCACCTGGTACGAGGCCCGGGCCTATTGCGCATGGGCGGGGAAACGGCTTCCCACTGAGGCCGAGTGGGAGAAGGCGGCCCGGGGAACGGACGGACGGCGGTACCCCTGGGGGGATATCTTTCATGCGGAGCGGGCCAATTCGGCCCTCTCAGGCGTTGATCGGCCGACCCCCGTCGCCACCTACCCTGCCGGCAGAAGCCCATACGGACTGCACGACATGGCGGGAAACGTCTGGGAATGGACGGCGACGCCCTACGGAGAGCATTACTACCGCGTTTCGCCCCTTCGAAACCCGCAAGGGCCGAAGGACGGATGGCTGAAGGTGATTCGAGGGGGTTCCTGGATGAATGGGCCGGATCAGATCAGGACGGGTGTACGGTTCCGCCTTGACCCCGTCGTCAAATGGAAGCGCGTGGGATTCCGGTGCGCGCGATCCCCTGGCTTGTGAATTTCTTTCGGTACCGAATCTCACCCGGAACCCGGAATAATTCGTTTGAGAAATTGTTGTCCTTCATGAATAATCGCGCACCGGCCCATCCGTCAAGGGACGTGTCTGCCCATATGCGACGGATGGAGAAGATCTCCCGGGGGAAAAGGCAAGTGAAACGGACGGGAACAGCCGCTCTGGCGATTGCAGCCCTGACCCTTCTCTGGAGCCTTCCCGCAGCGGGTTACCAGGTCATCGATGTCAAAAACGGCGGGAAGGTGACCGGCACGGTCCGGTTTGAAGGCAAGGTCCCCGCGCCCGAAAAGCTTGCCATCACGAAGAACGAAGAAATCTGCGGAACGCAACCCCGGCTGTCCGAGGAGTTCGTCGTCTCCGGGAAAGGAGGGCTCGCAAACGCTGTGGTCTCCCTGATCGGTGTCGAAAAGGGGAAGGCCTTCCCCAAGAAATCGCCCCGCATCATTCAGAGAAAATGCTGGTTCGTTCCCCGGGTCTCTTTGATCCCGGTGGGAAAGCGATTCATCCTCGTCAACGAAGACAAGATCCTTCACAATTTCCGGACAATGTCGAAGAAGAACCGAGCCCTGAACATTGCCCATCCGAAGTTCAAGAAAAAGCTCAGAGTCAAGAAGAAGTTTTCCAAGCCCGAGACCATGCGGATTGCCTGCGACATTCACAACTGGATGTCCGGGTGGCTGTTGGCCATCGATCATCCCTATCACGCGGTCTCCCGTAAAACGGGGAAATTCACCCTGAAGAACGTCCCCCCCGGGACGTACAAGTTGCAGGTGTGGCATGAGAAGCTCGGCACACAGGTGGAAACGATCACGGTGTCCGCGAACGGCGAGGCGAAGGCGGATTTCACCTTCCGGAAATAGTCTGTCAGGGGCAGACCCCGCGATGCCTTTCCCGGCCAAAAAGCGAAATCAAGGTCTCCTGAAACCCTTTTGCGCCGTCCTCGCGGCGATCGTTTCTGTCGCTTATGCTGCCGCCCCCTCCCCCGCCCATCACGTAAAGATGCACGCCGGCCCCTTCGGGGGGATGGTGACTTCCCTGGCCTTCAGCCCAGCCGACCCGCAAAGGATCTATGCGGGGGTCTTCGGCGGGGGGGTGTTCCGTTCAGACGACGGAGGGACGCTGTGGACGGGAAAATCCAACGGACTGACCCACGGCCGGGTGTACGGCATCGTCGAGGTCCCATCGGGCGGGGTCGTCCTGGCGGGGACCGCCAGCGGCGTGTTCCGCTCCACCAATCACGGCGAAACGTGGCGGCGCTCGGGAACCGGCCTTCCCGACACGAGCGCGCGGATGTTTGTCCTCCTGGCGGAGGGGTCAACCCTCGTCGCCACGGGCTCCGGCGTTTTTCGAAGTTGGGATGGAGGAAAAACCTGGACGCCCGCCTCTCGCGGACTGGCGAATCGAGACATCCGGTGGCTGGCGGTGGAACCGAGCGAGAGAACAAAGGTCTTTGCCGCCACCTTCGGCGGGCTGTTCCAGAGCGAGGACGGCGGCCGGTCCTGGCGGGCAAGCGCGGGAGGAGCCTCCCTGCCCAGCTTGCGGGCGGTCGCGGTCGCCCCGGGTGGCCGGAAAGTGATTGCCGGTTCGGCCCTCAAGGGCGTGTTCGTCAGCCATGACGGGGGCAGGACCTTCGAACCCTCCAAAAAAGGTCTTCCGAGCCCTTTTACGATGGCGCTCACAATCGCCGAAACGGCCCCCTCGACCTGGGTGGCCGGAATGCTGGGGGGGCTCTACGTGAGCCGCAACGGAGGAAGGAGCTGGGATTTCCTTTCCAGCCAGATGACGAACCTCTCTATTACGGCCTTGGCCGTGCACCCCCGAAATTCCGACGTTATCTATGCGGCTACGGGGGGACTCATCTTCAAAACGGAGGACGGCGGCCATACGTGGAAGGATAAGGCCGAGTGGGTGATCAACCCCGAGGCGGGGCCGCCGCCGATGGCGCAATTGCCTGCGCCGGAGAAATGAAGTCGTTCATAGAGAGAGGACAACCCCATGACAAGAGGAGAGCGCTCAATGAGACGATGTAGCTTGAAGGCCATCTGGACTATCCTGCTGATCGGGGCTTTTGTGGGGGCTTCGGTCCTGGGGATGGCCCAGACTGCTCAGGCCACATACCATGCGGCCAACCCCTGCAACCCCTGCGCCGCCAAGAAGGCCGCCAACCCCTGCAACCCCTGCGCGGCCAAGAAGGCCGCCAACCCCTGCAACCCCTGCGCCGCCAAGAAGGCCGCCAACCCCTGTAACCCCTGCGCCGCCAAGAAGGCCGCCAACCCTTGCAACCCCTGCGCCGCCAAGGCGAACCCCTGCAATCCGTGCGCGGCCGGCGCTGCCAAGGGCCCATCGGCCAAGGCCCGGATGATCATCGGCAAGGTGATTTACGCCTCAGCGGACCACCTATCAGTCCAGTGGAACGGCAAGAAGCTCCGGGTCGGCGTTCACAACAAGACCCGCTTCACCCGTGGACGGGAAAAGTCCTCGGCCAAAACCATCAAGGCGGGCGAGCGGATCATCGTCTCCATGCTGGACCGGGGGGGCCGGTTGAGCGCGAACTACGTCTATCTGGCCAAGGCCGGGATGGCGGGGAACCCTTGCAACCCCTGTGCGGCCAAGGCGAACCCTTGCAACCCCTGCGCCGCCAAGGCGAACCCTTGCAACCCCTGCGCGGCCAAGGCGAACCCTTGCAACCCCTGCGCGGCCAAGGCGAACCCTTGCAACCCCTGCGCCGCGAAGTAGGTCGTCGCTGAAGAAGGGAAAAACACAGGTTTTCTAGGCGTCGCCTGGGGCCGGCGGATTTGACGAGGAATTGTTTGACATCGTTGGCCGGCCTCAAGGCGTCCAATTGTCCGCATCTTTGATTGGTAGAAAGAGGCGCGAGTGAACGGTTTCATGGACGCGGTCAGATGAAAGGGAGATGAAGGGATGCTTCGATTTTTAACGAGGGCCGCGTTGGTCCTCATCGTGGCGGCGCTGATCGCGGCGGGCACATCCGCGACGGCCTCCGCTCAGAAGAAAAAGCAGGTCCCTATGGGCCCCTATTTCCAGACACTTCGACCGGAGAAGACCATCGCCGACGCCGTCGGTCGGGGAAAGAAGCTCTTCAACGATCTGGGCTGCGCCGGCTGTCATCCGCGCGGGGGCACAATCGGCGGGACCGCCAGGGCTGTTGACGGCTCGCGGGTTCCCGTGCCGATTCCCGCGCTTCGAGGAGCCGCGCTCCACTACCCGCGGCTCTCGATGACCAACTTTGTGGCCAACATCGGCATCATGAACGACCTCTGAAACACGGTCTTTCTCGGCCGTGAGCCGATGGATCCCAATTCCCAGGAATACATGGACCTCTACGCCTATGTCGCTTCCCTCACCCCCCAGGTGAAAAAGGAGATGCTCCGGTGGGAGAAGGAGCGCAAAGCCTTGATGAAAAAGCTGAGCCGATGAGGGGGCGGAAAGGGCAACCCCTGCGACCCTTGCGCGGCCAAGCGTAATCCCTGCAACCCCTGCTCACCCAAGAAGTAAAAGGCCATTCCTTTTCTGGATTGGAGAGATCGCCGGGGAAAGGGGGGTAGCTGAAAGGCTACCCCCCTTCGGTTTGTTGTGATACAAGACCGCGGGGAGGCGCGAAACCCGGAAGTTGTGGAGAGTCAACATGAAGGTTTTCCGAGGCCCTTTCCTTGGAGTCGCGTTGGCCGTCTGGTGGGCGGTGGCTCCCTCGACGGCCGCTGAGATCGAGGGGGACGTAGCCCTGGGGAAGGATGTGTACAAGGAAATTTGCTTCTCTTGCCACGGAGAAACGGGGGACGGACGGGGCCCGAGTTACATCAACACGATGCCCTATCCCCAGGTTTTCGCCAACCCCAATTACATGAGACGGCTGACGCCGCAATACATACTCGATGTGGTGAAGTACGGGAAGCTCGCCGTCATCAAGGGGGAAAAAAACACCGGTCGATATGACATCCTCCCCATGCCCAGTTTCGAGGATTCTCTGGAAGACGACGAAATCAGGGCCCTCATGGCCTATGAGAAATTCCTCCTGAACGGCAAGTGGCGCCCGCCCAAAGGGAATGAATTATCCCGCGAAGAAGTCAAAGAGATGTTCGAGGGAGCCTGCGAGGAGTGCCACGGCCCGAAGGGGAAAGGAAACGGCCCCAAGGCGATCGGCAAGCAGGCCCCGGACAAACCATTTGTCAGCGTGGCTCAGCCGGCGCCCGCCGACCAGACCGACGGCGTTTTCATGGACCGCTTCTCCGACGAGTTCATCTTCTGGCTGATCAAGAAAGGACGGATCGCCGTCACCGAGGAAAAGAACTTCGACATCATGAAACCCTATGGGCACGTGTTGAGCGATGAAGAGATCCGAGGCGTCGTCCGCTACGTATGGGAAAGCTTTGTTGAGAAAAAGAGGTAGCTCAAAAAGCGTCAGATGAGAGCACACCCGACAAGACCCGTCTCGACAACAGCCAGCCAATCCGCGACGGGCTCGCATTGCCCCCTCACAGCATAGCGCACAGGGTCTCGCAATTTGGACGATCTGCGGAGAGACTCTGGGTGCGGACCAACGGCCCTCACGCAGATAGGGATGAAAATCCGGATTCCCAGGGGGCCTTTTTGGGCACTCGCGTGCCGGCCGAACTGCGGTTGGAGGTCCGTGGGCTTAGGCCGGGCGTCTTTGGCGCACGCCTTCCGAGGGTGATTCACCAGGCACGCCAGTGCGGAAACGTGACGCGGTGCGTCCGGGGCCCCCCGGACCCCCCGGAAAACTTTTGTTTCGCGAAAGAGGGCGGCCCCATGCGGGGCCGCCCTCTTTCGCCTAAAAGTGCCTGGTTGGCCGGATGCTGCGGCTGCCGCAGGCAGACGGGCATCCGGCCAAAGAATCAAGCAACCGAGGGGGCACGCACAACCGACTCGGCCAATCCCACACTCGATCCAAAGCAGGCCGAGCCTCAAGCTCGGCCGTCAGAAGTTTTGCTGGGGGGCGCGGGGGGGCGCCTTACAAAAAGCGCCCCCCGCAAAAAACGAGAGCGGGTCTTTCATTGAAAAATGACATGGCAACGATTTGGCGCTCCCGTTCGTAACTCAGGACGATGGCTCCGGTGCAGGTGGGATTACGGAAGCAGGAGGGTCCGGTCGTAAAGGATGTAGGGCGTGGACATCGCATGGCCGCGGGCCTTTTCGATCAGCTTCCGGGCCTCGGCGCTCAACTGTCCTTGGAGAAATGAAGGGAAGAACGACCTGCCGTAGAAATCATCCGGGTGGACCTCGACGTACACGCGAAGCCGCTTGGCTCCCCTGGGATTGGGAACGTTGTAGTGGAAGATGTGGGTCTTTTGCGGCGCAATGCGGGTATCGGCCCGCTCCACCCAGCCCTGGTTAGTGAACTCAAGCAGACGCTGGATGCGGTCCGTCCGCAGGCTTCCCTCGACCGCTTTCCCGTCTTTGTCTTGCAGCTCCGCCTTGAGAAAGACGGCGGGGATCATGTACGTGGGGAACATGTGTCCAGCGCCCGTATTCGTCAGCTCGATCTTTGCGACGACCCGTCCCGGCGCCGCTTTCTTGCCCCGGGCGACTTGGACGCCCAGCGCGACGGCGCGAGCCGTCATCTCTTTGTCGTGGATCCCCCGCCAGAGGTGCCGACGACCCGGCATGTGGCAGTCCTGGCACTGGACGCCCATCTTCGAATACGGCCCTTCCTTCCACTCCACGTACGTATTCTCGATGGGCTTCCCATTGATTGCCGCTGAAGGCGGGTGTTGATGGCATTCCCGACAAAATTCGGAACGCTCAAAGGCGACGGTGCGGGTTACGCCGCCGTGCGGGGCCTTTTCCGGGCTCGGGCCGAGGGGCTCGCCCGCCTTCGGGGGACCGAAGCGCTGGTGGTTCCGCACGTGGCAGGCGGCGCAGACCAACCCTTTCTTGTCCAGCCCTTCCGCGAAGGCCGGGTTCTTGCCGGCCGCTCCGGACGGGGGGATCCGCACGGGCTGCTGCTCTGCCAGGGGGGCGTGGCAGGTCGTGCAATTGAGCGCATCCGCCGGGGAGGCGCGGAACATGTCCACCAACTGGCCGACGATCCCCGGTCCCATGGCCTTCGCATGGAGGCTCGTTTTCCAATCCTGGTGCTGAACGGGATGGCATACCCCGCAGGACTCAGGGTCCAGCGACGCCTCCAGCGGAGAGTAGCCTTTCGGGACCTCTCCTTGAAGGGCGAGGGGAAGCTTCCAGTGCCTGAGGACAAACTGCTCCACTTGTTGGACCGGCTGGTTCGCTCCCTGGCCTTTCGCCGGGGAGCCGAACAGTAGTCCCACCAACACCATCGCGAAAGTAACGGCCCGCGGCATCTTCGCGAATACGTCCTTCCTCGCAAGAACCAACAACAGAGCCCGAGGGAAACCCCTCGGGCTCTCTTTTTACTTCATGTTACCACTCTTCGAGCGAATTTTGGACTACTTCAGGCTAGACTTCTTCGCCGCGCAGGGGTTCAGCGTCTTGGCCTGCTCCGCCGTCAGGCTCTTCGCGAGGCAGGGATTCAGCGTCTTGGCCGCGCAGGGGTTCAGCGTCTTCGCCGCACAGGGGTTCAACGTCTTCGCCGCGCAAGGGTTCAGCGTCTTCGCCGCGCAGGGGTTCAGCGTCTTCGCCGCGCAGGGGTTGATCGTCTTGGCGGCGCAGGGATTGATCGTCTTGCCCGCGCAAGGATTGATGGCCTTCACGGCACAGGGGTTATCCTTCGCCATCACCTTATAGGCACAAGGATTAGCCTTGTGCCAGGCAGCCTCACTGACCCCGGCCCCTGCGATGAACAGCATGGCGACAGCCGCAACGACGAAACTACAAGCAAACTTCTTCATCCTTCCCTCCTCCCCCTCTCGGGTCTGAGGTGATTGACAAGCACAAGGGGAATTTTCCCTTGCGACGGCCCTGATTCCTGTTGAGCTTCGTTTTTTTCCCGCACCGATAGACCTGCCTACTGCCTATAACCAGAAACGGGAGAAACTTATTTCCTTCAGGGCAAAAATTCTGTCTGGATTGTTTTCAAGAGTCCGGTTGGGCCGCCACAATCGTGAATCCCCCAGAGAAGCATGGAGTTACGGGCGCAGAGGGGACAACGGAACCGGCCTGTCCCCACTTCTCCCTTTCAGGCTGATATACTTGTTTTTGGGGAATTCTCTGGGCACATGACCTGCGCTGCACAGCGTTCCCAGGATTGAGACAAGCGGGACCGGTTAATTGCCATACATGTAAGGAGCACGCCCCGTGCCAGAAAATAAAGCAAAAGACCCCGGCGGCTACGCCGAACACAAGGAGCTCAGCGCCGACAAGGAACATCTGCCCTTCGCGGTCATCACCGTCAGCGACACCCGCACCGAGGAAACCGACAAGAGCGGAAGACTCATTCGAGACCTGCTGACGGAAAAAGGTCACCGCATTGCCCGGTATCGGATCGTCAAGGACGACCCGAAAGAGGTGAGACGGGAGCTGGAGACCTGCCTCTCAAGCCCGGACATCTGGATTCTGATCACAAACGGAGGGACGGGCGTTGCGCGGCGCGACGGGACCTACGAGGTGGTCTCTTCGCTTCTGGAAAAGACCCTGACCGGGTTCGGCGAGATCTTCCGAATGCTGAGCTATGAGGACATCGGCGCCGGCGCCATCATGAGCCGGGCCACCGCGGGAGTCGCCCGGGGAAAGGTCGTGTTCGCGATCCCCGGATCGTCCGGGGCCGTCCGCCTGGCCATGGAAAAGCTGATCCTGGATGAGGCCGGCCATATCTATTGGGAAATCACCAAGTAGCCGAACCGGCTACCTCTCGGCTTGAACCTTCAAGTCAGAGAAGGCGCGGGAGCCGGGTCCCGTCTATCACGGCGCTTGCCTCTTCAGGGCTTTTAGTAATTTCTCCGCCGTCATGGGAAGGGAGGTCATCCTCACCCCCGTGGCGTCATGAACAGCGTTGGCGATGGCTGCGGCCGTCGGGTCGATGGGCGTCTCCGAGCCGCCCTTTCCGCCGAACGGGCCGTAAGGGTCATTCGTGTCGACAAGGATAGTCTCGACCTGCGGGGAACCCTCCGCCCTGGGCAACGGATAATCGGCGAAACTGCCGTTCACCACTTCTCCCCCGTCGAAAGTCATGCGCTCGAACAGGGCCATCCCCATTCCCTGGATGACGGCCCCCTCCACCTGCCCTTCGGCCGTCAGGGGGTTCAGCGCCCGCCCGACATCGTCCGCCGCGATGAGCCGCAAGACTTCAACGCGACCGGTTTCTAAGTCCACCTCCACCTCGGCCGCCTGGGCGGTGAACGTGTATGCAGCGGCGACGTTCCCGTATCGCGTCTCGTCCGCCATCACCGATGGGGGGTCGTAGGTCGCCCGGGTCACGACGGGCTCCCACCCGGGCCTGCAAACCGTATCCCGGATCGCGCGCTGAACGGAGACGCCTTTCCCCCCGCTCCCCACAACCGAGATCTTCCCGTCGCGGATCTCCAGGTCTTCGGTGTCCGCCTCCAGGTAAGGAGCCGCCAGCTTCAGAATTTCGTCCCTGGCCTTTTTCGCCGCCCGCCGGACGGCGTTGCCGGCGATGAAGGTCAGGCGGCTCGCCCTCGCCCCGAACCCGAGGGGCGTCAAGTCTGTGTCCGCCGGGGACAGCTCTACGTCCTCCAGGTCAAAGCCAAGCTCTTCCGCGGCGATGAGGGCCAGGACTGTGTTCGCCCCCTGGCCGATGTCCCCTTCTCCGATGACCAGAGACGCCTGGCCGTCTTCACGGATGCGGACCTCGGCGTTGGCTCCGTCCCAATCCACGTGGACGCGGTTCCCGCTGACGTGAATCGCGCAAGCCATTCCAAGGCCCCGGACTCTTACAGAGCCCCCGTTTCCCGTGGCCCGGCCGGCGTCCCTCCCCTCGGGCTTCCCCCTCCTGCGTTCCGACCAGCCGATGGCTTGCGCCGCCTCGCGGATGCAGTCGGAGAGACCACAGCTTTTCATCTCCCAGCCGTGAATGGACCTCTCTTGTTCCCGGATGGCGTTCTGTAGGCGGAACTGGACAGGATCGACCCCCAATTCCCCCGCCAGATGATCGAGGCAAGCCTCCAGCGCGAAGACCATCTGAGGGTTGCCCATCCCGCGAAAAGAGCCCGTCGGAAGGTGATTCGTGTAAACCATCTGGGCGTCGGTCTTGAGGTTCGGGAAGCGATAACAATTGTCCATCCGCATGCAGGTGACGCTCAAGACCTTCAGCGTCCGCCCGCAGTAGGCGCCCGCGTCTCCCTGTATGAAGGCCTCCTTGGCCGTGAGGGTTCCATCCGGGGCGGCCCCGACACGGAGGCGGATCCGGTAGGGCACCCTGGGGCGCGAGGCCCGGAACTCTTCCGTACGGTTGTTCAACAGGGCCACCGGATGGCTTGCGGCACGGGCCAGCAGGGCCGCCAGGATGGTGTTCGGCTCGTCCACCATCTTCCCGCCGAAGGCCCCTCCGACAGCCGGCTGGACGATGCGAACCCGGGAGGTAGACACACCCAGGGCCTCCGCCACCCGGTCCCGGGCCGGGAAGATGTTCTGGACCGGCGCGTAGAGCGTAATTTTCCCTGACGGATCGACGTCGGCGACCGTCCCGATGGGCTCCATGTAGGCCTGGTACTGCATGGAGGTGTCGAAGACGTTTTCGTAGACGGCCGCCGCCTGCGTGAATCCCTTCTCCAGGTCTCCCCGCAAGAAATTCATTCGCCGGGCCACGTTGTCCGGGCTCTCTTCGTGAAGCCGGGGCGCGCCCTCGGCCAGCGCCTCGTCAAGGGTGAAAACCGCCGGCAGGGGCTCGTACTCCACCCGAACCCGGTCCAGCGCCTCCAGCGCGGCGTCCTCGTCGGAGGCTGCGACGGCCGCGACCTCCTCCCCGAGGAACCGGACGCGGTCGGCTGCCAGGGCCGTCTGGTTTTTTATTTCATGGCCCCACCGGATGTGCGGAATGTCCCGCCAGGTGATCACGGCCCGAACTCCCGGAATCCTTTTTGCTTTCGCGGAATCCACTTCTACGATCCGGGCGTGCGGATGGGGACTTCGCAGCACCTTCCCCACAAGGGCCCGGGGGAGACGCAGGTCCGTGACGAACTTCGCCAGCCCCTGGACCTTCGCTGGAGCTTCCAGAAGAGGTGTCGGTCTACCGATTAAACGGAAGTCGGTGTTCTCTTTGGCCATCGCCGTATGAAGAAGATCGCCCGTAAAGGGGCTTAAGAAGAAGAGAAGGTCATCCTGAGAGGCAGACCCGCCCGGTCGCGATGACCGTGCAGATCGCCGTCAGCCGGGAATCCGGCGCCGCCGCCTTGATCTCCCCCCTTTCACAAACCTCGCGTCCAGCCGCGCTCTCCTTCGGTCCTTCTGGGAAACGCATGTAAGATAGCCGATTATAAGGGATTTCTCGGAGAGTCGCGTTTTTCTCATTCCCCTTTCGGAGGAGGTCGTGCGGCTTCAGGACCGGGTGGCCATCGTCACGGGCGGGGGACGCGGGTTGGGCGAGCAGATCGCCCGGGCCTACGCCGCGGAAGGAGCCCGCGTGGTCCTCATGGCCCGGACCCGAAACGAAATTGAGCGGGTGGCGGGGGATCTGGCTTCGGCGGGGCAGACCGCCCTCGCTCTTCCGGGCGACGTGTCCCAGGCGGAGGCCGCCCGCCAAGTGGTCGATCGGACACTGGAACGCTTTGGGCGCATCGACATCCTGGTCAACAACGCGGGAACCCTCTACCGGGGACGCCTGGCCGAGATGCCCACCGAGGCCATCAGCCAACTCGTGGACATCAACGTCAAGGGGTTGCTGTACATGAGCCGGGCGGCGCTGTCCGTCCTCCTGGTTCGGGGGGAAGGCTCGATCATCAACCTGTCTTCGGGATTGGGACGGGTCGGGGTGGCCGATTTCGTGGTCTACTGCGCCTCCAAGTTCGCCGTGGAGGGCATCACCCAGGCCCTGGCGGCGGAACTCAAGGGGACGGGCGTCCGGGTGAACGGACTCCACCCCGGCGGCATCGCCGACACAGCCCTGTCGCGGCGCTCCTGTGCAGACCTCTGGCCAGAGGACTGGCTCCCGCCCGACATCGTTCGGGAACCGGCCGTCTATCTGGCCTCCGACGACGCCCGAGAAGTCACCGGTCTGGTGATCGATGCAACCGAGTGGACCGGCTATCCAGGGCGGCGCCCCGGTCTCTCCGGCCCTCCCCAACCGCCCGGAGAAGAACGGAAATAATCTGAACGCCCTTGGGCCGCGAACGCCCTTGGGCCGCAGAGGGACCGACCATCGCCCCGGGTGGATGGACCCTACGGCTGTCCTTTTCACCGGGCCAGACACGGCTGAGCGTCCTCAGCCGTCGCGACTCCACTCAGGGGATGACGATCAACCGGTCGTTGGGGGTCTGGTCGGAAAGCACCTCACATCCGTCCTGCGTAACCAGGACCATGTCCTTGCACTGAAGACCGAACCCTTTCCCCACCCCAAAAACCAGTGGTTCGATCCCGAGCACCATACCGGCTTCCAACGGGCTGTCCGTGTATTTTCCCAGGTAGGGCTCTTCGTGCAGGTGGAGACCGATGCCATGCCCGACGAAAGAGATGGGGGGAAGCCCCAGTTCCCTGAATTTCTTCAAGAAGGCTTCATAGATCGCCCGGGCGCCGGCGCCGGGCTTGATCCCGTCTAGAACGAGCGACCTGCACTCGATCAGGTTCCGCCAGATCCGCTCGGCCTCGGCCGAAGCTCTTTGCACCACCGCCGTCCGGCACACGGCGGCGTGATAGCCTCCGATGACCCCAAAGATCTCCACCCGGCAGAGGTCCCCCGGCCGAAGGACGCGGTGTGTCGGTCCCACGTTGGGGTACTCGCTCCGTTCCCCCGTGGCGATGATCATCAGCTTGAACTGCTCTGCGCCCCGGGCATAGATCGCCTTGGTCAGCGCCGCGGCCAGGTCCATCTCCGTCAGGCCGGCCCCCACGGCCCCGAGCGCCTCCCCCACGGCCTGATCCGTGATCCGGGAAAGCCGCCGGAGCAGATCGATCTCCCCTTGCGTCTTCAACTGTCGAAGGCGGCCGTAAAGCTGCTCGGCGGGTGCGAAGCGCGCCTTCGGCAAGAGGCCCTTCAGATGATCGAAGTCTCCCGCCGGGAGGTAATCCATCTCGATTCCGATGAGGGCCTCTGCAAGACCCTGGTCCTTAAGCAACTGGGCAAGCGCTGCCATCGGCCGGTCGGTGAACTCTCCCCAAACCCGCACTTCTACTTGCCCCGCCCGGCTCCGGACGGTGCTCTCCTCCATGTCCACGCTCACGATGGCCTCTCGGCCGTCGCGCGTCACGACCGCCATGGCGTGGCGCCAGCGCATCAAGGGCTGCGAGGGAACGACGAATCCGGCCGTATAGGCGAAGTTTTCCGGAGAGATGGCCACGAGGGCGTCCACGCCGGCCTCGGCCATCGCCGCCCGCTGACGGGAGATGACTTCTTTCTGCATTTCCCCTCCAGGCTCCCTACGCCACGGAGGCCAACAGCTCCTCGGGCGAAAGCCCCTCAACGCCCATCCGGGCCAGTGTGAGCCCCTCGCGACGGTAGTCCTTGTTTTGAGCGATGGAGGCCAAGGTGATGAGGCTGTCCATGGCGGGCGTTGAGACGCCGACGAGCCTGCCGAACTCGGACATCGGCATCAGGCCGTACCCGACGTCCTCGTGAACGTAGCGGTGGTCGAGGGACGAAGGCGACTTGATCGTCCGGTTCGGCCCGCTCTCCTGCATCGCCCGATACACCGAACGCGACCTCCTTGCGGCCTCGGTGGTCAGGCCGGCCTCGCAGAAGTAATCGATGAAGGCCGGAAGGCGCAGTCCCAGCCGCCCGGCCACGGCGAGGCGCTCGGCGTCCACCTCTTCGATGACCCGCGCCACGGCGGGCGTGATGGACTCCTTGTAGAACAGGACGTCGCCCCCGGTAAACTCGATCCACCCCGCGTTCATCAGCACCCCGGGCGGGTGAATCACCGCATTGATGTTCATGAAGCCCGTCTCCAAGACGTTCGAAGCCGGTCGCAGGTTGGGGAACAGCGGACGCAGACGCTGCGTCAGCTCCTCCGTGCGGCCCGCCGGCAGGGCGGCAAATCGGAGATTCGTCGTTTCCCGATAAACGGCGACCGTCGCTTCTCCCTCCATCCGGCAGATGTACGTCAGCGTCACGGACTCGCAAAGGGGCGCGTCCGAGCCCCCGGCGGCGCGAAGCTCGGCGGCGAAGTGAAACCCCCCGCCCGTGTGTCCCGGGTTCAGATAGACGACCTGCTCAGGCCGCAAGACCGGGGCCAGGGCGCGCGCGTAGCCCTCGTGGGCCACCGAAGGGACGACCAGCATCACGAGATCGGCGCCGGAAACGGCAGACGCCAGATCCGTCGTGAGGAGCGCGGGTATCGGCCTTCCCTGATACTCGCCTCGAACGGAGATGCCGCTCCGCAAAGGGGCGAGTCGCCCCTCGGACCGGCTGTGCATTCGCACCTCATACCCGCGGAGCGTGAGGACGGCGGCGGCCGCGCAACCCCCGTGACCGGCCCCCAGGACGGCGACCTTGCGAACCTCAGGCACGGCGGTCCACCCGATAACGCGCGACCTTATCCTCGTCCACGCCGGTCCCCATTCCCGGCCCCTGGGGCACTTGAATCGCGCCGTCGGAGAATTCGAAAGGCGCCAGGATGAGATCGTCTATGTAGTAGATTCCCGCCAGCTGGCCGTGCTGGGCCTCGGCGGGAGTGGAGATGGGCACCACGCAGGAGAGCGTAACGGAAGGGGCGGCCGCGGCCAGGTGAACATTCGCGCGATTGCCGACGCCCGTCTCCACCGAACCGTTCACGTTGCACGGAAGCCCGGCGGACCGGGCCACCGCGGCGACCTCCATCGCACGGTAAAGCCCCCCGGGCTTGGTCGTATAGATGGAGATGAGGTCGGCCGCGCGGCGCTCGACGATCTCCAAAACGTCGTGGGCGTTCCACGCGCTCTCATCGGCCATCACAGGCGTATCGATGGCGCGGGCGACTTCAGCCATCCGCGCCATTCCCTCCACCGGCTGCTCGGCGTATTTGAGTCCGTAAGGCTCCATGGCCCTGAGCGTCTGTATGGCCTCGCCCGGATTCGAGTACCCCTGATTGGCGTCCACGCAGAGGTCCACGTGCTCTCCCGCCGCCTCGCGCACCTGGCGAACGATCTCGATATCCCGTTTCGGATTCACGCCCACCTTGATCTTGATCGTCCGGATCCCCTCCTGGACAACCTGCACACACTCGGCCACCGCCTCGTCCATCGGCAGAAATCCGATGGAATGAGTGACCGGAATGGAATCCCTCACGCGGCCGCCCAGGAGCGAGCAAACCGGAACCCCGAGAGAACGCCCAGCCAGGTCATAAGCCGCCATCTCAACGGCCGCCTTGGCGTAGGGGTATCCCCGAATCGCCCCGTCCATCCGAGTGTGGAGGCCCGCGAAGTTCCCCGCTTCTACGCCGGTGACCGCCGGAGCCAAGTAATTCCCGACGACGTACATCGTCGTGCCGGGCGACTCGCCGAAATACCGGCCGTAGTCACCCCCCCAGTCCTTGATCACGGGGGCCTCGCCCCAACCGACGGTCCCGCCGTCTCCCACGATGCGAACGAGCACATAGCCGCCGATCGTCCCGGTGAGCCCCGTCCACTTATGCGCCCGCCGGGTTGGGAGGGCAACGTGAATCGTCTCTATCTCTTCGATTCGGACCATTAGGATGTTCCCGCTAGAATGTTCCCGCCTGCGTCAGGGGAATCGTGGAGGTTGGACTTTCTCCGCCGTCCCGGACCTCTCTGCCCCGAGCCGAGTTCTCAGGCCCTTGGTGTCGCCCAAGCCGCGAGTGGCCAAAGGCTCACCCCCAGGCGCGAGGTCCCCTTGCGGGGCAGTGAGCGATTCAGGGCTCCTTGTCTGACGAACAAAAAAATGGCAATCAAGGGACGCATCGACCGGTTCGAGGTTAGTCAATCCGCCCGGACGCTGTCAAAGGTCCGGGCCGTCTCCTCACTCCTGCGCTGGAATGGAGGAACACTCCATCCCGCCGTTCGCGCCGCGCCGAATGCAGGACAGGCGGTTCCAATTCGGGTCGGTCTCGGGATAGTCGAGGCGGTAGTGGGCTCCTCGGCTCTCCGTTCGTAACAGGGCCGCCGATGCCAGCATGCGCGCGACCAGGCACAGGTTGCGCGTTTCGGTCGCGGAGCGAACCGCCTGGAAACGCGCCGATCGCCCCATGGCCTCCAACGCCCCCGGCGGGGCGAGCGTCAGACGCTGGAGGTCGCCGGCCTCAAATTCATCCAGGCGGTCCAAGGCAGCCCTGAGCCTGGATCCCTCCCGGACGATGTTGAGGTCCTGCTGGACCACTTTCCGAATTCGATTCCTCAGCTCCTCAACCGGAATCCCTTCCCTTCGTTCCCAAACCGAGGAAATCCAGCGGACGCCCTCCCCTCCCAGGCAGACCTCCGCCTCCCCCTTTCCGCCGACCTCCTCGGCCAGACGGGCCGCCGCCCTTCCCGCCCGGACGCCGAAGACCATGGCCGCGGAGAGAGCGCTTCCTCCGATCCGGTTGGCGCCGTGGATTCCCCCGGCGTTATCTCCGGCGGCAAAAAGACCCGGAACCTCGGTGGCCCCCCACAGGTCGATCTTCGCGCCCCCCAGCCACGTGTGCGATCCGGGCGCCAGTTCCTGCGGCTTCTGGGTCAGGTCGATCCCGTGATTCTTGTATTGCCGGTAGATGTGAGGGGCGTAACGAAGAATGGTTTTCAGAGGAAGATCCGTGCTGTCGAGGTAGACGCCGCCGGCCGGCGTTCCCCGACCGTGGTAGATCTCCAGCGCCATGGCACGACAAATTTCGGCCCGGCTCGCCTGCTCCGCCGTCCCCGGAAAATAGCGCTCCATGAACTCCTCCCCGAGGACGTTCCGGAAACGGCTACCCATGATGATGAAGCCTGTCGGATGCGGGGCGAACCCTCGCATCTCTTCCGGAGCGATACAAAGCGGCTGAAAGTCGATCATCTCCAAATTAATAATCGACGCCCCCGCCCGGTAGGCCATGGCGTGTCCGTCCCCTGTGATGAGAGGAGGATTATCGTGGGCGAGAAAAAGAGCGGAAGCGCCTCCCGAGGCCAAGACGACCGCGGGCGCCGAAACGGTCAGCCAATGGCCCCGGTCATAGTTCAAGGCGACGGCCCCGACACAGCGTCCCTTCCGGATCGTCAGATCCAGAACGCACGTCTGCTCCGCGCGCTCGATCTCCGGGGTCTTCCTGACTTTCGCCGACAGGCACTTCATGACGGCCACGCCCGTGTGGTCATACGCGTGAAGCGCTCGGGGGAAAACGTTCTTCGGCATCTCCTTCTGGTGGAAGTCCCCGCCTTCGCGGACGAGATCAAGCCCCCAGCCTTCCATCTCTCTCACAAGGGAAACGACCTCCCGTGTCCAGGCCTCCGTGAAGCGGCGGCTGATCAGTCCTGCCCCGCTGCGCAAGACATCCTCGGCGTGGACCTCCGGGTTGTCTCGTGCGTCACGGATGGCCAGGGCGGCGGCGAATCCTCCGCGCGCCATTCCCGAAACGCCACTCGGCACGCGGCCTTTCGTCACCAGAAGAACTTTCGCCCCTTCCCGGGCCGCCGATAGGGCCGCGAGACACCCTGCGGCGCCGCTTCCGATCACGAGGACGTCCGCCCCTCTCGGGAGGACGGGCAATTCTCCCATTTTCAAGAGTCGCGTCTCCGGAGTCCGGGCCTCTCGAAGAGTTCGCAAGCCCTCTGAACCAGAAGGTCCGCGAAGGAGGGGTCGTTGATGTGGGCATCGACCTGCCGGACCTCGACGTCTTTGATCGCGGCCATCAGGCCGTCCACGAACGCCCGGTCGGCCTCCGGGTCGTACCAAGGTCCTTCGGGGCTTCCTTTGTAGGGGGAGACCTCCGGGCCGCCTTCGCGGTCGAGTAAAGAGAATCCCCGAAGGGGAATGAGGACTGCGACAGGGCCTCGGGCCGCATTGAGCTTCCGGGCCACGATCCGCCCCAGCTCCCGGCATTCTTCGACGCTCGCACGCATCAGGAGGATGTCCGGGTTGTAGTGGTGGAGGAGGCGGCCCGCAAATTTCTCCGACGGAAAATCCTGAACCCAAAAGTTGACCAGGTCCAGCGCGCCCGGAACGACCACCTGGGGAATCCCCCGCTCGCCCGCGCCTCCGAGTCGATCCGGGCCGGCGGAAAAGCTTCCCCCGACAAGGGCGTCTGTGAGTTCGCTCGTCGTCAAGTCGATCACTCCGTCGATGACCCCTTTACCCACGAGCTCCTCCAGGGCCCCGCCTCCCGACCCGCTGGCGTGAAACAGCATCACCTCGTAGCCCTCGGCCTCCAGTCCGCTCTTGACCCGATCCACGCAAGGCTGGGTGACTCCAAAAGATGTCAGGGCCAAAAGAGGAACCGGCCGCGAATCGCGATCGAGTGGAAGGGCGGCCATCCCCAGGACAGCCCCCACCGCCTCGGCCAGGATCTGGCGTGAGACGCGGTTCAACGAAAGGTCTCCGATGGAAGGGATCATGACAATGTCGCTGGCTCCGACGTACTGTCTCACCTGGCCGGAAGCCATCGTGGAGACCATTACCTTGGGGAACCCAAGGGGAAGGGTCCGCATCACCCCACAGGCGAGGTGGGTGCCGTTTGCTCCCCCCAGAGCGAGAACCCCGTGGACTTCGCTTTTCTCGACCCATTCCTCCAGGATCCGTGACGCCCCTTCCACCATGACACGGGCCGCATCGTGGCGGTCCAAACGGTGGAGCGCCCCCAGACCCAATCCACCCCGCGCCGCGACGGCTGCGGGACGGACTGCCGCCTCGGGTGACCCTTCTCCCCGCAGGCTCACATCGACGAGACGCACATCCGAACCCGCTTCGCGCAAGAGGCGCAGGACAAAGGCGTACTCGGGCATTTTTGTGTCGAGCGTTCCGATCAAGACGATAGTGATCTTCTCGCGGACAAGAGGACGCTTCATGGAGGCATCGACCGGACGTGTTTGCTCACATAACTGACCCAATTCTCCGCAGGGCCCGTCCAAGAGAGCTTTTCAACGATCACCGGAAACCCACCCCGATCCCCGTTTGAAAGGTTTCAGACTCCCACCGCTCTATTGAAGAAAGATCCCATCCTGCGACCCCGGCATGCTCTTCATTCCTTTGGGACCGAGGCTACTCAAACGGCTCAGTTCTCGTCAAATCGGAAAGCGGCTGTCCCGAATGGCTCTTGCCGCCTGGATGAACGCAAGTCCTGCCGGGGACACGTGACTCCCCAGGAAGCTTGGGTTGGAACCTGATCTTTCGACTTGCTCCCCTCCCGTCTCGACGTGTTTGAGATTTTTGAGAAATTTCACGGACGACTTTCTTTTCCAAGGCCGGGGCGCATCACCCTCTTGGCATTCTAAGGAGGGAGGAATTTGCTGCGTCCTCGCGGTTTACCTCGATCGAAAACACGAGAGACTATTCGATCGAAAAATCGGATCGAAAAAAAACGTTGCAACTTGAGATCATTTGCCTCATACTAGGGTCAAGTTTTTTTCTGCTCACGGCACAGGCGGAGATGAAGGAAGGTTCTGAAAGCTGGTAAACGATACCCGCGAGGCCCATGGAGGTGGAGACTGAATGGCCATAAAGAAAGCCGCAAAAAAAACCACGGCTAAGAAGAAAACCACGGCAAAGAAGAAAACCGCGAAAAAGGCCGTAGCCAAGAAGAGCGTAGCCAAGAAAACGACGGCGAAAAGGAAAACGGCCGCCAAAAAACCCGCCGCCAGGAAAACAGCAGCCAAAAAGAAAACGGCTGCCAAGAAGAAACCCACCCGCAAGAGGAAATAGCGTTGGCCTTCGCGGGACTCCGGCAGAACTCTCTCTTCGCCTGTGCCCGGCAGTTCCTCCCGCGAATCATCTCAAAACAGTTCACGTCCCGTGGGACGCACCGAGAGCGACTCAGGTTGCGAACACCCCGGAGACAGAACCCTCGCTCTTTCGCGTTAAGCGCCCCCAACCCTCTCATCCCGAAACAGGCGTTGTGAAGGTTAGGGAGCGTTGGTTGGCGCTGATGAGTCCTCCAGTATGTCCTCCGTCTCGGTTGTCCGCCAACCCCTTAGGCCGTAAACCGCCCTGCCCATTCTGACAAACCTGTCCCTTGTGCTCAGCTTGGCGGTCATGTTGGACTTAGGATCCTTCCCGCCAATATCGAAATTCTCTTCCGTCTTGAGGCGGTCAAGGATCTCAAGATAGTGAAGGGGCTTGCCGGCCCGCCGCAAGATGCGTTCAATGTGGTCCAGGGCACTCAGCCTTTCTCCCTCAGAGCGGGAAAGAGCATCGCCCCTGGAGGGATCGCTTGCACGCAGGTACAGCCGAAGACCATCAATCTGGGAGTTGATTCTTTCCAATCTTTCCTGAAAGGGGAACATCTCCTGCTTCACCCTGTGGGCTTCGGCCTGCAAATCTTCAAGCCTGGCGATTACATGTTCTTTGAAATCCACCATCGCATCAGCCTCTACTTTGCTAGCAGCCCTAACGATTCACAACCTAAGACTTGCCTATGTTATTGTAAAGTAGAAAATTGCAAAAAACTTTGTTTGAGGTAATTTTTCGTATATACTGTGTTATAGTTCAGGGGGGCTTACAAGATGTTGGGCCACGGCGAAATGGAAGCCATGATATCCCGAGGGGAGATCCCATGAGTTGGCTTCGGAACCTTTCATTTCCTTCCCTGATGCTGGGCCTTTTCCTCGCGGGCTGTGCGCCCTATGGCGAAAACAGTCTCGGACCGGAGGGATTCATCAGCGTCGGCAGCACTCCCGAATACGGAGCCTACCTACTGGCAGAAGAGCGCCTGAGCCGGATCCAGCCGGGGATCGACCGGGGGGAATTTTTGAGGCTGATGCAGCTTCGCCGCCTTCCCAGCGAAGAGTGGTACACGACCTTCTCGGGAGGGGACGGATGGCTGATCGGACTCAGCAGGAAAAATCAAGTGGGGGACGATCTTCTTGAGGAATATTCTTTCGGCTATCACCAGGGCCAACGGGTGGTGGAGCGGAACTTGGTCATCTTGAGGAACGGGAAAGTTGCGTCCATCTTGGAAGTTCCCCAGCCGGAGTTTTCTCCTGGGAACAGGGAGGTCGGCCTGCCTCCTGCTCTCCTGGTCGAGGGGATCACGCGGGCGGAAGAGAATCAGGTAATCCGGAGCTACATCGAAAGGACTCATCTCACCCGCCACGCCTTCGCCCGCGCCGAAGCAAGGCTGATGAAGGTGCGCGTGGG